>NZ_NWMV01000019.1 GCF_002837145.1 Macromonas nakdongensis | reverse complement strand
CGCGCAGGTGCTGGGCCAGGCCGGCACTGCGGGCGGCCCATTCGCGGTGGCAGGCCCAGGGGCGGTCGCCGTGGAACACGGCGGGCGCGTCGGGCGCCAGCAAGGCCTGGCGGCGCAGCAGGTCGGCAAGGCTCACATCGGTCTCCTGTCGTGGTGGGGCACGGCGTCCCACTATAGACGCTGCGGCCCCCGCGGCAGCGGCCGGGGAGTCACCTGCAAGACCCCGGGCCGCGACCCGCTGGCTGCTGCTTAAAATTTCGGCACACCGCCAATACTCCAGGCGCGACAAGCACTTGGCCGCTCCGCCCCCACCTTATCCACAAGCTTGACCACGCCCGCTGGGGGCGGCCCAGTGCCGCGCCAAGGCCGCCAGGGCCGCCTGCAAGCCCTGGTGCCCGGCCTCGGGGCCGTGGACCACCGCCGTCAGGCTGTGCGCCAACATCAGGTTGAGGGGCAGGCCAAAGTCCTCCACGGCACAAGCTTCGGCGTCCTGCGCCACCCCCGCGGGCAGGCCCATGCGCTCCAGCAGGGACTGCGGACCGGGCAGGTAGCCCACCACCGGCTTGCCCCGGGCCAGGGCGTAGGCCGCTTCCCACACCGTGCCGCTGTCGGGTTCGTGGCCGCGGAAATCGCGCAGGTTGGCCACGACGGCGTCGGCCCGGTCGATCATGGCCCGGTTCGCGGTGTAGATGGCATGGGACAACGCCCCGCCCTCGGCCAGCACCGCGGCGTCCAGCGGGTACAGGCCTTCGCAGCCGAAGGCACGGCACAGCGCCTGCATCGCCCGGCCGCGCGCGCGGGCGTCGGGGTAGAACACGTCGGGGCCCGCCAGGTACACCGTTTTCATCAGAACCGTTCCATCCGGGTGGCATTTATGCACACTCGCGTGGCCCGCCCCAGTGGAGCAGCGCGAACACCCACCGATCTGGGGCGGGCGGGCCAGGCAGCGCTAAGTGATTGATTCATATCGGTCGCCACGCCCTGCCCAAAACCTGGGCAAGCCAATGGAGGCCTTGTGGCACAAGCCCTTGGCGGGGGTTTTCAGGGGTTTTCAACAAAGTTACCCACAGATTTTCGGGGCAACTGAAAAAAGCTTTTCGCGACAAAGGGTTAGCCCTCAACGCTGGAAAAATCATCAAGTTTGCAGGCGCCATGCAACCCGGTACCAGCGGCGGCGGGTAGCCCCACGATCGGCATCGGCATCGGCATCGGCATCGGCATCGGCATCGGCATCGGCATCGGCATCGGCATCGGCATCGGTGCAGGCCATGGCGCTGGAGCGGATGTACGGCGCCCAAGCCACCTGCCGCCACTGTACCCCCGTCAGGGGCGGGCCGCGCGGGCCTGGCGGCGGAAGGCCCAGGGCGGCAGCGGGTCGTCGTCGGCCCACAGGCCCAGCCGGTGCTGCCGGGCCTCCTGTTCGGCCGCGGCGTAGGCCAGGCGGTCGGCCAGGGACTGGTCGCGCTGGTAGGCGGTGTAGTGCCAGGCCCAGCCGCCGCGCACCAGGGCCAGGCCCACGTCCTCACCGTCGCGCCAGACCTGCCCGACCAGGCGCCGGTAGCGGTCGCGCTTGCGGTAGGACACCCGCACCTCGCGCTGCCAGACCGCCGCCGCCAGTTGCTGGCGCGCGCGCTGGCTGTGCGCCTGCCGGCGTTCGGGCGCGTCGATGGCCACCAGCCGCACCGTGTGCAGCTGGCCGCCGTCCCAGACCTTGAGGGTGTCGCCGTCGTGGATGGACACCACCCGGCCGGTCACCCAGTCCAGGTCCGAGGCCCACGCGCCGGCCAGCCCGCACCACAGCAGCAGCCCGGCCAGACAGGCCCAGCGCACGCCGGGCCGCAGCCCGCTCCACACCCGGGCTCCGCCCTTCACACCAGCGGCCTCAGTTCGCGCGCCGCGTCTTGCAGCAGGGGCAGCAGTTCGCGCTGCACCACGCCCGACTGCAAACGCTTGTGCGACAGCACCGCGTTGAGCGCGGCCACGGTGTCCCCCGCCATGTTGCGCAGGGGCACGGCCACGGCGTGCACGCCCAGTTCGTGCTCTTCGCTGGCGATGCAGTGGTCGGCCTGGCGCACCGCCGCCACCGTCTGGCGCAAGACCTTGGCCTCGGTGACGGTGTGGGGCGTCAGGCGCGGCAACACCCGGCCTTTGAGCCAGGCGCTGAACGCCGGCCCCGGCATGGCTGCCAGCAGCACCCGCCCGGTGGAGGTGGCGTGCACCGGCAGGCGCGCGCCCAGGTGCAGACCGTGGGCCAGCAGGCGCACCCCGGCGGCGCGTGGCGCCGGCAGGCCGAGCGAGCTGCTCTCGTCCCAGTCGCCGTCGCCGTGCGTGGCCAGCAGCGAGACGCTGCGTGCCACGATCACCACCGCGTCGCCCTCCAGCACCGCCACCGAAAACGCGTCGCGCGACTGGGCCGCCAGCCGGTTCAGAACCGGCTGCACGGCGCGCGGCAAGCGGGCGCTGGCCAGGTAGCTGCCGGAAAAGCGCAACACCTTGGGCGACAGCCAGAAGTAGCCACCGTCGCTCTCCAGGTAACCCAGGTGGGCCAGGGTCAGCAGGTGGCGCCGCGCCGCCGCCCGGGTCAGACCGGTGCGCTGCGCCGCCAGCGTGGCGTTCAGGCGCTGGCGGTCGGTGTCAAAGCTTTCCAGCACCGCCATGCCCTTGGCCATGCCTTCGATGAAGTCGGATTTTTCGATCGCCATGGCGCTGGCCCCCGGATGCGTCGCCTCAAAAGATTGCGCGATCATCGCACAAATCGTTCGTTCATCGCACAAAACCCGCACACCCCCACTTCTGCCGGGCCGGGCCGGCGCCTACGATCGGCGCCACATTCCACCCACAGGAGATTTTCCATGCGCACCCAGGTTGCCATCGTCGGCGCCGGCCCTTCCGGCCTGCTGCTCGGTCAGTTGCTGCACAAGGCCGGCATCGACGCCGTCATCGTTGAACGCCAGAGCCCCGACTACGTGCTCGGCCGCATCCGCGCCGGCGTGCTGGAGCAGGTGACCATGGACGTGCTGGACGAAGCCGGCGTGGGCACCCGCATGCACGCCGAAGGCCTGCTGCACGGCGGCTTCGACCTGCTGTTCAAAGGCCAGCGCCACCGCATCGACATGGCCAAGCTGACCGGCGGCAAGCAGGTCATGGTCTACGGCCAGACCGAGGTGACGCGCGACCTGATGGACGCGCGACAGGCCGCCGGCCTGCCCACCGTGTACGAAGCCGCCCACGTGGCGGTGCACGACTACGGCACCGACCACCCGCGCGTGACCTACGAGAAAGACGGCCAGACGCACACCATCGAGTGCGACTTCATCGCCGGCTGCGACGGCTTCCACGGCGTCTGCCGCGCCAGCGTGCCCAAAGGCGCGATCAAGGAATTCGAGAAGGTCTACCCCTTCGGCTGGCTGGGCCTGCTGGCCGACACGCCGCCGGTGCACCACGAACTGATTTACGCGCACAGCACCCGCGGCTTTGCCCTGGCCTCGCAGCGCAGCCTGACGCGCAGCCGCTACTACCTGCAAGTGCCGCTGACCGACCAGGTGGAGCAGTGGTCCGACCAGGCCTTCTGGGACGAACTCAAGCGCCGCCTCGACCCGCAGGCCGCCGAACACCTGGTGACCGGGCCGTCGCTGGAAAAGAGCATCGCCCCGCTGCGCAGCTTTGTGACCGAGCCGCTGCGTTTTGGCCGCATGTTCCTGGCGGGTGATGCCGGCCACATCGTGCCGCCCACCGGCGCCAAGGGCCTGAACCTGGCCGCCACCGACGTGAAATACCTGGCCAACGCGCTCATCGAGTTCTACCTGGACAAGTCCGAAGCCGGCGTGGACGCCTATTCCGAGAAGTGCCTCAAGCGCATCTGGCGCGCCGAGCGCTTCTCGTGGTGGTTCACCAGCCTGATGCACCACTTCCCGGAAAACGGCGAAATCGGCCAGAAGTTCCAGGAAGCCGAGCTGGACTACCTGATCCACAGCGAGAACGGCGCACGCACCATCGCCGAAAACTACGTCGGCCTGCCGCTGGACTTCGGCCAGTAAGCCTCAAAAGCCGCCCGCCAGCCCACACCCAGTCCGGGGGCTGGCGTGGCGCGCAGTCGCCTCCAGGCCTCGGCCCTGCGGGGCGGCCGCAGCGACTCCGGCCGTCAGCGCCGAGGGGGCCGCCCGAAATTCAGGATCTGCGTCGCCAGCAGCGTTTCGGCCAGGAAGCAAGCCAGCGCCAGCATGAAGCACAGCACCCCGCCCATGAAACTCACGATGGCGGCGCGGTTGCCCTCGAAACCGGTGGTTTCGCCCAGGAACAGCAGCAGGATCGTCAGGCCGATGAGGAAGGCGCACAGCGTCAGGCAGGCGATGGAGCCGTTGGCAATCAGGCCGCGCTGGCGCAGCCGCCCCAATTCCTGCCGGGCGGTGTCGGCAAAATCCGGGTCGCTGGACTGCTTCAGACGGTCTTCGAGCACGCGGGCGCGGTCGATGATGCGGGACAGGCGCCCGGCCACGGCGGCGATCATGCCGGAGACCGCCGTCAGCAAAAACACGGGAGCCACGGCCAGCTGGATGCCGTGGGTGACCGAACTGGGATCGGTGAACAAAGCCATGCGCCGATTTTAGGGGCAGCGCTCGGCGGGCCGGCGTCAGCGTCAGGGCGGCGGGGGCGACTCGGTTGCCATGCCGCGCAGCCATTCGCGCCAGATCGACACCAGCAAGGCCATCAGCACCGGCCCGACGAACAGTCCGACGATGCCCATGGTCTTGACCCCCCGACCAGGCCGAAGAAGGTGGGCAGGAAGGGCAGCTTCACCGGCCCGCCCACCAGGCGCGGGCGCAGCGTCTTGTCGACGATGAACAGCTCCACCGTGCCCCAGACGAACAGCCCCGCGCCGGCCACGGCCTGGCCCGCGCCCACCAGGTAGAGCGAGACCAGGGTGAAGGCCAGCGGCGCGCCGCCCGGAATCAGCGCCATGAAACCGGTGACCACGCCCAGCAGCACCGGCGAGGGCACGCCTGCGATCCAGTAGGCCACGCCCAGCACCACGCCCTCGCCCATGGCGATCAGGCTCAGGCCGGTGACGGTGGCGCTGACGGTGGCCGGCACCACCCGCGAAAAGCGCTGCCAGCGCTCGGCCAGCAGGTGCTCGCCCACCTGGTCGATCTGCTGCACCAGCCGGGCACCGTCTTTGTAGACGAAGAACAGCGTGATCAGCATGAACAGCAGCAAGAGCAGCAGGCCGAACAGGTCGCCCGTGGCCGCCAGCACCGTGCGGTAAATATTGCCCAGGTGCTGCCCGCTGAGCAGTTGGATCCATTCGCCCAGGGCCTGCGGTTCGCCCAGGTGTTCGCGCCAATAGTGGGCCAGTTGTTCACCGACCACGGGCAGGTCGCGGATCCAGTCGGGCACCGGGGCGCCATGGCGGTTGGCGCGGACCAGCCAGTCGAACCAGACGCTGGCCTCGCGGACGGCGTAGTGCAGGGCCAGCGCCAGGGGCACCACCAGCACCCCCAGCACCACCGACAGGGCCAGGCTGGCGGCCCAGGTGGTGCGGCCGTGGCAACGGACCACCAGGCGGCGGTACAGCGGCCAGCTGGCAAAGCCGATGGTGAGCGCGGCCAGCACCGGCACCAGGAAGCCGTGAAAGAACACCACCCCGGCCAGCAAGATGAGCAGCAGCAGGCCGCGGACGACGAGGGGGGCTTGGAAAACAGGCGGCATGGGCGCGATTCTGACCGGCGACTGTGTCAATCCACCGGACTCAACGCCCCTGGGGTTTGCGCAATTTGGTCGGAGCCTTGCCAGGCGCCCCGGTCACACCGGCCCGCGGCGGCAGGCCGGTGTGCTGCGTCAGTAACTGGCCGCGCACCGGTGCCTTGGCGGTGCGCCCCCCTGCGCCAGCGGCCGGGGCGCCGCCCGGCTTGGCCGACGGCGTGGAATTGGTGCGGCGCGGGCTCTGGTAGCCACCATCCGTCAGCGGCTGGAAGGTGGGAATCAGGTGCTGCTTGCCGTTGCCGATCAGGTCGGCACGGCCCATGCGCTTCAAGGCCTCGCGCAGCAGCGGCCAGTTGTTCGGGTCGTGGTAGCGCAAAAACGCCTTGTGCAGGCGGCGGCGCTTGTCGCCTTTGACGATGTCCACCCGCTCGGCGCGCTCGTCGCGGTGGATGCCCTTGAGCGTGTTCAGCCCCGTGTGGTACATGGCCGTGGCGGTGGCCATGGGGCTGGGGTAGAAGGTCTGCACCTGGTCGGCGCGGAAACCGTTGCGCTTGAGCCAGAGGGCGAGGTTCATCATGTCCTCGTCGCTGGTGCCGGGGTGGGCGGCGATGAAGTACGGGATCAGGTACTGCTTCTTGCCCGCTTCCTCGCTGTACTTCTCGAACATCTGCTTGAAGCGGTCGTAGCTGCCGATGCCGGGCTTCATCATCTTGGACAGCGGACCGCTTTCGGTGTGCTCGGGCGCGATCTTCAGGTAGCCGCCGACGTGGTGCTGCACCAGTTCCTTGACGTACTCGGGGCTTTTCACCGCCAGGTCGTAGCGCAGGCCGGAGCCGATCAGGATCTTCTTGATGCCCTTGAGCGCCCGCGCGCGGCGGTAGATTTTGATGAGTGGGTCGTGGCTGGTGTTGAGGTTGGAGCAGATGCCCGGGTACACACACGAAGGCTTGCGGCAGGCGGCCTCGATTTCGGGCGTTTTGCAGCCGATGCGGTACATGTTGGCGGTGGGCCCGCCCAGGTCGGAGATGACGCCGGTGAAGCCCTCGACCTTGTCGCGGATGTCCTCCAGTTCGCGGATGATGGAGTCTTCCGAGCGGCTCTGGATGATGCGGCCCTCGTGCTCGGTGATGGAGCAGAAGGTGCAGCCGCCGAAGCAGCCACGCATGATGTTGACGCTGAAGCGGATCATCTCCCACGCCGGGATTTTGGTGGCGCCGTCGTGGCGGCCGTGTTCGTCGGCGTAGCTGGGGTGCGGGCTGCGGGCGTAGGGCAGGTCGAACACGTGGTCCATCTCGGCCGTGGTCAGCGGGATGGGCGGGGGGTTGACCCAGACGTCGCGCGCGGACGAGCCGCTGCCGTGGGCCTGCACCAGCGCGCGGGCGTTGCCGGGGTTGGTTTCCAGGTGCAACACCCGGTTGGCGTGGGCGTACAGCACCGGGTCGGCCTTGACCTGCTCGAAACTGGGCAGGCGGATAACGGTCTTGTCGCGCGGTGGCTTGCCTTGAAAGGGCAAGGCCGGGTTGCTGACAAAGCGCAGCGGCTGCACCGCGCCGGCCTGGGCCTTGTGGCCGACGGCGTGGCCCCCGGCGGCGTCCAGCGCGGCGTCGGCCGTGCGCTGGGCATTGGCCGCGTCGGCCTGGGCTTGCGCTTCGTCGTCGCGGGCGCAGCTCTGGCCCTGGGCCTTGGCCTGCTCCGACACCATCAGGTAGGGGTTGGTGTGGGCGTCCACCCGGCCTGGCTGGTCCACCTCGGTGGAGTCGATCTGGAACCAGCCCTCGGGCGTGCTGCGGCGCACGAAGGCGGTGCCGCGCACGTCGGTGATGGATTCGATGGGCTCGCGCTTGGCCAGCCGGTGCGCCACCTCCACCAGGGCGCGCTCGGCGTTGCCGTAGAGCAGCAGGTCGCACTTGCTGTCGAGCACCACGCTGCGGCGCACGGTTTCGGTCCAGTAGTCGTAGTGGGCGATGCGGCGCAGGCTGCCTTCGATGCCACCCAGCACGATGGGCACGTCTTTGTAGGCCTCGCGGCAGCGCTGGCTGTACACGGTGGCGGCGCGGTCCGGGCGCTTGCCGCCCACGTCGCCGGGGGTGTAAGCGTCGTCGGAGCGGATTTTGCGGTCCGCCGTGTAGCGGTTGATCATGGAGTCCATGTTGCCCGCGGTCACGCCCCAAAACAGGTTGGGCTTGCCCAGCGCCTTGAACGGCTCGGCGCTGTGCCAGTCGGGCTGGGCGATGATGCCGACCCGGAAGCCCTGTGCCTCCAGCACCCGGCCGATCACCGCCATGCCGAAGCTGGGGTGGTCCACGTAGGCGTCGCCGGTGACCAGGATCACGTCGCAGCTGTCCCAGCCGAGCCGGTCCATTTCGGCCCGGCTCATGGGCAGGAAAGGCGCGGGCCCGAAACGCTTGGCCCAGTACGGCTTGTAGCTGGTGATGGGCTTGGCGGCGCGCGCGAAGAAGGAGACGTCGAGGGGGGCGTTCATGGGCGGGGGATGGGCCGGCACCCCCGGGGCGTGGGCGTGCAACCCCTGATTTTAGGTTTTCGGCGCCCGGCGCGCTGTAGTTTCGGCCATGGCCCCACGGTGGGGCTCAAAGATCGAGCAAGGCGGCGTCGAGCTGTTGCTGAAAGCGCGCGGCACAGCCCAGCGCCTGGGCGTTGAGCAGCGCCAGCTTGACCAGGAACAGCTCGGTTTTCTCCGGACCTGCGCGGTCGATGGCGCTGGCCAGGGCGTCGTACACGGTTTCCAGGCCGGCGATGTCCAGCGTGGGGGCGGCGGTGTGGGGGGTGGCGTTCATGGGGGATTCCTGGTTGGGCCGTGAGGGGGTCTCAGGTGCTGGGCAGGGCTTGTTGCAGGGCCGCGTGCAGGCGTTCGGCGTCCAGCGTCAGCCAGCGGGCACAGACGTGCTGGTCGGGCCGCAGCAGGTAGGCGGCGCCACTGGCGGGCACGCCGTAGCGGGTGCGCACCCGGCCGTCGGCGTCGGGCAGGGTCTGGTCGGCGCCCGGCACGGGGTGGTAGACAGCGCCGATGGCGGTGACGCGCAGCGCCACGCCTTGGACGCGCGCGCGGTCCACCACCGCCTGCAGCGGCTCGGGCACGGCGGCGCCATCGGTGAAGTACAGCAGCTCGAAACCGCCGCCCAGGTGGTCAAGCAGAAAATCATCGGGCGCCAGGCACACGTTCTGCGGCGGCGCCCCGTGGGCCGGGCCGGCAGCGAACAGCGCGTTGTCGTCGTCCGGGCTGTTCAGCGCCGACCGGCGGTATTCGTGCGGCCGCGAGGTGCGCCAGTGGTAGAGCGGGCGCACAAACGCCTGCGTGAGCGACAGCGACAGCACCGCGTCGCGCAGCAGCCGAAAGCCCCGGCTCGGCGGCGTCATGAAGCGGGTGCTCTTGCCGGCCTCATCGACGATTTCGCGCGCCGCGCCCACGCGCTCGGCGCTGTGGTTGGCCAGCAGCGCCGGGCCGGCCAGGCCTTTGAGGGTGTAGGCCAGGTGCCAGCCGAGCGACTGCGCGTCCTGGAAGGCGGTGTTGGCGCCGCGCACCCCGAAGATGGGCAGCAGGTGGGCCGCGTCGCCGGTGAACACCACCCGGCCATGCACGAAATCGGGCAGCGTCAGGGCGCGTGCCGAATACACCGAACTCCAGTCCATCTCCCAGGGCGTGCCACCGAAACCGATCATGTCCAACTGCGCGTCGATGCGGGCCCGCAGCGACTCGGGCCGCAGCGCCTGTTCCGGCGTTTCGCCCTCGGGCAACTGGTAGTCCACGCGCCAGATGCCGTGCGGCTCGCGGTGCATCAGGATGGTGTTGCCCCGGTTCCAGTCGGGGTCGAAAAAGGCCAGGCGCTCGGTCGGCAGCGGCAGGTCGATGCGGATGTCGGCGATGACGAACAGCCCTTCGTAGGAGGCCCCTTCCATCTGCAAACCGAGCTGGCTGCGGATGCCGGAACGCCCGCCGTCGGCGGCGACCAGCCAGTCGGCCTCCAGGGTGTAGGGGCCTTCGGGCGTGTCCACGGTGGCGCTGGCGTGGTCGGCGGCGTTGTGCACCTGGGTGACGAGGTTGCCCCAGCGGAAGTCGATCAGCGGCTGCGCGGCGCAGGCCTCGTACAGGTACTGCTCCAGGTACTGCTGCTGCAGGTTGAGCATGGGTCCATAGCGGTCGTCCGGGTCGTGCGGTGCTTCCATGCGGAACACGCGCTGGCCGCGGTAGAAGGAATTGCCAAAGCGCCACGGCAGGCCGTGGGCCACCATGCGACCGGCCACGCCCACCTGCTGCAGGATTTCCAGGCTGCGCCGGGTGAAGACGATGGCGCGGCTGCCTTGCGAGAACTGGCGCTCGGCGCACAGCACCACGCTGCGCACGCCGTGGCGCGCCAGTTCCAGCGCGGTGACCATGCCCGCCGGCCCAGCCCCGACGATGGCGACCGGGTGCCGCCCCTGAGGCCCGTGCGCCGACGGCAGCCAGGGCGCAAACACCCGGTAAGGGTAGTAGAGAGATGGGCGCGGTTCGCTGCTGGGCTGGTGCATGGGGGCGGTCTCCGGATGTTCTGCCTGCCAGTGTAGGCAGGCAGAACGAAGACCATGTCACTGAAAAGGGACAAAATAAGCTGGCTGGCCGTGGCTCAAGCCCGGTCGGGCTGCACCAACAGGCCCAGCAACTCGCGCTGGCTGCCGATGCCCAGCTTGCGGTGGACGCGCTTGACGTAGGTTTGCGCGCTCGACAGCTCCAGCCCCAGCCGCTGTGCCAGGGCCGCGTTGTCCAGCCCGTCGAGCAGGGCGCGCAGCACGTCCAGGTCGCGCTTGCTCAGCGCCGGGTGGCGGCGGTGCAGGCGCGCCAGCAGCCATTCGGCCAAGTCGGCGTCGAACAGCTGGCCGGCGTAGTGCAGGCGCACCGCGTGCACCACCAGTGGTGCCAGGGCCTCCAAGCGTTGCAGGTCGTCTGCGCCCAGGGGCCCGTGTTCGGTGCCGCGGTAGAAGTTGACCGACAGCCAGCGCCAGCCGTCGTACAGCGCCAGCATGGCCAGGCGCTCGGCCACCTGCGGCAGTTCGTAGCAGACGTGGCGGTAGTCGGGGTGGGCGATGTCCTGCGGGCGCTGCCGGTGCAGCACGGTGTGCGGTTGCGCCGCGCTGGCCCGGCGCGCGGCGTCGAACTCGGCACGCATGGCCTCGCGGCTGCCGTCCAGCAGGTGGTAGCGCGTCACGTAGTCCTGGGTGATGCGACGCAGCGCGGCGGTGCGCGAGCGGTCGCCCACGGCCACGGTGCGCGGGGGCGAGTCGCCCTCGAACGAGAAGATGGTGCACTGCGCCATGGGTACCTGCGCGCCGACGATGCGCAGCAGGTCTTCGGCCACCGCGTGCCGGCCAGACAGGCCCAACTTCTGCAACAGGGCGCTGACCTGGGCCAGCGGCAGCTCGACCGCCGGGCCGGCCGCCGTGGCCGGCGGCAGTACCCACCAGGGGCGTGCGTCGGTCACGGCCGTCAGCCCGGGGCGGCCGGGCCCTCGAAGGCCAGGCGCAGGGCGCGCGCCGCGTCCTGGTGGGCGCGCAAGGCCTCGGGGATGGCGCGGCCCATCTTGATGAACTCGTGCGTCACGCCGCGGTAGATCTCCAGGTCCACCGGCACACCGGCCAGGCGGAAGCGGTCGGCCATCATCACGCCCTCGTCCACCAGCGGGTCGCATTCGGCCAGGCCCATCCACACCGGGGCGGCGCCGTCCAGGTCGGGTGCGTTCAGGGGCGAAAAGCGCCAGTCCTCGCGGTCGGCCGGGGTGTTTAGGTACTGGCCAAAAAACCAGGCGATGCTGTCGGCCTCCAGCACAAAGCCGTGGGCAAAGGTGCGGTGCGAGGGCGTGTCGGCGTGGGCCGCGCAGCCAGGGTAGAACAGCAGCTGCAGCCGAAGCGGCAGGCCGGCGTCGCGCGCCTGCAGGGCGGTGACGATGCCCAGGGTACCGCCGGCGCTGTCGCCGCCCACCGCGAGGCGCGCCGGGTCCAGCCCCAGGGCGGGGGCCTGGGCGTGCAGCCATTGCAGCGCGTCCCAGGCGTCGTGCACGGCGGTGGGGAAGGTGTGTTCGGGTGCCAACCGATAGTCCACCGAGAGCACCGCGCAATGCGCCAGGTGGGCCAGGTGGCGGCACAGACTGGCGTGGGTGGCCACGCTGCCGATGGTGAAGCCACCGCCGTGCAGGTAGAGCAGCACCGGCCAGGGCCTGGGCGCGGGCGTGTGCCCGGCTGCGTGGGCGTCGTCCGGCCCGTGCGGGTGCGGTACCACCAGTTCGGCGTGCAGCGTGGCGCCGTCGCGGGTGGGGATCTGCAGCGCCTCGACCCGCGCCATCTTGTGCGGCGGGATGTCGAGCACGCCGGAGCCCACTTCGTAAAACGCCCGCGCCTGCTGCGGCGTCAGGGCATGCAACGGCGGGCGGCCGGCGCGGGCCATGCGGTCGAGCACGCCGCGCATGGCGGGGGTCAGCTGGGAATGGGGGTGGGCGTGGGCACTCATGCTCCGGATTGTCGCTGCAAGCACGCCCGGCGGGGACGGGCGGCACGGCAGGCCCCAGACCGCTGTCGCACACACAACTTTCGGCAGAAGCGTGCCGGCGTATAGTGCCCCCACAACAAAACCACGCCACACCGGAGACAACGTGTCACAGATCCTGTACCTGACCAACATCCAGATCGACTTTGGCGCGCTGCAGCTGCTGGCCAGCGAATGCGAGCGCACCGGCATGCGCAAGCCGCTGATCGTGACCGACCCGGGCGTCAAGGCCGCTGGCCTGCTGGAGCGGGCCGTGGCGGCACTGGGCACGGGCGCAGGCGCCCTGCCCCACGCGGTGTTCGACCAGACCCCCTCCAACCCCACCGAAGCCGCCGTGCGCGCGGCCCAGGCCATTTACGAGCAGCAGGGTTGTGACGGCCTGGTGGCCTTGGGCGGCGGCAGCGCCATCGACTGCGCCAAGGGCGTGGCGATTGCGGTGGCCCACCCCGGCCCGCTGAAAACCTACGCCACCATCGAAGGCGGCTCGCCCAAAATCACCGACCGGGTGCCGCCGCTGATCGCCATCCCCACCACCGCCGGCACCGGCAGCGAGGTGGCGCGCGGCGCCATCGTCATCGTGGACGACGGGCGCAAGCTGGGCTTCCACAGCTGGCACCTGATGCCCAAGACCGCCCTGCTCGACCCCGAGCTGACGCTGGGCCTGCCGCCACTGCTGACCGCCGCCACCGGCATGGACGCCATCGCCCACTGCATGGAAACCTTCATGGCCGCGCCCTTCAACCCGCCGGCCGACGGCATCGCGCTGGACGGGCTGGAGCGCGGCTGGGCCCACATCGAACGCGCCACCACGAACGGCCAGGACCGCGACGCCCGCCTGCACATGATGAGCGCCAGCATGCAGGGCGCCATGGCCTTCCAGAAAGGGCTGGGCTGCGTGCACTCGCTCAGCCACAGCCTGGGCGGCGTCAACCCGCGGCTGCACCACGGCACCCTGAACGCGCTGTTCCTGCCGGCGGTGATCGCCTTCAACGCCGGCGCCGCCTCGGTGCAGCAAGACCGGCGCCTGGAACGCATGGCCCGCGCCATGGGACTGGCCGGCGCCGCCGACCTGGGCCCGGCCATCCGCGACATGAACGCGCGCCTGGGCCTGCCCAGCGGCCTGGCCGCCCTGGGGGTGACCGAGGCCGACTTCGACCGCGTGATCACCGGTGCCCTGGCCGACCACTGCCACAAGACCAACCCACGCCTGGCCAGCGCGGACGACTACCGCGCCATGCTGACCGCTTCGCTCTGAGGCGCCCGCGCCCGGTCGCTCAGAAACCGGGGGCGCCGTCCATGCGCGCGCCCACGTGCACCTCGCCGCGGGCCTCGGCCAGTTCCACCTGGCGTTGGCGTTCGGCCAGACGGGCTTTTTCTTCCGGGGTGCGCTGGTCGTGGCAGTGGGCGCAGCTCACGCCTTTCACATAGTGCGGCGAGGCCTTGTCCGCCGCCGACAGCGGCCAGCGGCAGGACCGGCACAGCTCGTGCGGCCCCGGCACCAGGCCGTGGCCCACGCTCACCCGCTCGTCGAACACGAAGCATTCGCCTTCCCACAGGCTCTGCTCGGGCGGCACCTCCTCCAGGTACTTGAGGATGCCGCCCTCCAGGTGGTAGACCTCGTCGTAGCCCTTCATTTTCATGAGGGCGGTGGACTTTTCGCAGCGGATGCCGCCGGTGCAGAACATGGCGACGCGCGGCTTTTTCACCGAGCCGTCGGGCCCTGGCTGCGCTTGCAGTTCGGGCTGCGCGTCCACCCAGGCCGGCAATTCGGTGAAGGTCTTGATGTTCGGGTTGCGCGCGCCCTGGAAGGTGCCGATCGCCACCTCGTAGTCGTTGCGGGTGTCCACCAGCACCACGTCGGGCTGGCGGATCAGGGCGTTCCAGTC
Source organism: Macromonas nakdongensis (assembly GCF_002837145.1). Classification (GTDB taxonomy): domain Bacteria; phylum Pseudomonadota; class Gammaproteobacteria; order Burkholderiales; family Burkholderiaceae_C; genus Macromonas_B; species Macromonas_B nakdongensis. The sequence goes on along the minus strand of NZ_NWMV01000019.1, from coordinate 82,455 downwards.
CTGCGGTGCCACGTACTGGCCCACGGTCTTGTTCGGGTCCAGTTCGGGCACCCGCAGGGTGACGATTTCGCGCTTGAGCCGCACCTTCAGGCGGTGGAAAGGCGGCGTGGTGGCCCACGAGGCCTTGTGCTGCAGCTTGGCCAGTCGCGGATCGGCGCGCAGCCAGTCCAGCACCGCCATCACCCCCGCCTGTGGCCCGGCGATGGTGCCGTTGATGCCCTCGCGGGCCAGCAGCAGCGTGCCCTTGACCTGGCCGGCCTCGCACAGCGCCTGCAGCGGCGCGCGCAGGTCGGCGTGGTCCGGCAGATCGACGAACTGGTACAGCGCCGCGACATAGAACGGCGCGCTTTCGGAAGACGGGACTTGCATCCCCGGATTATCCCCGCTGGTGCCCGAACGCCCAGGGGCAGCGGCGCGGCCCAGGCCCGCCAGCGCACCACACCCCCGCACCAGCGGGGGCTACAGGGGCAGCACCCGCGCCGGGTCGGGGCGCTCCAGCCAGGCGGCCCATTCGTCGGCCAACTGCTGGCTGGCCGACACGGCGCTGCGCCACACGGCCATGCGCCCGGCCAGGTCGTTGCCGTAGCGGGTGAAGTCGGTGCGGTCGGGCAGCTTGCCATGGGGCAGGCGCGCCACCCAGGCCGGGTTGGGCGCGAGCACCACGGTGTGGTCCAGGAAAGGGCTGGCAACGTGGCGCCATTTCAGCGCCTTGTCCAGCCAGCCCGGCACCACCTGGCGCTGGAAATGCGGGTACAGCACCAGGCCCAAGGCCGGGCGGTAGGCCAGGTGCAGGTGGTAGTCGGTGATGCCGCCGTCCCAGTAGGCGCCGGGCGGCGCGCCGGGAATGTGCGACACCGCCTGCAGCACGAAGGGGATGGAGCAACTGGCTTGCAGCGCGGCCATGAAGTTGGTCTCGGTCAGCGGCACCTGTCGGCTGCGGTAGTCGTGGGTGGCAAAGGGCAGTTCGGCCCCGGCGCTGGAGAACACCACCCGCTCCAGCCAAGCCCCCATGGCCCGGCGCCGCAGCGCGTTGGTGGCAAAGGCGCCGGCGTAGCCCAGCGGCGTGCGCCAGGGCCCTTCGCGGCCCAGCACGTGCCGCCCGCGCGAGGCAAGCAGGTGCAGGCGCCAGCGCGGGTGGCCCAGCACCTCGGCCACGCGGCCGCCGTAAAAATCGGCCAGACTGCGGCCGAAGGTGTCGCTCACCTGCTGCGCGCTGGGGCGCTTCTGGCCCGGCGGCAGCTCGTAGTGCTGGGCGATGTAGTCGCGCTCCAGCCGCTGGAACGCCCGCACCGGGTCGTTCAGGCAGGCCGTGGCCATGCGCCAGGCACCGATGGAGGCGCCCACCAGGTGCAGCTCGCGCGTGGCACGGGGCAGCCATTCGCCGAACAGGAAGCGGTCCAGCGGCCCCAGAATCAGCCCCTTGGGGCCACCGGCGGCGCCGGGCACCACGCCCACATCGGCGGCTTGCAGGCCGTGTGCACGCAGGTGGCGCAGGGCGGCCGGTCCGGCGTGGATGTGCAAGGCGTTCACGGGCAGGGCTGGGAGGTGTGGTTCACAGCACAGAGAGCTGGTCCAGCCCGGCCACGTCGGGCGCGACCAGCCAGTCCGGGTCCAGGCCCAGGATTTCGCCCACGGCGTCGGGGTAGGTGTGGATCAGGTCGTCGGGCCGGTTGCCGTTGACCAGCACGCGCGCGCGCCAGGCGGCCATGTGCACCACGGCGGCCAGGGGCTCCAGCCTGTCGTGTGCCAGCGGCTGTCCGTGCTGTTCGATGGCGGTGACCAGCAGCGGCGGCAGGTGCCAGTGGCGCGCCAGGGCGGCGCCGGCTTCGGCGTAGGAATAGCCCAGCGCCCGGTACTCGGCACCGGCGCGGTGCAGGGCCAGCAGGGGCGTGTCGCGGTCGATGGGCTGCATGGCTTCGACCATGCCCATGTGCATCACCAGCTCGCCCACGCCGTGCAGCAGGCCGGCGGTGAAGGCGACGTTTTCGTCCAGCCGGCGCGGGGCGCAGATGAGCCGGGCCACGGTGGCGGCGGCGAAGCTGTAGTGCCAGAAATCGTCCAGGTCCACCCCGACCACGGCGCGGAAGCTGTCCTGCATGGACGCGCCGATGACCAGGGCCCGCACCTTGTTCAAACCGAGCACGGCCACCGCGTCGCGCACGCTTTGCACCGGGCGCGCCAGGCGGAAGAAGGAGGAATTGGCCTGGCGCAGCAGGCGCGCGGCCAGGGCCGGGTCGCGCTCCACGTCGCGGTTGACGGCCTGCAGGTCCACGTCGTCCTGGTGGAAGGTGGCGATCAGCTTGGCCGCCACCTCGGGCACAACCGGCAGGGCCTGGGGCTGCCGCAACAGTTCGGTCAAGCGCATGGGCCGCCGCACCTCAGGCCAGGAAGGCCGACAACTCGCCGGCCGAGGTCCACTCGCTCGGGTCCTTGTCCAGCACCATGTCCAGGTCCAGGCCCAGCAGAATGGCCACCACGTCGGGGAAAGTGGCCTTCAGGCCTTCGCGGTCGAGGTTGATTTCCTGCGCACGGGCGCGCCACGCCGCCATGTGCACCACACCGGCCAGCGGCTCGTAGGTGTCCCCCTCGAAGGGCAGCAGCTGGTGTTTGAGCGCGGCCACGATGGCCTCGGGGAAGTCCCACTTGGCGGCGAAGGCCGCGCCCACGTCGGCGTAGGTGTAGCCCAGGGCGGCTTTTTCGGCCTCGGCGCGCTTCATGTCAAAGGGCGACACCGTCCAGTCGATGCGGGCGATCAACTCGGGCATGCCGATGTGCATGACCAGGTCACCCACGGCGTGGGTCAGGCCGGCGGTGAAGGCTGCGCCGTCGGACATTTTCAGGCTGCGCGCCAGGGTGCGGCAGATCTTGGCCGTGTTCAGGCTGTAGCGCCAGAACTGCTCCAGGTTGACGCCGGGCACGGTCTTGAAGCTGCTGCTCAGCGCCACTGCCTGCACCAGCGTGCGGACGTGGTTGAAGCCGAGGATGCTGATGGCGTCCTGCACGCTGTCGATCTTGCGCGTGAGCCCGAAAAAGGCCGAGTTGGCCAGCTTGAGCATGCGCGCGGTCAGGCCCGGGTCGATGGCCACGGACTCGCTGATCTTGCGCGGGTCGGGGTCTTCGCGGTTGAGCTCGGTCATGACCTCGGACACCACCCGCGGGATGCTGGGCAGTGCCTTGGCTTTGGTCAGGAGTTCTTCGAGTTCCATGGGGGGCTGGGGCCAGAAGGGGTGGCGCGGTGGGTTCGGCGCCAGTATAGACCGGCCAGCCGCGCCCGCACGCACCTGGGCGACGGGGCGGCTGGGGCGGGCCGCGTCAGCGTTTGAAGCCTTGCAGCTTGGCAAAGGCCGAGGCCATGGCGCCTCCGCTGGCCGGCTCGTTGTGGCGCTGGCCACGCCCGGCCTGCTGCTGGCGCCCGGCCGGCTCGAAACGGTTGCCGCCCTCGCGGCGTTCGCTGCGGGCGCCGGTGGGGGCGTCCAGCTTCATGGTCAGGCCGATGCGCTTGCGCGCCACGTCCACCTCCACCACCTTCACTTTCACGATGTCGCCGGTTTTCACCACCTCGCGCGCGTCGTTGACGAATTTGTGGCTCAACTGGCTCACGTGCACCAGGCCGTCCTGGTGCACGCCCAGGTCCACGAAGGCGCCGAACTGGGCCACGTTGCTGACCGTGCCCTCCAACACCATGCCTTCCTGCAGGTCGGTGATGTCTTCCACCCCTTCGTTGAAGCGCGCCACGGCGAAGTCCGGGCGCGGGTCGCGGCCGGGTTTTTCCAGTTCGCCGATGATGTCCTTCACGGTGATGGCGCCGAACTGCGCGTTGGCGAACAGCTCCGGTTTCAGGGTCTTGAGCACATCCACCCGGCCCATCAGTTCGGCCACCGGCTTGCCGGTTTGCTGGATGATCTGCTCCACCACCGGGTAGGTTTCGGGGTGCACGCCGGTCATGTCCAGCGGGTTGTCACCGCCGCGGATGCGCAGAAAGCCGGCGCTTTGCTCGAAGGTCTTGGCACCCAGGCCGGTGACCTTGAGCAAGTCCTGGCGGCTCTTGAACGCGCCGTGCGCCTCGCGCCAGCGCACCACCGACTTGGCCACCGTGCCGCTCAGGCCCGACACCCGGGCCAGCAGCGGCGCGCTGGCGGTGTTCAGGTCCACGCCCACGGCGTTCACGCAGTCTTCCACCACCGCGTCCAGGGTGCGCGCCAGCTCGCTCTGGTTCACGTCGTGCTGGTACTGGCCCACGCCAATGCTCTTGGGGTCGATCTTCACCAGTTCGGCCAACGGGTCCTGCAGGCGGCGGGCGATGCTGGCCGCGCCGCGCAGGCTCACGTCCACGTCGGGCATTTCCTGGCTGGCGAATTCGCTGGCGGAATACACCGACGCGCCCGCCTCGCTCACCACCACTTTTTGCGGGGTCAGGCCGCGGTCGGCCAGGCGCTTGATCAGGTCGGCGGCCAGCTTGTCGGTTTCGCGGCTGGCGGTGCCGTTGCCGATGGCGATGAGCTGCACGCCGTGCTTCAGGCACAGCGCGCCCAGGGTGGCGATGCTGCCTTCCCAATCGCGGCGCGGTTCGTGCGGATACACGGTGGCGGTGTCCAGCAGCTTGCCGGTGGGGTCCACCACCGCCACCTTCACCCCGGTGCGGATGCCGGGGTCCAGCCCCATCACGGCCTTGGGACCGGCGGGCGCGGCCAGCAGCAGGTCGCGCAGGTTGTCGGCAAACACCTTGATGGCCACCTGTTCGGCGGCTTCGCGCAGGCGGGCGAACAGGTCACGTTCGGTCGAGAGGCTGAGCTTGACGCGCCAGGTCCAGGCCACGCATTTGCGGATCAGGTCGTCCGCCGGGCGGGCCTGGTGGCTCCAGCCCAGGTGGCGGGCGATGCGGCCTTCGGCCAGCGAGGGCACGGCGCCGGGTTTGCCCGTGGTCTTGGCGCTCTCCGACAGTTCCGGCTCCGGCACCACCAACTTGGCGTCCAGGATTTCCAGCGCGCGGCCACGGAACACCGCCAGGGCGCGGTGCGAGGGCACGCGGCCGATGGGTTCGTCGTATTCAAAATAGTCGCGGAACTTGGCCACGTCGGGGTCGTGCTCGTTCTTGCCGTCCACCTTCTGGCTTTGCAGCAGGCCTTCCTGCCACAGCCATTCGCGCAGGCCCTGCACCAGCGTGGCGTCTTCGGCCCAGCGTTCGCTCAGGATGTCGCGCACGCCATCCAGCACAGCCGGCACGGTGGTGAAGTCGCTGCCGTCCTCGCCCTTGGCCGGTTTGACGTAGGCCTGGGCCTCATCCGCAGGCACGCGGGTGGGGTCGGCGAACAGCAGGTCGGCCAAGGGCTCAATGCCATTCTCGCGCGCGATCATGCCCTTGGTGCGGCGCTTGGGCTTGTAGGGCAGGTACAGGTCTTCCAGCTCCTGCTTGGTGGGCGCGGCCTCGATGGCGGCGCGCAGCTCCGGCGTGAGCTTGCCCTGTTCTTCGATGCTCTTCAGCACCGCGGCGCGGCGGTCTTCCAGCTCGCGCAGGTAACCCAGGCGCTGCTCCAGCTCGCGCAGCTGGATGTCGTCCAGACCGCCGGTGGCCTCTTTGCGGTAACGGGCGATGAAAGGGACGGTGGCGCCCCCGTCCAACAAAGCCACGGCGGCCTCCACCTGGCGTGGCTGAACCTTCAGTTCCTGCGCGATTTGCGCGGTGATTTTCTGCATCGTACTCTCGGGACCCACCGGCGGCGGCCGGCTTCGCAAGGGAAAAGCGGCGAGTTTGCCACAGCACGGCCCGGCGCCGGCCCCACCCCGGGCACAGGCTTTGCTAATGCGGATGTGCTTGCATTTTTCCCATATCGACACGAGACATGCCCGACCGATCCCCCCTGCGCGTGGACACCTTCCTCCCCTACATGCGGGACGTGAGCCAGTGCGAAACCTCCCTGAACGAGCTGAGCCTGCTGTGGCGCATGATCGAGTCCTCGGCCAAGATGAACTGCCCGACCGAGGCCCGGACCATCCTGCCGTCCATGGCGGCCACGCGCGCCGGCTTCCAGCGGCTGGAACGCGACATGGTGCACAGCCTGGTGGGCGAAAAAACCGGCAATGTGCTGGACGCCATCGGCACCCAGGCGCAGTACGTGATCGACATCGTGGTGCGCAACCTGTACGAACGCACCGCCGACGTGGGCTTTCTGGCCACCGACCGGGTGCTGTGCGAGTTCGTGGCCGCGCCCACACGCCACACCAGCGAGGTCGATGCCATCCGCGAGCGCCTGCGCTCTTACCGCGAGAAATACACCGTCTACCTCGACGCGATGCTGCTCGACACCGAGGGCAACGTGCTGGTGCAGACCGACCCGACCCACGCCACCGAAGGCAGCGTGGACCCGCTGATCGCCGCCACCCTGCAGAGCGACACTCACGTGGAAACCTTCCGCGCCACCGACCTGCGCCCCGGCGCCGGGCCCTGCCTGGTGTACTCGCGCCGCATGCTGCACCCCACGCTGGGCACCCCGGTGGGGCTGCTGTGCCTGTTTTTCGATTTCGACCGCGAACTGCAAGGCATCTTTCAGGCCCACCGCGACCCCGAGGGCCGCAGCAACATGCTGCTGCTGGACGGCGACGGTCGGGTCATCGCCAGTGCCGACGGGCACTGGATCGCCCGCGGCGCCACGGTGCCCCTCAACCCGGACGGCCAGCCGCGCCCCATGCTCTGCGCCGGCCGCGAGTACCTGGTGGCGACCCGCGCCACCCAGGGCTACCAGGGTTACCCGGGCCCGAGCGGCTGGCGCGGACAGGTGATGGTGCCCATCGAGCTGGCCTTCCAGCAGGACGGCAGCGGCCTGCTCGACCGGCTGGACCCCGAGATGGCCGCCGGTCTGCTGACCCACGCCCGCCGCTTCAGCCCGCCCTTGCACGAAGTCATCATGGCCACGGAAACCATCCGCCGGGTGGTCTGGAACGGCCAGGTGGTGACCGCGGGCCAGCGCGACGAACTGCAGCGGCTCAAGGCCATCCTCGATCAGATCAGCGAAACCGGCGCGCGCAGCAACGCCCTGTTCACCCAGTCCATCCGCGAGCTGTACCAGACGGTGCTGCAGTCGAACCTGCAGCAGGTGGCATTCAGCGCCCGGCTGCTGGTGGACCTGCTCGACCGCAACCTGTACGAGCGCGCCAACGACTGCCGCTGGTGGGCCCTGGCGCCCGAACTGGCCGCGGCCCTGACCGACCCGGCCGCCACCGACACTGCCACCCAGACGCTGCGCTGCATCCACTCGCTCTACACCGTGTACAGCCGCCTGGTGGTCTACAACCGCCAGGGCCAGATCGTCGCCGAATCGGCCCGCCCCGGTCACGCGGCCCTGAGTGGCCACAGCGTGGACCGCGACGACCTTGCGCGCGTGCTCGAGCTGAGCACCGAACAGCACTACCATGCGTCGGCCTTCGCGCCCTCGCCCCTGGCCGACGGCCATGCCTGCTACGTTTACCACGCCGCCGTGCGCCACCCTCAGCAAACGCAGCAGGTGCTGGGGGGCATCGGCATCGCCTTCGACGCCCACGCCGAACTGGCGGCCATTCTGAACGGCGCGATCGAGGCCCGGCCCGGGGCCCAGGCCTACTTTCTGGAACGCAGCGGCCGCATCATCGCCAGCACCGACCCGAACCGCCCGGTGGGTGCCCTGCTGGCCCTGGACGCCGATCTGCTGACCCTGGCCAACGGCGACTGCGCCACCCGCGTGACCGTGTGGGACGGGCAGTACCAGGCGCTGGCCTGCAGCGTGTCCAGCGGCTACCGGGAATTCAAGGTGAGCGACGGCTACAGCGCCGATGTGCTGGCCGTGGTGGCGGCCCCGCTGGGGCCGGTGGTCCCAGGTGCCGGACGGGCCGGCCCGTCCGATGCGGCCGACTGGGACAGCGCCCAGCCGCCGGGTGGTGGACTGGAACACGCCAGCTTCTACCTCGGCGGGCAATTGCTGGCCGTGCCCGCCCTGCACGTCCTGGAGGCCCTGCCCGCCGAAGGGCTGGCCGCGGCCCCCCAGGGCGGACACCCCGCACGCATCGGCATCCTGCCGCCGCAGGGGCAGGACGGTCAGGCCCGCTTCCATTGGGTCTACGACCTGGGGACCCTGCTCCAAGGCCAGCCCAGCGCACGACGCGCCCACCAGCAGGTGGTGGTGCTGCGCCAGGGCGAACAACGGCTCGGGGTGCTGGTGGACGAACTCCACGGAGTGCCCGAATTCCAGCCGCAGGATCTGATGCCCTCCCCCTTCGGGATGGGCAGCGGACAGGGGCTGGTGTCCCAGTTTGCCAAAGCGGCCCAGGGCCGGGTGCTGGTGGGGGTACTGGACGTACCGACCCTGTTCCGGGCCCTGGCCTGACCCGCGCCCCGCGGCAGCCTCAGGCGCTGCGCAGGGCGGCGCGCAGCTGCACGCCCACGTCCGGCCGCTCGGCGAACGGGTCGGGCGGGTTGCTGCCGGCCACGATGGCCGACATGCGCGTCTGCACATTGCCCAGCGCCTTGGGGTGGCTGTAAATGTAGAAGGCGTCGGCGGCCATGGCGTCGAACACCTTCTGCGCCACCTCGGCCGCGGTCACCTTGCCGCTGCTCACCGCCTTGTCGCTCATGGCCTGGCCGATGAGCTGGCTCTGGGTCGGCTGGCCGGTGGCCAGTTCGCCCGGTCGGTTGCGTTCGCTCTGGCTGATGCCGGTGGGCACGAAGTACGGGCACAGCACGCTGGCGCCGATCTGGTCGCTCACCAGGTGCAGATCCTGGTACAGCGTCTCGGTCAAGGCCACCACCGCGTGCTTGCTGACGTTGTAGACGCCCATGTTGGGCGGCGTCAACAGCCCGGCCATGCTGGCGGTGTTGACGATGTGACCGCGGTAAGCCGGGTCGGCCTGGGCTGCGGCCAGCATGCGCGGGGTGAAGGCGCGCACGCCGTGGACCACGCCCCACAGGTTCACGCCCAGCACCCACTGCCAGTCGGCCACGGTGTTTTCCCACACCAGGCCACCAGCGGCCACGCCGGCGTTGTTGAACACGAAGTGCGGCGCGCCAAAGCGCTGCTGCACCGCCTCGGCCAGGTCGTCCATGGCCTCGGCGCTGGACACGTCCACGCGTTGCGCCAGCACCGCGGCACCGGCGGCCTCCAGCTCGGTGCGGGCGCGCTCCAGCGCGTCGGCCTGCACGTCCACCAGCACCAGGTTCATGCCCTGGCGGGCGCCGATGCGCGCCACCTCCAACCCGAAACCCGAGCCCGCGCCGGTGATGACGGCGGTCTTGCCTTGGAGTTCTTTCAGCATGGGGGGCTCCTCAGACCAGCTGGACCAGTTGTTTGCCGAAGTTCTTGCCTTTGAGCAAGCCCAGGAAGGCTTCCGGCGCGGCCTCGATGCCCTGCGCCACCGACTCGCGCGGGCGGAACTGCCCGCTGCCCACCAGGCGCCCCAGTTCGGCCAGCGCCTCGGGCCAGACCTCCATGTGTTCGCTGACGATGAAGCCTTCGATGCGCATGCGGTTGATCAGCAACATCGACGGGTTGGCCATGGGCAGGGGCTGGCCGTCGTAGCCGGCGATCATGCCGCACACCGCGATGCGGGAAAACGCATTGGCACGCAGCATCACCGCGTCCAGCACCATGCCGCCCACGTTCTCGAAGTGGCCGTCGATGCCGTTCGGGCAGGCCACTTTCAGGGCCTTGGCCAGCGAGCCGTAGTCTTTGTGTTCGCGGTAGTCGATGCAGTCGTCAAACCCGAGTTCGTTTTTCACGTAAGCGCATTTGTCCGCCCCGCCGGCGAAACCGACCACGCGGCAGCCGCGGGCCTTGGCCAGGGCGCCCACCGCGCTGCCCACGGCGCCGCTGGCGGCGCTGACGGTCACGGTCTGCCCCGGTTTCGGGTCGATCAGCTTGACCAGGCCGTACCAAGCGGTCACGCCGGGCATGCCGACCGCGCCCAGGTAGTGGCTCAGCGGCACGTGGGTGGTGTCCACCTTGCGCAGCTCGCCCGGGGTGTTGGCGTTGACCACGCTGTACTGCTGCCAGCCGCCCATGCCCACCACCGCGTCGCCCGGGGCGTAACGCGGGTGGCGGCTCTCCACCACCTCGCCCACGGTGCCGCCGATCATCACCTCGCCCAGCGGCTGCGGCTGGGCATAGCTCTTACCGGCGTTCATGCGGCCGCGCATGTAGGGGTCCAGGCTCAGGTAGTGGTGGCGCACCAGCACCTGGCCGTCCTGAAGCGCAGGGGTGTCCACGGTTTCGGTCTTGAAGTTGCCGACGCTGGCCTCGCCCTCGGGGCGGTTGTCCAGCAGGATGCGGGTGTTTTGGGGCATGTGGGTCTCCTGTGGCGGCTGGGCCGCCCATGTGGGTTCAATCAAAAGACAGGCCTGCGGGACGGGCCCGGTCAGGCGGACGGCGGAACGGCCCTGGGGGCCTCAATCGGTGGAAATGCCGGCCGGGCCGTTGAGCGGCTGGCTTTCCCTCGCACCCACGGGCAGGCGCTTGACGTACTTGAACGTGCCCGAGGCGTGGGCGCAGAGCTTGCCCTGCGCGTCAAACACGTGGCCTTCGGTGAAGGCCATGGTGGGGGTGCGGTGCAGCAGGCGCCCGGTGGCGCGCAGCGGGCCGCGCGCGGCCTGCATGAAGCTGGTTTTCATTTCGATGGTGACGCACCCCATGTCGGTCTGCACGCTGCGCGCGGCGTGGGCCATGACCACGTCGAGCAAGGTCATGCTGGCGCCGCCGTGCACCACGCTGAACGAGTTCAGGTGCTCGGGCGCCGGGTCGTAGGTGATCTCAGCCTCGCCGTCGGCCCAACGCTGCAGTGCAAAGCCCAGGTGGGCGACAAAGGGGATGTGTACCTGAAATTCCAAACCGTGCTCCTGTCAGCCACCGGTGACGATGCTCACGCCACCATCCACCGCGAGCCACTGGCCGGTGATGTGCTTGCCCGCGTCGGAAGCGTACAGCAGCGTCAGGCCCTTCAGGTCTTCGTCGTCGCCCAGGCGGCCCAACGGTGCGCCGGCGGCCATCTTGTCCTCGCCCAGCGCTTCCAGCGTGCCCTGCGTCATCTTGCTCGGGAAAAAGCCCGGGCAGATGGCGTTGACGCGGATGCCGTGCGGGCCCCACTCAGCCGCCAGCGCCCGGGTGAAGTTGATGACCGCGCCCTTGGAGGTGTTGTAGGCGATGGTGTTCATGCCGCGCGGGTTGCCGCCCAGCCCGGCGATGGAGGCGATGTTGACGATGCTGCCGCGGCGGCGCGCGATCATGCTGTGCTTGGCCAGGTACTGGCTCAGCAGGAAGTAGCCGCGCACATTCAGGTTCATCACCTTGTCCCAGGCGTCGATCGGGTGGTCCTCGGCCGGGGCGCCCCAGGCGGCGCCGGCGTTGTTGACGAGGATGTCCACGTCGCCCAGGCGTTCCAGGGTTTCGGCGCCCAGGCGGTGGATGTCGGCCTCCTTGGCGCAGTCGGCGGCGATCCAGCGCGCGTCGATGCCGGCGGCCTGCAGTTCCTGCACGGCGGCTTCCAGTTCGTCGGCCTTGCGCGCGCTGAGCATGATTTTGGCGCCGGCCTCGCCCAGGGCGTGGGCCATCTGCAAGCCCAGGCCGCGCGAGCCGCCGGTGACCAGGGCCACTTTTCCGTTGAGGTCAAACAGTTGTTGGATGGTGCGTGTCATGTGTGCGTGTCCGTGGGTTCAGAAAGCCGCCTCCGGCAGTTCGGCGCAGGTCATGTCGCGTTGCGACACCACCTGCAGCCAGGCCCCGATCTTGGGCAGCTCGTAGTGGAAGAAGTAGCGGCAGGCGGCCAGGCGGCCTTGTTGTGCGGCATCTGCGGCGGCTTGCTGGGCGGCCAAAGCCACGTCCAGCCAGACCCAGGCCAGCACGGTGTGGCCAAAGGCCTGCATGTAGGGCACGGCATTGGCCAGGGCCTCGGCGGGCTGGCCCGTGGCCCACGCCGCCTTCGTGGCGGCACCGACTTGCTGCAAGGCCTGCGCCAGGGCGTTGGCGTGCAGTGCCAGGGCCGGTTGCTGGATGGCGCGCTCGATGGTGGCCTGCATGCGCCCGGCCAACCGTTGCAGGCCCTTGCCGTTTTCCATCAACACTTTGCGGCCCAGCAGGTCCATGCCCTGGATGCCGTGGGTGCCCTCGTGGATCATGTTCAAGCGGTTGTCGCGCCAGTACTGCTCCACCGGGAAGTCGCGGGTGTAGCCGTAGCCGCCGTGCACCTGGATGGCCAGGCTGTTGGCCTCCAGGCACCACTCGCTCGGCCAGCTCTTGGCAATGGGTGTCAGCACCTCCAGCAGCAGGCGGGCGTCGTCGGCCGCTTCGGGCGCGCCGGTGTGCTGTTCGTCCACCAGGCGGGCGCAGTACAGCTCCAGCGCCAGGGCGCCTTCGCAATAGGCCTTCTGGGCCAGCAGCATGCGCTTGACGTCGGCGTGCTCGATGATGCGCACCTGGGGCTGGGTGGCGTCTTTGCCACCGGCGCTCATGGGTCGGCCCTGCGGCCGGTTTTTGGCGTAGTCCAGGCTGGCGTGGTAACCGGCCATGCCCAGCATGGTGGCGGCCATGCCCACGCCTATGCGGGCCTCGTTCATCATGTGGAACATATAGCCCAGGCCCTTGCCCGGCTCGCCCACCAGGTAGCCCACGGCCCCGGCGCCCTGCCCGTCCAGCCCCGCGCCCACACCGGCGCCCTGCACCGGAAACTTGCCCTCGCCAAAGTTGAGCAAGGTGTTGGTGGTGCCGCGCCAGCCGCACTTGTGGTTCAAGCCGGCCAGGGCCACGTCGTTGCGCACCCCGGTGAGTTGGCCTTGCGTATCCACCAGCTTTTTCGGCACGATGAACAGCGAAATGCCCTTGACGCCGGGCGGCAGCTTGCCGTCCGGCCCTGGGATTTTGGCCAGCACCAGGTGGACGATGTTCTCGGTCAACTCGTGTTCGCCGGCCGAAATCCACATCTTGTTGCCGCGCAGGCGGTAGCGCGGGCCCAGCGGGTCGGCCTCGAAGCCGTCACCGTCGGGCACGGCGCGGGTGGCCACGTCGCTCAAGCTCGAACCCGCCTGCGGCTCGCTCAGGCACATGGTGCCGGAAAAGCGCCCGCTGAAGGTGTTGAGCGCGAACACCTCGCGCTGCAGCGGAGAGCCGTGCGCCATCAGCAGGTTGGCGTTGCCCACGCTGAGCATGCCGGCCCCGATGCTGACCGAAGCCATGGCAAAAAAGGCGTTGCCCGCGGCCTCCACGGTGTAGGGCAACTGCATGCCGCCGAGGGCGTAATCCTGCGCCGCGCTCAGCATGCCCGATTCGGCATAGGCGTCCCAGGCGTCTTTGGTCGCCTGCGGCAGGATCACGTGCTCGCCGTCGAAGTGCGGCTCCTGGGTGTCCACCAGGCGGTTGAAGGGCGCGTACTTGTCGCGGGCGATGCGCTCGCAGGTGTCCAGCACGGCCTCGAAGGTTTCGCGGCTGTGGTCCGCGAAACGCTCACGCTCGCTGAGGGTCTGCGCCCCCAGCCAGTCGTACAGCAGAAAATCGACGGTGGGGCGCAGAGACATGCTCACTCCGTCGTCACAAGACTTCAAACACCCCGGCCGCGCCCATGCCCCCGCCGATGCACATGGTCACGCACACCCGCTTGGCCCCGCGGCGCTTGCCCTCGATCAGGGCGTGCCCGGTCAGCCGCTGGCCGCTGACGCCATAGGGGTGCCCCAAAGCGATCGCACCGCCGTTGACGTTGAGCCGCTCGTTCGGAATGCCCAGCTTGTCGCGGCAGTACAGCACCTGCACCGCAAACGCTTCGTTGAGCTCCCACAGGTCGATGTCGTTGACGGTGAGGCCCAGTTTTTTGAGGACCTTGGGCACGGCGAACACCGGGCCGATGCCCATCTCGTCGGGCTCGCAACCGGCCACGGCGAAGCCGAGGAAACGGCCCAGGGGCTGCAGGTTGTGCTTGGCGGCGTAGTCTTCGCCGACCACCACGCAGGCGCCGGCGCCGTCGCTGAACTGGCTGGCGTTGCCGGCGCTCACCAGCCCACCCGGCAGGGCCGAGCGCAGACCGCTGATGTTCTCTTTCGTGGTGCCTTCGCGGGTGCCTTCGTCCCGGCTCACGGTCACCTGCTTGGTGATCAGGCCGAGCGCCTTGTCGGCCACGCCCATGGTGACGGTGATGGGCGCGATTTCTGCATCAAACAAACCGGCGGCCTGGGCGGCACAGGCTTTTTGCTGGCTGGCCGCGCCGTACTCGTCCATGGCGTCGCGGCCGATGCCGTAGCGCTGGGCCACCTGTTCGGCGGTCTGCAGCATGTTCCAGTAGATTTCGGGCTTGGCTTTCTTCAGCGCGGGGTCGAAGGCCATGTGCATGTTCATCTCCTGCTGCACGCAGGAGATGCTCTCGACGCCACCGGCCACAAAGACCTCGCCTTCGCCGGCGATGATGCGCTGGGCGGCCAGGGCGATGGTCTGCAGCCCGGAGGAGCAGAAGCGGTTGACGGTCAGGCCCGAGGTGGTGATGGGGCAGCCAGCGGCCAGGGCGATCTGGCGGGCGATGTTCATGCCGGTGGCGCCTTCGGGGTTGGCGCAGCCCATGATGACGTCTTCGACGTGGGCGGCGTCGATGCCGGCGCGTTCGATGGCGTGGCGCACGGCGTGGCCGCCGAGGGTGGCGCCGTGGGTCATGTTGAAAGCGCCCTTCCAGCTCTTGGCCAGGGGGGTGCGGGCGGTGGAGACGATGACGGCTTGGGTCATGGTGGTGTCCTTGGTGTTCCGGTGGGTCCGCTCGGGCTTCAGCGGTTGAGGTCGGCGAAGGTCTTGCCTTCGGCGATCAGGCGCTGGATCAGCGGCGCCGGCTGCCAGAAGCGGGCGTCGTCGTGCGGGTTCTTGGCAAAGCGCTTCATGGCTTCGGCGACGTTGAAGAGGCCGGTGAACTCAGCAAAGTGCATCGGGCCACCGCGGTGGATGGGGAAGCCGTAACCGGTCAGGTACACCATGTCGATGTCGCTGGGGCGGCTGGCAATGCCCTCTTCCAGGATGTGGGCGGCCTCGTTGACGAGCGAGAACACCAGGCGCTGGACGATCTCGTCGTCGCTGATCTTGCGCGGGGCGATGCCGAGGTCTTTGCGGTGCTGCTCGATCATGTCCACCACCACGGGGCTGGGGATGGCGTCGCGCTTGCCCGGCGCGTAGTCGTACCAGCCGGCACCGGTTTTCTGGCCAAAGCGGCCGAGTTCGCACAGCAGGTCGGCGGTCTTGCTGTAGCGCACGTCGGGTTGCTCGATGTAACGGCGCTTGCGGATGTACCAGCCGATGTCGTTGCCGGCCAGGTCGCCCATGCGGAAGGGGCCCATGGCGAAGCCGAAGCGCTCAATCGCCTTGTCCACCTGCGCCGGGGTGCAGCCTTCTTCGAGCAGGAAGCCGGCCTGGCGGCTGTATTGCTCGATCATGCGGTTGCCGATGAAGCCGTCGCACACGCCGGAGACGACACAGGTTTTCTTGATCTTCTTGCCGATGGCCATGACGGTGGCCAGCACGTCCTTGCCGGTCTTGGCGCCACGCACCACTTCCAGCAGCTTCATGACGTTGGCGGGGCTGAAGAAGTGCATGCCCACCACGTCCTGCGGGCGCTGGGTGAAGGCCGCGATCTTGTCCACGTCCAGCGTGGAGGTGTTGGAGGCAAGGATGGCGCCGGGCTTCATGACGGCGTCGAGCTGTTTGAACACGGCCTCCTTGACGCCGAGGTCTTCGAAGACGGCTTCGATGACCAGGTCGGCCTGGGCAATGTCGTTGTAGCTCAGGGTGGTGCTGAGCAGGGCCATGCGCTGCTCGTACTTGTCCTGCTTGAGCTTGCCCTTTTTCACCTGGGCTTCGTAGTTCTTGCGGATGGTGGCGATGCCACGGTCCAGCGCTTCCTGCTTCATCTCGAGGATTTGCACCGGCACGCCGGCGTTGAGGAAGTTCATGGCGATGCCGCCGCCCATGGTGCCCGCGCCAATCACGGCGACCTTCGCGATCGTGCGCTGCGGGGTGTCGGCCGGCACGTCAGGGATCTTGCTGGCGGCGCGTTCGGCCACGAACAGGTGGCGCAGGGCCATGCACTCGGGCGTCATCATGAGGTTGACGAAGAGTTCGCGCTCGTGGGCCATGCCGTCGTCGAACTTCTTCTTCGTGGCGGCTTCGACCGCGTCCACGCACTTGGCCGGCGCCGGGAAGTGCTTGGCCATGCCTTTGACCATGTTGCGGGCGAACTGGAAGTAGGCGTCGCCTTGCGGGTGTTTGCAGGGCAGATCGCGCAGGCGCGGCAGGGGGCTGCCGTCGGCGTGCTGGGCGGCTTTGGCTTGGGCCAGGGCGATGGCCTCGCCCAGCAGGCTGTCGGCGCTGGCGGCCATCTGGTCAAAGAGTTTCTGGCCAGGGATCTGGGCGAGCAGTTCGCTGTTGACGGGTTCACCGCTGACGATGAGGTTGAGCGCCGGCTCGACACCGATGGCGCGCGGCAGGCGTTGGGTGCCGCCGGCGCCGGGGATGAGACCGAGCTTGACTTCGGGCAACGCGACTTTGGTGCCGGGCGCGGCGATGCGGTAGTGGCAGCCGAGCGACAGTTCGAGCCCGCCCCCCATGGCGACGCTGTGCAACGCGGCAACGACCGGCTTGGGCGAAGCCTCCAGCGCGTTGATGACGGCGATGAGGTTGGGGTCCTGGTAGGCTTTGGGCGAACCGAATTCCTTGATGTCGGCCCCGCTGGAGAAGGCCTTGCCCCCGCCGGTCAGCACGATGGATCGCACCGACGGATCGTTGATGGCCTTGTCCAGGGCCTGGACGATCCCCTGGCGGGTGCTCAAACCCAAACCGTTCATCGGCGGGTTGTCCAGACTGATCACGGCCACTTCGCCGCGAACTTCGTATTGCGCTGTCATGGGGTCTCCTCGGGTGCGCGTTCAGGTGGGGCGCCGGCCTTCAAAAAAAGAACGACCGTTCGCTTCTATGGATTCTAGGGATCGGTGCGCAGGCAGCTGTCGCCTGTTTGTCTGTCACCCGCGCCAACAGTCGTGCGGGCGACAGGGCCGTCACACCTCCAGCCATTCCTTGCGGACGTAAGGGTTGGCCTTGAGCGCCGCAGGCGTGTCGTCGAACACGATGCTGCCGTGCCCCATCACCAGGGCACGGTCCGAAATGTTCAGGGCAATGGTCAGCTTCTGCTCGATCAGCAGCACCGAAATGCCACGCGCTTTCAGCCGCTGCAGGTACTCGCCCACCAGCTCCACGATCTTCGGTGCCAGGCCTTCGGTCGGCTCGTCGATGATGATCAGGTCCGGGTCGCCCATCAGGGTGCGGCACAGCGTCAGCATCTGCTGCTCGCCGCCCGACATCACGCCGGCCTCGGTGTGCTGGCGCTCCTTCAGGCGCGGGAACATGGCGTACATGTCGTCGAAACTCCAGCGGCTGTTCTTGGCCCCGGACTTTTCGCCCAGCATCAGGTTCTGGTGCACGGTGAGCTTGGGGAAGATCTCACGGTTTTCCGGCACGTAGCCCAGCCCCAAGTGCGCCACCTCGAACGGCTTTTTGCCGCGGATGGGCTGCCCCTTCCAAGCGATGTCACCCTCGCAATCGACCAGGCCCATGATGGCCTTGGCCGTGGTCGAACGGCCCGAGCCGTTGCGCCCCAGCAGGGCGACGATCTCGCCCTGACCCACGTTGAAATGCACCCCGTGCAGCACGTGGCTTTTGCCGTAGTAGGCGTGCAGGTTTTGAATTGCCAGCATGTGTGTCGCTCCGCCTTGTCAGTGTCCCGCTGCCGCGGCTTGTTCTTCGGCCAGCACCGAGCCCAGGTAGGCCTCCTGCACCCGGGGGTTGGCGCGCACCGCTTCCGGCGTGTCGAAGGCGATCACCTCGCCATACACCACCACCGCGATCTTGTCGGCCAGGCCGAACACCACGCCCATGTCGTGCTCCACCGTCAACAGGGTCTTGCCCACCGTCACCTCGCGGATCAGGTCGATGAAGCGTGCCGTCTCGCTCTTGCTCATGCCCGCGGTCGGCTCGTCCAGCAGGATCACGTTGGCCCCGCCGGCAATGGTCACGCCGATTTCCAGCGCACGCTGCTCGGCGTAGGTCAGGTTCACGCCCAGCACGTCGCGCTTCTTGTCCAGGCGGATCATGTGCAGCAGTTCCTCGGCGCGTTCGTTGGCGTCGTCCAGGTTGGCCAGAAACTTGAGAAAGGTGTAGCGATAACCCAGGCTCCACAGCACGCCACAGCGCAGGTTCTCGAACACGCTCAGCTTGGGGAAAATGTTGGTGATCTGGAAACTGCGGCTCAGGCCCAGGCGGTTGATCTCGAAGGGCTTCTTGCCCTGGATCGGCTCGCCGTTGAGCAGCACCTCACCGCTGGTGGGCTCGAAGCGGCCACTGATCAGGTTGAACAGGGTGGACTTGCCCGCCCCGTTCGGCCCGATGATGGCCACCCGTTCGCCGGCCTGCACGGCCAGGTTGGCGCCACGGATGATCTCGGTCTTGCCGAAACGCTTGCGCAGGTCTTTCAATTCGAGGGCGTAAGGGGTGCTCATCAGTGCGTCTCCCGGCGTTTGATTTCTTTTTCAATGTAGGTCTGGATCTCGGCCCAGTGCCGCAGGAAGTGCTGGCGCGTCAGTTCGAACAGGCCCAGGCCGGTCAGGGCCACGAAGGCCGCGCCAAACCAGCTGGTTCCCTGCTGCGCGTGCAGCTCCATGCCCAGGAAGCGCACGGTGTCGCCCATGGCGCTGTTGAGCTGCAGGTGGTAAACCATCTCGATCATGGCGCCGGCCCCCAGCAGCACCACCAGCCCGGTCACGGCCAGGGCCAGGTAGCTCACCCACAGCTCGCGCAGGCGGCCGAAGGAAGCCACGCGCAGGTTCATCATGATCAGGCTGGCGATGCCGCCGGGCGCGTACATCACCATGAACAGGAACACCAGCCCCAGGTACAGCAGCCAGGCCTTGGTCAGCTCGGACAGCAGCACGAAGGCCAGCACCATCAGCACGCCGCCGATGATGGGACCGAAGAAGAAGGTGGCGCCGCCCAGGAAGGTGAACAGCAGGTAGCCGCCGGAACGCGCAGGCCCCACCACCTCGGCGGTGACGATCTCGAACTGGATCGCGCCCAGCCCGCCGGCAATGCCGGCGAAGAAGCCCGCGATGATGAAGGCCAGGTATCGCACCTTCTGGGTGTTGTAGCCGATGAACTCGACCCGCTCCGGGTTGTCGCGCACCGCGTTGAGGATGCGCCCCAGTGGCGTGCGGGTGAAGGCGAACATCAGCGCCACACACACGAAGGTGTAGACCGCGATCAGGTAATACACCTGGATGCTGGGCCCGAAAGTCAGGCCCATGAAGGGCTCGCCCGCCATGCGGTCGGCGGTGATGCCGGCCTCGCCGCCGAAGAATTCCGAGAACATCAGCGACATGGCAAACACCAGTTCGGCCATGCCCAGGGTGATCATGGCGAACGGCGTGCCCGATTTCTTGGTCGTCACGTAGCCGAACAGCACGGCAAACGCCATGCCCGCCAGGCCCCCGATCACCGGAACCAGGCTGACCGGCACGCCCCAGACGCCGTCGGCCACCTTCAGCAGGGTGTGAATGGCCACGTAGGAGCCCAGGCCGGTGTAGACGGCGTGGCCAAAGCTCAGCATGCCGCCCTGCCCCAGCAGGATGTTGTACGACAGGCAGGCGATGATGGCGATGCCCATCTGCGCCAGCATGCTGACCGACAGGTTGCTGGTGAACACCTGGGGCGCGCACAGCAGCACCAGGGCAAACAGGGTCCAGATCACCCAGCGCCCCACGTTGTAGGGTTTGAAACGGTAGTAAGTGCTTGTCATGGTTGTGCGGCCTCAGGATTCGCGGGTGCCCAGCAGGCCCTTGGGCCGGAAAATCAGGATCAACACCAGGAACAGGTAGGGCAGGATCGGAGCGATCTGCGACAGCGTGAGCCGCAGCACCGAGTTCTCCCGCATCGCGTCCGACAGGGTCAGCCCCAGGTTCTGTGCCAGGGTGACGAAGGAGTGGTCCAGCGCCACGGCGAAGGTCTGGATCACACCGATCAGCACCGACGCCAGGAAGGCACCCGACAGCGATCCCATCCCGCCGACCACCACCACCACAAAAATCACCGAGCCCAGGGTGGCCGCCATCGCCGGTTCGGTGACGAAGGTGCTGCCCCCGATCACCCCGGCCAGGCCCGCCAGCCCGGTGCCGGCGCCGAACACCATCATGAACACCCGCGGCACGTTGTGGCCCAGGCTTTCCACCATCTCGGGGTGGGTCAGCGCGGCCTGGATGACCAGGCCCACCCGGGTGCGGGTGATCAGCAACCACAGGCTGACCAGCATCACCACGGCCACCAGCATCATGAAGGCACGGGTGGCGGGGAACGGCGTGCACACCGCACCAGCGGCGGCACACAGCTCGGGGGCGGCCACCCCCCAGATCAGGTCCAAGCCTCCCGCGGCGTCTTTCAGCAGCGTGAAGGCCGGGCCTTGCAAAACCTCGGGCGGACGGAACTCCACCGCCGTGCGGCCCCACACCAGTTGCACCAGTTCCAGGATCACGTAAGACAGACCGAAAGTGATCAGCAACTCGGGCACGTGGCCGTATTTGTGGACCTTGCGCAGGCTCAGCTTTTCAAACAGGGCCCCGAGCACGCCGACCACCAGCGGCGCCAAGACCAGGCCCGGCCAGAAGCCCACCACCTCGGCGATGGAGTAGCCCACGTAGGCCCCGACCATGTAGAAACTGGCGTGCGCGAAATTGAGCACACCCATCATGCTGAAGATGAGCGTGAGCCCCGAACTCAGCATGAACAGCAACAGCCCGTAACTCAGACCGTTGAGCATGGAAATGATGAAGAACTCCATGGTTCCTTCTTTCGCGGCCAAATGGCCAACTTCAGGACGAGCAGGCCCCTGGCCCTGTGCACCGAGGCACAAGCACCGCTCGAATCAAACGAAACTGGGGGATGGAAAAGGGGCCGGTGGCCGACAGGCGGCTGTCACCGGGCCGGCCCCTGGGCGCGTCAGCGCGGACGCTTCATGTCGCAGCTGGTCGGGGTGCTGGCCACGTAGGCCGGGAATTCCTTCACCGGGGCCAGGGTCATGCCGGTGTTCTCCGGGCTGACCGGGTACTTCGCATCGGCCTTCTGCCAGACGGTCAGGAACAGGGCCTGCTGCAGTTGGTGGTCGGTCTTGCGCATTTCGACCTCACCGTTGAAGCCCTTGTACTTGAGCCCCTCCATCGCCGCGGCCACCTTCACCGGGTCGGTGGACTTGGCCTTGGCCATGGCCTCACCCAGCGCCGTGTAGGCGTTGGGGATGGAGCCGGTGAACATGTCGTCGTTGAAGCGCTTCTTGAACTCGGTGTTCCAGGTCTTCATCGGACCGTCCAGGTTGTAGTGCTGGTAGGCGATCTGGAACACCCGGCCGGCACCGCCCTGGCCCAGCGCGGTGGGGGTGCCCGTCACGCCGGTGTAGTAGGTGTAGAACTTGCCGGTGTAGCCACCTTCGTTGGCCGCCTTCACCAGCAGCGCCAGGTCGGAACCCCAGTTGCCGGTGATCACGGTGTCGGCGCCAGAGGCCTTGATCTTGGCGATGTACGGGGCAAAGTCGCGCACTTGGGCCAGCGGGTGCAGGTCCTCGCCGACGATCTGCACGTCCGGGCGCTTGCGCTTGAGGTTTTCCTTGGCGAACTTGGTCACCTGGTGGCCGTGCGAGTAGTTCTGGTTCAGCAGATAGACCTTCTGAACGTCTTTCTGGTCCTTCATGAAGGTGGTCAGCGCCTCCATCTTCATGGAGGTGTCGGCGTCGAAGCGGAAGTGCCAGTAGTTGCACTTGCTGTTGGTGAAGTCGGGGTCCACCGCGGCGTAGTTCAGGAACACCACCTCTTTGCCCGGGTTGCGGCTGTTGTGGCGGTTGATGGCGTCGATCAGCGCACCGGCCACCGACGAGCCGTTGCCCTGGGCGACGTAGCGGATGCCCTGGTCGATGGCGGCCTGCAGCGCGGTCAGGCTTTCGGCCGGGCTCAGCTTGTTGTCAAACGCCACCAACTCGAACTTGACGCCGGCCGGGTTGCTTTGGCTGAACTTCTCGGCGAAGAACTGCCAGCTGCGCATCTGGTTGTTGCCCAGCGGGCCCATCAGGCCGGTCTGCGGGTCGATCAGGGCGATCTTCACCGTCTCGCCCTTTTGCGCCTGCGCCGAGAGGGCGCAAGCCAGCAGGGCGGTGGCGGTGAGGGTCTTCAACACGAACTTCATGGTTTTGTCTCCTTATGGGTGGTTGAATGACATCAAGCTTACAAGGCATGCACGGGCCGGCTCTCAGGGATTGCCCCTAGCCCCTATCGCCTGCGCGACTGACCCGTGCGTCGGGAAAATCACAGGCCGGGCAGGCGGTAGTCGGCCAGCTGTTCGCGCAGCTTCACTTTTTGCATCTTGCCGGTGGCACCCAGGGGGATCGCGTCCACAAACACCACGTCGTCAGGCACCTGCCACTTGGCGATCTTGCCCTCGTAGAAGGCCAGCAGCGCCTCGCGCGTCACCTCGGCCCCGGGCTTCTTGACCACCACCACGATGGGGCGCTCGTCCCACTTGGGATGGCGCATGCCGATGCACGCGGCCATCAGCACCGCCGGGTGCGCCATGGCGATGTTTTCCACGTCGATGGAGCTGATCCACTCGCCACCGGACTTGATCACGTCCTTGCTGCGGTCGGTGATCTGCATGAAGCCGTCGGCGTCGATGGTGGCCACGTCGCCGGTGGGGAACCAGCCGTCAACCAGCGGCGAACGGCCTTCGCCCCGGTAGTACTCGCGCAGGATCCAGGGACCGCGCACCAGCAGGTCGCCGGCGCTCTTGCCGTCCCAGGGCAGCTCGGCGCCTTCGGCGTCGACCACCTTCATGTCCACCCCGAAAATCGCGCGGCCCTGCTTCAGGCGGATCTTCATCTGTTCGGCTTCGGGCAGGCTCAGGTGCTTGTTCTTCAAGGTGCACAGGGTGCCCAGCGGGCTCATCTCGGTCATGCCCCAGGCGTGCAGCACCTCCACGCCGTACTGCTGGCGGAAGGCGTCGATCATGGCCGGCGGGCAGGCCGAGCCGCCGATCACGGTGCGGCCCAGCTTGGGCAGCTTCAGGCCGTTCTGGCCCATGTGGGTCAGCAGCATCTGCCACACGGTGGGCACGCCAGCGGCAAAGGTCACGCCTTCGCCGTCCATCAGCTCGTACACCGACTTGCCGTCCAGCGCCGCGCCGGGGAACACCAGCTTGCAACCCACCGCGCAGGCCGAATACGGGATGCCCCAGGCGTTGACGTGGAACATCGGCACCACCGGCAGCACGCTGTCGCGGGCGCTCAGGCACATCACGTCGGGCAGGGCGGCGGCGTAGGCGTGCAGGATGGTGGACTTGTGGCTGTACAGCGCCGCCTTGGGGTGGCCGGTGGTGCCGCTGGTGTAGCACATGCTGGAGGCGGTGCCGTCGTCCAGCGCGGGCCAGGCGTAGGTGCTGGGCTGGTCGCCGATCAGGGTTTCGTAACTCACCAGGTTGGGAATGCCACCACCCTCGGTCAGCTTGGCCAGGTGGGCGTCGTCGCACAGGGCGACCCAGCGCTGGACCGTGGGGCACTTGTCGTGGATGGCCTTGACGATGGGCCAGAAGGTCATGTCGAAGCACAGCACCCGGTCTTCGGCGTGGTTGACGATCCAGACCACCTGCTCCGGGATCAGGCGCGGGTTCACGGTGTGCAGCACGCGGCCGGAGCCGCTGACGCCGAAGTACATCTCGAAATGGCGGTAGCCGTTCCAGGCCAACGAGGCCACGCGTTCGCCCTGCCCGACGCCGAGCGCGTCCAGGGCATTGGCCAACTGGCGGGCGCGGCCGGCGGCTTCGCGGTAGGTGGTGCGGTGGATGTCGCCCTCGACCCGGCGCGACACGATCTCCACGTCGCCGTGGTGGCGCTGGGCGTGTTCGATGAGGTCGGAAATGAGCAACGGGCGGTCTTGCATCAAACCAAGCATGGGATCTCCTGCAATGCGTATGGGAATCGGTGTCGCTGCGGCCCCCACGCAAAGAGGGGGGCCGGTCAGTCCGCAACTATCCTAGCCGGGGGGTGCGCCCGTCATCGTGGCAAACCCCGAGAGGGCAGCGATAATTGTCGCGAAGCCGACATCTTTCGTTCGGCTCACCGGAGACTCCCCATCCATGCTGCTGGACAAGCGTTCCCCCGCAAGCATCTTCCTGTACGGCCAGCCCTGGTTCGACCGTCTGGCCACACCCGAGCGCTGCGCCCTGCTGGATCTGTTGGTGCTGCGCAAAGCCGCCAAGGGCGAGGTCCTGCTGCACAAAGGCCAGGCCATCGATGGCTGGTACGGCGTCCTCTCGGGCATGGCCAAGCTGCAAACCAGCGGCCCCGACGGCAAGGTCTCGGCCTTCTTGGGAGTGCCCGCCGGCGAATGGTTCGGCGAAGGCTCGGTGCTGCGGGGCGGTGCCTGGCAATACGATGTGGTGGCGATGCGCGACACCACGCTCATCGGCATGCCCCTGGCCCAGTTCCAGGCCCTGTACCGCCAAGACCTGTCGTTCAACCACTACCTGATCGAACGCCTCAACCTGCGCCTGGGCCAGGCCATGGCCATCATCGAATCGGGGCGGCTGCGCTCGCCCGAAGAACGCGTAGCCCAGTACCTGAGCCACTTGTTCTGGCAGGGCATGCGCAAGATCAACCTGTCACAGGAAGACCTGGGCCACCTCGCCGGCCTGTCGCGCCAGACCATCAACCGGGTGCTCAAGCAGTTCGAGGCACAGGGCTGGGTATCGCTGGAGTTTGGCCGGGTTGACATCCTCGACCAGGACGCGCTGGAAGGCCTGTTGCGGGCCATCCCCACCGAAGCGAGCGCCGAACCGAACTGAAGGCCGGGCACAGGCACAACACCCTGGTGCCACCCTGGTCATCCGAAGCGGCCACAATGTCGGCAGCGCCGCACCCCCTGGAGTCCGCCCATGAGCTTTCCCCTGCAAAAAACCGACGCCGAGTGGCAAGCGGAACTGGCCGCCAAAGGCGCCGAGCCCCTGGCCTTCCACGTCACCCGCCGCGCCCACACCGAACGGCCTTACACCGGCAAGTACGAACAGGTCTGGGCCGACGGCACCTACCACTGCATCTGCTGCGGCAACACCCTGTTCGACAGCCACACCAAATTCGATGCCGGCTGCGGCTGGCCCAGCTTTGCGCAAGCGCTGCCCGGCGCCATCACCGAACACGTGGACCGCTCCCACGGCATGGTGCGGGTGGAAACCGTGTGCAGCCAGTGTGGCGCCCACCTGGGCCACGTGTTCGAAGACGGCCCTGCCCCCACCGGCCTGCGTTACTGCATGAACTCGGCGGCGCTGGAGCTGCAAAAGCGATAATCCGGGCATGCGCTTCCTGATCGACTTTTTCCCCATCGCGCTGTTCGTGGTGGCCTACAAGCTGCAAGGCATTTACACCGCCACCGGCGTGCTGATGGCCGCCACCGTGCTCCAGACCGCCCTGATCTACGGCATCGACCGCCGCCTGCAGACCCTGCAGAAAGTCACCCTCGCGCTGGTGCTGGTGTTCGGCGCCCTGACCCTGGTGCTGCAGGACGACCGCTTCATCAAATGGAAGCCCACCGTGCTCTACGCCAGCATGGCCGTGGTGCTGGCTGCTGCCCTCTGGATCTGGAAAAAGAACTTCCTGCAAATGCTGCTGGGCAGCCAGCTCAAACTGCCCGACGGCGTCTGGGCCCGGCTCACGGTGGTCTGGGTGGCCTATTTCCTGTTCATGGCCGGGCTCAACGCCTATGTGGCGGCCCTCTACTCCACCGAGGACTGGGTCAACTTCAAGCTCTGGGGTTACGTGTTCCCGGTGGTGTTCATCGTCGGGCAGGGCCTGTACGTGGCCCGCCACCTGAAAGACGACGCCCCGCACCAGCAACCATGAACCCCGCCGCCGCCCTGCCCACCGCCCAAGCCCTGGCCGACACCCTGCGTGCGACCCTGGCCCCCACCACCCTGGAAGTGCTGGACGAAAGCGCCGCCCACGCCGGCCACGCCGGGGCCAACGGCCTGGGCCGGGGCACCCACTTTCGCGTACGCATCGGCGGGCCGCGGCTGCAGGGCCTGAGCCGGGTGGCCGCCCACCGCCTTGTGTATGATGCGCTGCAACCCTATTTCGAGGCCGGGCTACACGCCCTGGCCATCGACCTCCAACGCTGACTTCTCCCCACCCCCTGCCTTCCCCATGAAACACGCCCTGACCGCGGTCGCCCTGGCCGCCACCTTCGCCCTGCCCGTGTCGGCACAGAACCTGGCCATCGTCAACGGCAAGCCCGTGCCGTCGGCGCGGGTCGAGGCACTGGCCCAGCAACTGGAACGCGCCGGCCGCCCAGTCAACGCCGAAGTCAAGGCCCAGTTGAAGGAAGAAGTGATCGCCCGCGAAGTCTTCGTGCAGGAAGCCGAACGCCGCGGCCTCAAGGCCTCGGCCGACTACCGCACCCAGCTGGAGCTGGCCGCCCAGACCATCCTGATCCGCGAACTGTTCGCCGACTTCCAGCGCAAGAACGTGGTGTCCGACGCCGACATCAAGGCCGAATACGACAAGTTCACCGCGGCCAATGGCGGCCAGGAATTCCGCACCCGCCACATCCTGGTGGAAACCGAAGCCGAGGCCAAGGACATCATCGCCAACATCAAGAAGGGCGGCAAGTTCGAAGATCTGGCCAAGAAGCTGTCCAAAGACCCGGGATCCGGCGCCAACGGCGGCGACCTGGACTGGGCCACCGCCAGCACCTTCGTGCCCGAGTTCTCGGGCGCCATGGTCAAGCTGGGCAAAGGCCAGATGACCGAAGCCCCGGTCAAGAGCCAGTTCGGCTGGCACATCATCCGCGTGGACGACGTGCGCCAGGCCGCCCTGCCCCCGCTGGAGGAACTCAAGCCCCAGATCGTGCAGCAGCTGCAGCAGCAAAAACTGGTGGAATTCCAGGAAGGCCTGCGCACCAAGGCCAAGGTGCAATAAGCCCCACTCAGTGCACCACCCGCCCGAACTGGAAGGTCCCGGGCGCGGTGATCGGATCCACGTCCACCGGGATCTCGCTCTTGGGCGGGAACTTGCCTTCCAGAATCGCCTTGGACAGTGGGTTTTCGATCCGTTGCTGAATGGCGCGCTTGAGCGGCCGGGCACCGAACACCGGGTCGAAGCCCACCTTGGCCAGTTCCGCCAGCGCGGCGTCGCTGACCTGCAGGTTCAGCTCCATCTTGGCCAGGCGCTCGGTCAGCACCTTCAGCTGGATGCGGGCAATGTTGGCGATGTGCTCGGCGTTCAGGCCGTGGAACACCACGGTTTCGTCGATGCGGTTGAGGAATTCCGGGCGGAAATGGTTTTTCAGCTCGCCCCACACCGCGTCCTTGATGTCCTCGGCGTCCTGCCCCACCATGGCTTGAATCAGGTGTGAGCCGATGTTGCTGGTCATCACGACCACCGCGTTCTTGAAGTCCACGGTGCGGCCCTGGCCATCGGTCAGGCGGCCGTCGTCCAGCACCTGCAGCAGCACGTTGAACACGTCGGGGTGGGCTTTTTCCACCTCGTCCAGCAGGATCACGCTGTAGGGCTTGCGGCGCACGGCTTCGGTCAGGTAGCCGCCTTCGTCGTAGCCCACATAGCCCGGAGGCGCCCCGATCAGGCGGCTCACCGAGTGCTTCTCCATGAACTCGCTCATGTCGATGCGAATCAGGTGCTCCTCGCTGTCGAACAAAAAGCCCGCCAGCGCCTTGCACAGCTCGGTCTTGCCCACGCCGGTCGGGCCCAGGAACAGGAAGCTGCCCAAGGGGCGGTTCGGGTCGCTCAGGCCCGCGCGCGAACGGCGGATGGCGTTGGCCACCGCGATGATGGCCTCGTCCTGCCCCACCACGCGCTCGTGCAGCTTGTCTTCCATGGCCAGCAGCTTGTCGCGCTCGCCCTGCATCAGCTTGCTCACCGGAATGCCGGTGGCCCGCGCCACCACCTCGGCAATTTCTTCCGCGCCCACCTGCGTGCGCAACAGCTTGTTGGCCTTGCCGTCGCCGGCGGCCTCCTTGGCCTGGGCTTCTTTCAGGCGCTTTTCCAGCTCGGGCAGCTTGCCATACTGCAGCTCGGCCACCTTGTTGAAATCCCCCTTGCGGGTCAGGTCCTCGATCTCCTGCTTGACGCCTTCAATCTGCTCGCGCACCTCGCCCGAGGTCTGCACGCTGGCCTTTTCGGCCTTCCAGATCTCTTCCAGATCGGCGTATTCGCGCTGCAGCTTGACCAGTTCTTCCTCGATCAGCGCCAGGCGCTTTTGCGAGGCCTCGTCCTTCTCGCGCTTGACCGCCTCGGTTTCGATCTGGAGCTGGATCATGCGGCGCTCCAGCTTGTCCATCACCTCGGGCTTGGAGTCCTGCTCGATGCGGATTTTGGCGGCCGACTCGTCGATCAGGTCGATCGCCTTGTCGGGCAGGAAGCGGTCGGTGATGTAGCGGTGGCTCAGCTCCGCCGCGGCGACGATGGCCGGGTCGGTGATGTCCACGTTGTGGTGCTTTTCGTAACGCTCCTTCAAACCCCGCAGGATGGCGATGGTCGCCTCCACGGTCGGCTCGTCCACCAGCACCTTCTGGAAGCGGCGCTCCAGCGCGGCGTCTTTTTCGATGTATTTGCGGTACTCGTCCAGCGTGGTGGCGCCAATGCAGTGCAGCTCGCCCCGGGCCAGCGCGGGCTTGAGCATATTGCCCGCGTCGATGGCGCCTTCGGCCTTGCCGGCACCCACCATGGTGTGGATTTCGTCGATGAACAGGATGATGCGGCCCTCGTCTTGTGCCACCTCTTTCAGCACGGCTTTCAGCCGTTCTTCGAACTCGCCGCGGAACTTGGCGCCGGCCAGCAGGCCGGCCATGTCCAGCACCAGCACGCGCTTGTCCTTCAGCGTGTCGGGCACCTCGCCGTTGACGATGCGCTGCGCCAACCCTTCCACGATGGCGGTCTTGCCCACACCGGGCTCGCCGATCAGCACCGGGTTGTTCTTGCTGCGGCGCTGCAGCACCTGGATGGCACGGCGGATTTCGTCGTCGCGGCCGATCACCGGGTCCAGCTTGCCTTGCGCGGCGCGCTCGGTCAGGTCCAGGGTGTACTTTTTCAGCGCTTCGCGCTGGCCTTCGGCTTCGGGGTTGTCCACTTTCTGTCCTCCGCGCACGGCGTCGATGGCTTCGCTCAGGTTCTTGCGGTTCAGGCCGGCCTTGCGGGCGCCGTCGGCCAGGGCGGTTTTGCTGTCGGCCAGGGCCAGCAGGAACAGTTCGCTGGCCACGAACTGGTCGCCGCGCTTGATGGCCTCTTTCTCGGCCGTCTGCAGCAGCGTCACCGTGTCGCGGCCCACCTGCACCTGCTCCTGGCCTTGCACCTGCGGGCATTTCTGCACCGCGGCGTCGGCGGCTTGGCCCAGCGCGGCCACATTCACGCCGGCGCGCTGCAGCAGCGCCTTGGGGCCGTCCTGCTGGCGCAGCATGGCCAGCAGGACGTGCGCCGGTTCGATGTAGGCGTGGTCGTTCCCCAGCGCCAGGGTCTGGGCTTCGCCCAGGGCTTCCTGGAACTTGGTGGTCAGTTTGTCGATGCGCATGCAGACACTCCAATGTGTTTTCCAACTGGGGCACACATGAAGGCCCGCCTGGCCATTTCAAGGGCCCCACGCATCGTCGGCCCAGACCGGGACCTTTGGCTTTGATCTGGCGCAAAGAATCGGCACCGGCGGTCAGGCACCGCGGGCACAGGGACGGGCGGGCTCAGCGGCGCACCGTTCCACCGCGATCAGGCGTTGCTGGCCTGTATGCCCCACTTGGCCAGCGCCGCGTCGTCGCTCACGCGGGCGTCCACCCAGCGGGCGCCCTCGGGCGTCTGCTCCTTCTTCCAGAACGGGGCCTGGGTTTTCAGGTAGTCCATCAGGAATTCGCAGGCCTGGAAGCTGTCGCCGCGGTGGGCCGAGGTGACGGCCACCAGCACGATCTGGTCCAGCGGTTGCAGCAGGCCGACGCGGTGGACGACGCGGGCGCCGAAGATGTCGAAGCGGCGCTGCGCCTCGTCGATCATGGCCTCGATGGCCTTTTCGGTCATGCCCGGGTAGTGCTCCAGTTCCATGGTGGAGACGCTTTGGCCGTCGTTCCTGTCGCGCACGGTGCCGACGAAAGTGCAGACGGCGCCCACGCGCGCGTCCTGGCGGCGCAGGGCGGCGACCTCAGCACCGAGGTCGAAATCGCCGGTCTGGATGCTGACGCGGGGGGTGTTCATGGGGCGCTCCGGCTCAACCACCGGTCACGGGCGGAAAAAACGCCACTTCGGCGCCGGCCGGCAGCGGCGCCGTTTCGTCCACCATGGCCTGGTTCACCGAGGCGCGCACCGCCTTGCCCCGGGCCAGGGCGTCGGCCCAGGGGCCGCCGCGGGCGATCAGCTCGTCACGCAAGGCGGCCACGGTCGTGGCCGAGGTGTCCAGCGCCAGGGACGGGGTGCCCACCGCTTCGCGGATGGCGGCGAAAAATCGGACGTGGATGGTCATGGTCGGCTCAAGACAGCAGCGCATCGAAAGGCAGGAACTGGACCACGTCACCATGCGCGATGGCGCGGCCCGGCGGGTTGTCCACCAGCCCATCCCCCCACGCCACCGAGGTCAATACCCCGGAGCTCTGGTTCGGGAACAGGTCCAGCCCGCCGGCGGCGTTGCGGCGCACGCGCAAGAATTCTCGGCGCTTGTCGCCTTTGGGCAGGTCGAAATGCGCCACCAGGGCCTGCGCAGGCGGCAAACCCTGGGCCGCCGCACCGACCACGCCCTGCAGGCGCAGCAAAAAGGGCCGCACCAGCAGCAAAAAGGTGACAAAGCTGGACACCGGGTTGCCCGGCAGGCCGATGAAATGGCAGCGGCCATCGGCGGCTGCGCGACCCACCCAGCCGTGGGCAAAGGGCTTGCCCGGCTTCATGCCGATCTGCCACAGGTCCAGCCCGCCCAGTTGCTGCACGGCGGGTTTGATGTGGTCTTCCTCGCCCACCGAGACACCGCCGCTGCTCAGGATCAGGTCGTGCGCCTCAGCCGCCGAGCGCAGCGCGGCCAGGGTGGCGTCGCGCTGGTCGGGCACGATGCCCAGGTCGCTCACCTCGCAGCCCAGCCGCTGCAGCAGGGCGCGCAGGAAAAAGCGGTTGGAGTTGTAAATGGCGCTGGGCTTCATTTGCGCCGGCGGCACGTCGCCGGGCATGACCAGCTCGTCGCCGGTGGACAACAACGCCACGCGCACACGGGGCGCCACCGGCAGCTGGGCAAAGCCCATGCTGGCGGCCAGCCCCAGTTCGGCCGGGCCCAGGCGGGTGCCACGGGCCAGCACCACCGCGCCGCGGCGCACGTCTTCGCCCTGGCGGCGTATCCACTGGCCCGGCTCGGGCCGCACCTGGAAACGCACCAGCGGCAGGCCACCGGCCTCGCCCGCGGGTTCGGCCTCTTCCTGCATGACCACGGCGTCGGCACCGGCCGGCAGCGGTGCGCCGGTGAAGATGCGGGCCACCGTCCCCGCTTGCAAAGCCGCACCGAAATGGCCGGCGGGAATGCGCTGCGACACGGGCAAGGCCCCGCCGGCAGCGGCCTGCAAGTCGGCCACGCGCACGGCGTAGCCGTCCATGGAGGAGTTGTCGTGCCCCGGCACGTCCAACGCGGACACCAGGTCCTCGGCCAGCACACGGCCATCGGCGTCGAAGGTGGGCACCGACTCGACACCTGCGACCGGACCCGCCGCGGCCAGCAAGGCGGCCATGGCGTCTTCCAGCACCATCAGGCCGGGGCGTTGGGGCGGCTGCATCGGGGATGGCGTGCTCATGCGGCGGCGTCCCGGGCTCAGGCTGGGCAGTGCTGGGCGATGTAGGCCTTCACCACCGCGGCGTCGGCCGGCATCACCTGCACGCGCTTGGGCAGGGCTTCGATGCCTTCGAACTTGGCCGGCCGCTCGGGCTCGCGCCCCAGGGCTTCCACGATGGTGGCAGCGAACTTGATCGGCAGCGCGGTTTCCAGCACCACCATGGGCACGTTCGGGGTCAGGTGTTCGCGCGCCACCTTCACGCCGTCGGCGGTGTGGGTGTCGATCATCTGGCCGAAGCGTTGCCAGGTGTCCTGGATGGTGGCGAGGCGGTCGGTGTGGGTGCTCTTGCCGCTGACGAAGCCGTAGCGGCTGGCGGCCTGGGCGAAGTGCGGGTTGGCGCTCAGGTCGAAGCGGCCCTCGCGGTTCAAAGCCTCACCGAACAGCGCCTGGGTCTGGGCGGCGTCGCGGCCCAGCAGGTCGAACACGAAGCGCTCGAAGTTGCTGGCCTTGGAGATGTCCATCGACGGGCTGGAGGTCTCGAAGGTGTCGGCGCTGCCGCGCACACGGTACACGCCGGTGCGGAAGAACTCGTCGAGCACGTCGTTCTCGTTGGTGGCCACCACCAGCTGGTGGATGGGCAGCCCCATCATGCGCGCCACGTGGCCGGCGCACACATTGCCGAAGTTGCCCGACGGCACCGTGAAGCTGACCCTCTGGCTGTTCGACTGCGTGGCCTGGATGTAGCCGGCAAAGTAGTACACCACCTGGGCCAGCAAGCGCGCCCAGTTGATGGAGTTGACGGTGCCGATCTTGTACTTGCGCTTGAATTCCAGGTCGTTGGACACCGCCTTGACGATGTCCTGGCAGTCGTCGAACACGCCTTCGATGGCGATGTTGTGGATGTTGTCGTCCAGCAGGCTGAACATCTGCGCCTGCTGGAAGGGGCTCATGCGACCGTGCGGGCTGGTCATGAACACCCGCACACCCTGCTTGCCGCGCATGGCGTACTCGGCCGCGCTGCCGGTGTCGCCACTGGTGGCGCCCAGGATGTTGAGTTCTTCGCCACGGCGACCCAGTTCGTACTCAAACAGGTGGCCCAGCAACTGCATGGCCATGTCCTTGAAGGCCAGCGTGGGGCCGTTGGACAGGGCCTCGATCCAGATGGCGTTTTCCAGGTGGCGCAGCGGCACGATTTCGCCGGTGCCGTAGACCTCGGCGGTGTAGGTCTTGGCGCACAAGGCGCGCAGGTCGGCGGCCGGGATGTCGTCGATGTAGAGCGACAAAATCTCGAACGCCAGCTCGGCGTAACCTTGCTGGTGGTACACCTTGCGCCAACGGCTCAGGGTGGCGTCGTCCACCTGCGGATAACGCTCGGGCAGGTACAGGCCGCCGTCGGGCGCCAGGCCCTCCAGCAGGATTTCACAGAAACGCTTGCGGTCCGGGTGCCCGCGGGTGGACAGGTACAGCATTACGCCAGTTCCTCCTTGCGGATGCGGGTGATGGGCGCCAGCACGGTGGGCAGCGCCTGCATCTGGGCGATGGCGGCGTCCATGCTGCCTTCGCGGGTGCCGTGGGTCAGGATGATCACGTCGGTCTGGTTCTCGCCCTCGGCGGCTTCGCGCTGCAGCACCGCGTCGATGCTGATGCCGGCCTGGCCCAGGATGCCAGTCACCGTGGCCAGCACGCCAGCCTGATCGGCCACGCGCAGGCGCAGGTAGTAGCTCGTCACCACCTCGCTCATCGGCAGCACCGGCAGGTCGCTCAGGGCGCCCGGCTGGAAGGCCAGGTGCGGCACACGGTTCTGCGGGTCGGCGGTGTGCAGGCGGGTGATGTCCACCAGGTCGGCGATCACCGCGCTGGCGGTGGGCTCGCTGCCAGCGCCCTTGCCGTAGTACAGCGTGGTGCCCACGGCGTCGCCCTGCACCATCACGGCGTTCATGGCGCCTTCGACGTTGGCGATCAGGCGCTTGGCCGGCACCAGGGTCGGGTGCACGCGCAGTTCGATGCCCTTGGCGGCGCGCTTGGCAATGCCCAGCAGCTTGATGCGGTAGCCCAGTTGCTCGGCGTACTTGATGTCGGCCGCGCCCAACTGGGTGATGCCTTCCACATAGGCCTTGTCGAACTGCACCGGGATGCCGTAGGCGATGGCGCTCATCAGCGTGGCTTTGTGTGCGGCGTCCACGCCTTCGATGTCAAAGGTCGGGTCGGCTTCGGCGTAGCCCAGGCGTTGAGCCTCTTTCAGCACCACGTCAAAGTCCAGGCCCTTGTCGCGCATTTCGGACAGGATGAAGTTGGTGGTGCCATTGATGATGCCGGCCACCCACTGGATCTGGTTGGCGGTCAGGCCTTCGCGCAGCGCCTTGATGATGGGGATGCCCCCGGCCACGGCGGCTTCGAACGCCACCATCACGCCCTTGGCCTGCGCCGCGGCGAAAATTTCGGTGCCGTGCACGGCCAGCAGCGCCTTGTTGGCGGTGACCACGTGCTTGCCGGCGGCGATCGCCTCCAGCACCAGCGCCTTGGCGATGCCGTAGCCACCGATCAGCTCGATCACGATGTCGATATCGGGGTTGGCGATCACGGCACGCGCGTCGTTCACCACCTGCACGCCCGCGCCCACCACCGCTTGGGCACGCGCCACGTCCAGGTCGGCGACCATGGTGATTTCAATGCCACGGCCGGCGCGGCGGGTGATTTCTTCCTGGTTGCGCTTGAGCACGTTGAAGGTGCCGCTGCCCACGGTGCCAATGCCCAGCAGGCCCACTTGAATCGGTTTCATATCGGTCGGTTCTCGGTCAAAAAACGGGTAACGGTGGGGCCAGCGGCTCAGGTGCCGTGGCGCTTGCGGTAGTGCCCCAGGAAGCGGGCGATGCGGCCCACGGCATCGGCCAGGTCGTCCTCGTGCGGCAGGAACACCAGGCGGAAGTGGTCCGGCGTCGGGTAGTTGAAGCCCGTGCCCTGCACGATCAACACCTTTTCCTCGGCCAGCAACTCGTAGGCGAACTGCTGGTCGTCGGCGATGGGGTACATCTGCGGGTCAAGGCGCGGGAACATGTAGAGCGCGGCCTTGGGCTTGACGCAGGTCACGCCCGGGATGTCGGTCAGCAGCTTGTGCGCCAGATCGCGCTGGCGGCACAGCCGGCCTCCGGGCGCGACCAAGTCGTTGATGCTCTGGTAGCCACCCAGCGCGGTCTGGATGGCCAGTTGCCCCGGCGTGTTGGCGCACAGGCGCATCGAAGCCAGCATGTTCAGGCCCTCGATGTAGTCCTTGGCGCGGCGCTTGTCGCCCGACACGATCATCCAGCCGGCGCGGTAGCCGCAACTGCGGTAATTCTTGGAGAGACCGTTGAAGGTGACGAACAGCACGTCCTCGGCCAGCGAGGCGATGGAGGTGTGCGTGTGGCCGTCGTACAGCACCTTGTCGTAGATTTCGTCTGCGAACACGATCAGGTCGTGCTTGCGTGCCAGGTCCACGATCGCGCGCAACACCTCGTCCGGGTACAGGGCACCGGTCGGGTTGTTGGGGTTGATGATGACGATGCCCTTGGTGTGGGACGTGATCTTGCGCTCGATGTCGGCAATGTCCGGCGTCCAGCCGGCACCTTCGTCACACATGTAGTGCACCGGTGTGCCACCGGACAGCGACACCGACGCCGTCCACAGCGGGTAGTCGGGCGCCGGCACCAGGATTTCGTCGCCCGCGTTCAGCAGGGCGTTCATGCTCATGGTGATCAGCTCGCTGGCGCCGTTGCCGAGGTACACGTCGTCCACCGTCACGCCGGCGATGCGTTTTTCCTGGGTGTAGTGCACCACCGACTTGCGCGGCGCGAACAGGCCCTTGCTGTCGGTGTAACCGGCCGCGTTCGGCAGGTTGCGGATCATGTCCTGCAAGATCTCGTCCGGCGGCTCCAGCCCGAACACCGCCAGGTTGCCGATGTTGAGCTTGATGATCTTGTGGCCTTCTTCCTCCATCGCTCGCGCCTTGTCCAACACGGGCCCCCGGATGTCGTAACAGACATTGGCCAGCTTGGCGGATTTTTGAATGGAGGGGGCTAACATGGCAGCTCTGAGGTGAAACCTATAATTTCACCACACTTTTCCCGGACCCCGACGATGAAGCTCCAACCCGACCGCATGGACACCCTGTCCATCACCGCCCACGGCCCCGGCTGGGTGGCGGTCAACGGCCAGCGGCACGAACGCAGCGTGGTGGTCAGCTCGCAGGGTCGGCTCAGCGACTGGGTCTGCGCCAGCGCCGCCGAACTCACCGCCGAACACTTCGCCCGACTGGCCGAAGACGGCCCCGAACTCGTCATCTACGGCAGCGGTGCCCGGCTGCGCTTTCCCGCCCCCGCCCTGCTGCGCC
Source organism: Macromonas nakdongensis (assembly GCF_002837145.1). GTDB lineage: Bacteria > Pseudomonadota > Gammaproteobacteria > Burkholderiales > Burkholderiaceae_C > Macromonas_B > Macromonas_B nakdongensis. The sequence goes on along the minus strand of NZ_NWMV01000019.1, from coordinate 46,260 downwards.
CCCTGATTGAAAAAGGCATCGGTGTGGAAACCATGGACACCATGGCCGCGGCCCGCACCTACAACATCCTGGCCGGCGAAGGCCGGCGCGTTGTGGTCGCCCTTCTGGTCGAGCCGGCGACAGCTGGATAGCCTTGCTTCAAGCTTGCGGGTAAAATAGCAGTTTCCGCCTGGCAACCCGGGGCGATTGACACAGCATCGCCCCAGCGGGCGCTCCCACGAGCGCCCACGTTGCCCACCAACCACGCAGGGGATCCGCTTCATGGCCGTTGTTGTCAACAAACCCATTCCTGAATTCGAAGCCAACGCCACCGGCGGTGTGAAGGTCACCAACCAATCGCACCAGGGTCAAACCGTTATTCTGTATTTTTACCCCAAGGACAACACGCCCGGTTGCACCACCGAGGCCATGCAGTTCCGCGACAAGTACAAGGACTTTGAAAAAGCCGGCGCCCAGGTGTTCGGCGTGTCGCGCGACAACATGAATTCGCACAACGACTTCAAGGCCAAGCTCGAACTGCCCTTCGAGCTGATCGCCGACACCGAAGAAAAGATGTGCCACATGTTCGGCGTGGTCAAGAACAAGATCATGTACGGCAAGAAGGTCAAGGGCATCGAGCGCAGCACCTTCCTGATCGGCCCCGACGGCATCCTGTTGCAGGAATGGCGCGGACTCAAGGTGCCCGGCCACGTCGAAGAGGTGCTCAAGGCCGTGAAAATGCTGAAAAAAGCCGCCTGACCGCCAGGTCCGGAACCCCGCGGAGGGTGGTGCATAATGAACTCATGCTTTTGAGTTTTCAACCGCAACACCCCCGCACAATCCAAGCAGCCGCCCGGTGACCCCTGGCGGCTTTTTGTTTTCTGGTCCCTGCCCACGCGACACCCGCTCACGCACATGCCCCCCCTGCCTCCCGCTCCCAACCGCAAAGCCGCCCGCGTCCAGCCCAGCGCCCTGAGCGACGCCGCCCAGACCGCCGTCATCAGCACACCTGCGGCCGTATCGCCCCCTGTGGCCGAGGCCCCACCCGCCCCCCCAGCCACACGCCGGCCGGCGAAAACGGTCAAGGCCCCCAGCGCCGGCAGCGCCAAGACCGTGGCGATGCCGGTCGTGGCCAGTGCAGCACCGACCGTGCCCACCGCGGTGACCGCACCGGCCGTTGCCCGGATACCGCCCACGCCCCGCCCCAAAGCCGCGGCCAAGCCCAAGCGCAAAACGGCCCCGGTCGCCAGCGGGCCCAAGCGCCTGTTCGTGCTCGACACCAACGTGCTGATGCACGACCCGATCAGCCTGTTCCGTTTCGAGGAACACGACATCTACCTGCCGATGATCGTGTTGGAAGAACTGGACAGCAACAAGAAGGGCATGAGCGAAGTGGCCCGCAACGCGCGCCAGGCCAGCCGCTCGCTGGACAGCCTGGCCGCGCACAACGGCGGCGACATGACCCAGGGCCTGCCCCTGGCCGCCCTGGGCAACAAGGACGCCAGCGGCCTGCTCTTCTTCCAGACCGAACCGCTGAGCAACACCCTGCCCACCGGCCTGCCGCAAGGCAAGGCCGACAACCAAATCCTGGGTGTGGTGCAGGCCCTGACCGACAAACACCCCGGCCGCGAGGTGGTGCTGGTGTCCAAGGACATCAACATGCGCATCAAGGCCCGCGCCCTGGGCCTGGCCGCCGAGGACTACCAGAACGACAAGGCGCTGGACGACGACGAACTGCTCTACACCGGCGCCCTGCCCCTGCCGCCCGACTTCTGGACGCGCCAAAGCAAGACCATCGAAAGCTGGCAACAGGGCGGCCACACCTTCTACCGCATCGGCGGGCCGATCGCCGAGCAGATGGTGATCAACCAGTTTGTCTACTTTGAGGCACCGGGCGAGCCGCCGCTGTACGCGCGCGTGACCGAGGTGCGCGGCAAGACCGCCGTGCTCAAGACCCTGAAGGACTACACCCACCTGAAAAACGCGGTGTGGGGCGTGACCAGCCGCAACCGCGAGCAGAACTTTGCGCTCAACCTGCTGCTCGACCCCGAGGTCGACTTCGTCACCCTGGCCGGCACCGCCGGCACCGGCAAAACCCTGATGGCCTTGGCCGCCGGTCTGACCCAGGTGCTGGACGAGCGCCGCTACACCGAGATCATCATGACCCGCGCCACCGTGAGCGTGGGCGAGGACATCGGCTTTCTGCCCGGCACCGAGGAAGAAAAAATGGGCCCCTGGATGGGCGCGCTCGACGACAACCTGGAGTTCCTGGCCAAGGGCGACGGCGGCAACGCCGGCGAATGGGGGCGCGCGGCCACCAACGAACTGGTGCGCAGCCGCATCAAGGTCAAGAGCATGAACTTCATGCGCGGGCGCACCTTCATGAACAAGTACGTCATCATCGACGAGGCGCAGAACCTGACGCCCAAGCAGATGAAGACGCTGATCACCCGCGCCGGCCCCGGCACCAAGATCATTTGCATGGGCAACCTGGCGCAGATCGACACGCCCTACCTGACCGAAGGCTCCAGCGGCCTGACCTACGCGGTGGACCGCTTCAAGGGCTGGCCGCACGGCGGGCACATCACCCTGGCGCGCGGCGAACGCTCGCGCCTGGCGGACTTTGCCAGCGACGTGCTCTGAGCGCGCCCGTTGTCACAACAAAAATCCCGGGCACGAAGCCCGGGATTTTTTTTCTGCATCCGGCCGGGCTGGTGATCAGAAATCGTCCGAGTAACCGGCCAGGCTCTCGAAACGCGTGAGCATGTTGAGGAAGGCCAGCTTGACGGTGCCCGTGGGGCCGTTGCGCTGCTTGCCGATGATGATCTCGGCCACGCCGGGCTCCTTGCAGGCGTCCTTGGTGTAGTACTCGTCGCGGTAGATGAACATGATAATGTCCGCGTCCTGCTCGATGGCGCCGGATTCGCGCAGGTCCGACATCATGGGGCGTTTGTCGGTGCGCTGCTCCACGGAACGGTTGAGCTGCGACAAGGCGATCACCGGGCACTGCAGCTCCTTGGCCAGCATCTTCAGGCCCCGGGAAATTTCGCCCAGTTCGGTGGCGCGGTTTTCGCCGTCGCTGTTGCTGCCGCTCATCAGCTGCAGGTAGTCCACCACGATCAGGCCCAGCTTGCCGCACTGGCGCGCCAGGCGGCGGGCGTTGGCACGCAGCTCACTGGGCGTGAGGCCCGGCGTTTCGTCGATGTGCAACGACACGGTGCGCAGCCGTTCGATGGCTTCGGTCAGGCGCGGCCATTCGTCGTCGCTCAGCTTGCCGGTGCGCAGGTGGCCCTGGTTGATGCGGCCGATGGAGCCAACGATACGCACCGCCAGCTGGGCGGCGCCCATTTCCATGGAGAACACCGCCACCGGCAGGCCCTCGTTCAGGGCAACGTGTTCGGCGATGTTGATGGCGAACGCGGTCTTGCCCATGGAGGGGCGCGCGGCCAGCACGACCAGGTCGCCGCCCTGCAAGCCGGCGGTCATGCGGTCCAGGTCGATGAAACCGGTGGGCACGCCGGTGATGTCGTTCGGGTTGTCGGCCATCTCCTGCACCCGGTCGAGCAGGTCCACCACCAGGGAGTCCATGGACTGGAAGCCCTGCTTCATGCGGCTGCCCTCTTCGCCGATGTTGAAGATCTTCTGCTCGGCTTCGTCGAGGATGTTGGCCACCGCCTTGCCCTTGGGGTTGAAGGCGTTGGTGGCGATTTCGTCGCTCACAGTGATAAGCTTGCGCAGGATGGCGCGCTCGCGCACGATCTCGGCGTAGCGGCGGATGTTGGCCGCACTCGGCACATACTGCGCCAGGGTGTTGAGGTAGCTCAAGCCACCGACCTCGTCGGCCTTGCCCTGGCTGCTGAGGTGCTCAAACACCGTGATCACATCGGCCGGCTTGTTGGCGTTGATCAGCGCGGCGATGGCGCCGTAAATGAGCTGGTGTTCGGCGCGGTAGCAGTCCGAATCCTTGACCAGGTCGGCCACGCGGTCCCAGGCCGCGTTGTCGAGAAGCAGGCCACCGAGCACGCTGGATTCGGCCTCGATGGAGTGCGGGGGCACGCGCAACTGGGCGATCTGGCGGTCTTCGCTGTAGGACACGCTGTGCGCGTCCAGTTCATCCGGGGGGAAAATGGCTGACATGGGTATCCTCTTGCCGGACGATCTTACAGGCTGAGCAGCGGCCAGAACCGGCGGGGTGATGGCGCCGGCGCACGCACAGGTCCGACCACTGCCAGTGGCAGCGCCCGCAAAAGGGTTGCGATTTTACCCCGCCCTCAACGCACGCGCGCGGCGACCGGACCCCCGCCCCCCACCTCGGAGAATTCCACCTGGCAGCGGATGCCGCCCGGCAACTGCCCTTGGGGATTGGGCAATTCCAGACGCACGCCGTAGGTGCCACTGGCCGCGTCGAGCACCCGGTCCACCACCTTGATCGTGGCTTTCTGGGGCGCCCCACCTTCCGGGGTCACCTGCCCGACCATGCCTGGACGCAATTTGCCAAAGGTGGACAAGGGCAACACGGCCTCAACCCGCAACGGGTGGATCTGCGCCAGCTTGAGGATGGGTTTGCGGCCATTGCCGGCCTCGGCCAGGTCACCCGGGTTGAGCATGCGGTCCACGACGATGCCGTTGAAAGGGCTGCGCAAGGTCTTCTGGTTCAACTGGTCGACGGCGCGCTGGTACTCCAAGCGGGCCAACTCCCGGTTCTCCATCGCCTCTTTCAGTTCGGATTCGGCCAGGTTGTGCTCGGTTTCGGCTTCGTCCCGGGCCTGGGCAGAAATGAAACTCTGCTGGTGCAGTTCGTTGGAGCGCTGCGTCTTGCGCTGGGCGTACTGCATGCGATTTCGGGAAGCGGCAATGCGGCCCTCGGCCTGCGCACGGTATTGGGCGACAGCCGCGGACGAACGCTCGACCGAGGCATCCAATTCGACGAGCACCTGGCCGGCGCGCACATCGTCCCCACGCTGGACGTGGATGCGGCGCACCAGCCCCTCGACCGCGCTGCGGATTTCGACGGTTTGCGCCGGCTCCAGCAAGCACTCGAAAGGGGCCGCCCCCACCCCGCCCGGCCAGGCCAGCACGGTCAGACCGGCGAGAAAACAGCGGTTCACGTTCATGGTTGTCTCCCGGAAAACGAAAGCACTTGGTCGAGCTGCCGATCCACCTTCAGGTTCTGGCGGCGGATGCCGACATTTTTGCGTTCCGCCTGCCATTGCGCCAGCCGTCGCAGGCCGTCAATGGCCCAGGCGGGCAAGGCACGCCCCTGCCGCAGCCAAGTGTCCACCCAAGCGCGGGCCCAGGGTGTATGGAGGGAAAAAATTTCATCTTCCAGTGACACGAAGACCGAACAACTGCCGGGGTCGCCCTGCCGGCCGCAACGGCCATACAACTGGCGGTCGATGCGCGCGGATTCGTGGTACTCCGTCAAGATGACGTGCAGGCCGCCAGGCGACAAGGTGTCGGGGCTCAGGCGGATGTCGGTGCCGCGGCCGGCCATGTTGGTGGCGACGGTGATGCGCCCGGCCTGCCCAGCCAGGGCGATCACGGCGGCCTCGAACTGGTCTTGTTTGGCGTTGAGCAAGGCATGCGGCAGACCGCGCGCCGTCAGCACCGCGCTGATGGTTTCCGAGGCCTTGACCGAACGCGTGCCGATGAGGACGGGCCGGCCCTGTTGCTGTGCCAGGCCGGCGGCCGCATCGGCCACGGCCTGCCACTTGTCGGCCGGGGTGGCAAACAGACGCGGGGCTTCGTGCCTGCGGGCCAAAGGCCGGTGCAAGGGGATGACGGCCACGTCCAGGCCGTACACGGTCCGAATTTCGGGGGCCACCTCCCGGGCAGTTCCGCTCATGCCACTGAGCAACAGGTAGCGCTGGAACAGACGCTGGTAGGTGATGCGCGCCAGGGTCTTGCGTTCGCTGGTGGGCTCGCAACCCTCCTTGGTTTCGATCATCTGGTGCAGGCCACGCTCCCAACTCCGGTCGGGCAGGATGCGCCCCGTCGATTCGTCCACGATCTGCACCTTGCCGTCGGCCACGACGTAATGCTCGTCGCGGTGAAACAGGTGGAGGGCACTCAAGGCTTGGCGCACCAGCTCCTCCCGGCCGCGCCGGGAGGTCCACACCCCGCCCAGCGGTTCGGCGAAAGCGTCGACCTTGTCGATGGCCTGGGGACACAGCCGAACCTGGCGGGTGCGGGCATCCAGCCGGAAATCCTCGTGGAGCTCCAGCAGTTCGGCCAATTCGAGCGCACGTCGGCAGTTGTCGGCGGTTTCACCCTGCGGGCCGCTGGCCGACAGGATCAGGGGCGTGCGGGCCTCGTCGATGAACACGCTGTCGGCCTCGTCCACGATGGCGAAATGCAGACCGCGCAGCACCAGTGACCGCTGCTGGGCAGCGCCACCGATCTTTTCCAGGGCCAGGTGCAGGCTGCCCTCCCGATCGCCCAGGGCGACGCGGTCGCGCAGGTAATCGAAGGCCAGCTCCTTGTTGGTGCAGTAGGTCAGTGGCTGGGCGTAGGCTTCGCGGCGGGCCTGGGGCGACATGCCCTGCACCACGCAACCCACGCTGAGGCCGGCGAAACGGTAGAGCGGGGCCATTTCCTCGGCATCGCGGTGGGCCAGGTAGTCGTTGACGGTGACGACGTGCACCGGCTGGCCGGCCAGCGCCGCGGTGCAGGCCGCCAGCGCCGCGGTGAGGGTCTTGCCCTCGCCGGTGGCCATCTCCACCAACCGCCCCTGCAACAAGGCCCAGGCCCCCATCAGCTGGGTGTCGAAATGCCGGCGCCCCAAGAGGCGGTGCGAGGCCTCCCGCAACACGGCGAAGCAGGCCCCCACGGGCTGCAGCGCATGGCCCTGGCGGCGCAGTTGGGGCCGCAGATCTTGCAGGCGTTGCTGCAATTCGGCATCGCTGAGGCTGTGCAGCCCGGCTTCGTGCTCGCGCACCGTGTGCAGGATGTCGCGGTAGCACCCCGAGCCCTGGCGCACCAGGGCCGGCCACGGGGCCACGGCGTGGGCATAGAGAGACTGGGCCAGGCGGTCGTGCCAGCCGGGCACGGCCTCGGCCCGTTCGGGGAAGGGGCGCAGGACCCGATCCACCCGGCTGGAATGGGACAAGGCTCTAGACATGGAAATGCGACAGGAAGACCCGCCGGACCGTGCGGAACCACTGGACGGCCAGCGGCTCCCAATCGTGCTCAAAACGGACGTGCACACGCTGGCCAAAGAGGTAAAGGCGTTGCGGGTGGTCGAGCTGCACGTCGAACTGGAACAGGCGCTCCAGGGTCTTGGTGCCCTGGGGGTCCTTCGGGTCGACGGTGATGCGCCCTCCCCCCGTCACCGACAAGGCTGGACTGGGCAGGCGCTGATCGCCGGCGGGCACCTCGCGCACCAGGCGGCCCTCGATGACCTGGGCCAGGCCATGCGCGAGCCGCACCTCGACATGGCGGGTGGCTTGGCGCACCACGTCGACCTCGGCCTGGGTGACAACGACCCGAGCCACGTCGGGCGGGCGGTCGGTCACGTAGCCCACGATTTCGCCCTTGCGGTAGTAGCGCCCGGGGGCATCCTGGGCCCGCGGCAGGTGAAAAGTGCCCTGCCCGCGGGACAGCACGAGCATGGCCGCGGCGCGCTCCCGCTCCCGGGCCAGGGCCGCCTGTTCGGCCCAGACGCGCTCGCGCAGCACCGCCGCCTGGCCAGGGTCGATCGCGAACTGGGCGTGGTAATTGGCCTCGGCTTCTGCCAGACGGGCCTCGGCCAGGGCCACCTCGGCGTCCAGCGCCGGGTCATGCAAACGCAACAAAGGCGCGCCCGCCGACACGCGCGCACCGGGCTCGGCGAGCAAGGTTTCGACGAAACCGTTGCCGCCGGCACGGACCACCGCCTCGTCGGGCAGCCAGACGACGCCTTCGGCCTGAGAGCGGAACGGCACGGGCACCAGCAACACGAACAGCAAAAAGGTGGCCAGCACACCCCCCACCAGGGTCAGGCCGTGCCGGCGCTGTCCCCCCAGACGGGGGCTGGTGAACAGGTAGCGCAGGCCCTTGAACAGCGGCAACCCAGCCATGCTGAACACGGCCCAGAAGGCCAGCAACACCCCAATGAAGAAAAATTCGCCCGCGATGAACAACGCGATCGCGACGGTGATGACGATCCGGTACACCGTGGACGCCACACCGTAAAAGAGCAGCCAAACCCGCTCGCCAGCGGCATGCACCGGCGGTTCGACATCGGACAGGCGCAACACATGGCGCTCGAACACGTAGGCCCAATACCGCAGGGAACGCTGGGCCAGGTTGGGCATCTCGATCAGGTCCACCAGGATGTAGTAAGCGTCGTAGCGCAACAAGGGATTGCCGTTGAAGACCAGGGTGGACACGCCCGCCACCAGCATCACGTTGAACAGGATGGCCCGCCACACGCCCGGTTCGACCAGGAGCCAGAGGTAAAACGCCAGGGCGGCCACGAACAATTCCACCAGCATGCCGGCGGCCCCCACCACGGCCCGCTGGGTCTTGGACCGGAACACCGTGGCCGCCGAGGCTTCCACATAGGGAACGGGCATCAGCACCAGGAACATGAGCCCCATGTCGTGCACCTCGCCGCCCCCCACCTTGGTGGCGTAGGCATGCCCCAGTTCGTGGAGGGCCTTGAGGGCGGGAAACACCAGCCACAACAGCAGGAGGTTGTCCACGGCGAGCACACGGTCGCTGAAATTGTGGGTGAGCGCGGTCCAATGCGCCGGCAACAGGAGCAGGGCCGGCAACACCACCGCCACCCACAACAGGGCCCCCCAACGCCCCCAGAGCGGACCGGCCAGGGCCCGGGTGCGCTCCAAGAAGACATCGGGGTCCCACAGCGGCAGGCGCAAGGCCATGGGGTTGCTCCAAGACCGGCGACGCCGGGTTTTGCTCTCGCGCTCACCGCGCTGGAACAACTCGGCGGCGTCGGGCGTGGCGTTGCTTTGCAGCAGATCGGCCGCGTGCAATTGGCCCAGGAGTTGAATCACCTCGTCCTGGGTGGGGGCCTCATCGTCCAGATGGCGGTTGGCTAGCTCCCACAACTGGTCGACGGTGCGGCGCCCGTCCATGGCCGCGATCAGCAGGCGGGCCGCCGGGGTGAAGCGGTGGACGCGACCCGTGGCGGGGTCTTGCAGCAGGTACCAGACCTCGTCGCGGTAGCGGTGCCGGTACAAACGGGCTTGCGAACGCAGGCGGGGCTTCAAGCCGGCCACCCGGTGCCAGGCATTGCTCGTGACCGGGGCCTGGTGGCTCATGGCATCCAGTTCCAGAAGGCCAGGCGCAGCCAGTCCATCAGGCCGTGGGTCCAGATCCAGATCAGGCGCCGTTCGCCGACACCGACCTTGCCCACCCCCTCCATGCCGGGACGCAAGCGGTCGGAAGCGGCGTCCACCTGGGCCTCCACCCGAAAAAGGTTGCGTCCGTCCTGTGTCGAAGTGACCGGGGTGATCTGCTTGACGGTGAACGGCAGGGCCTGCCCAGGCAAACCGGAGAGCACCATATCGCCGCGTTGCCCGGGACTCAGGTCGGCGATGTCGCGCTCGTCCACCTCCAGGATGACGCGGTAGGCGTCCAGCGGCGCCACCTCGAACAAGACCTTGCCCTGCTCGACCGGGGTGCCCAGCAACTGGCTGAGATCGCCGGAGACGACGATGCCATCGAACGGTGCAGTCAGGCTGGCCCGCTCCAGCCGTCCCTGGACCAGGGAGAGCTGGGCCCGGGCCTGCTGGGCCTGGGCCTGGGCCTGCATCCAGGCCGCGCGGTCCTGCACCGCCATGGCCTGGCGCTGCTTGCCCTGCAGTTGTTGCAGCTCGGCAGACCAGCGGGTCTGCTCCAGCAGCAAGTCTTTGTCGTCCAGCCGGGCCAGCACCTGCCCGCGGCGGACCGTGTCGCCGGCGCGGACCAGGCTTTCCACGACGTAGCCGTTGAAAGGCGCCACGGCGGCACGCTGCACCGCACCCTCCACCACCGTGCGGGCGGACACCCGGTAGTCCCCCGACACCACGCTGAACACCAGCAATACCAGGCACAAGGACAGCGCGATCAGCTTGGCCCCCGGATGGCGCGGCCCAAACAAAACGCGCTGGGCCTCCTGCCCACGCTCGATCAGGCGTTGGACCACGCTTCTTTCGCTGGACTGTTTGAGCGCCACCACCGGCCCGAGGGCCAACCCCAGCGCCCGGCACACGTCGGTGGCGGCGGCATCGAAGGGGGGGCCGGCGGTGCGCTCGAACGTGACAACCCCCAGCGCTTGCCCCTCGCTCACCAACGGCACGGAGCAAATGGCCGCGACCTGCGCCTCACGCGCCAGCGCGGCATGGGCCAGCAGGCCGAGTTCGTCGCCATCGGGGGGCGGGTAGACCATGGTCAGGTCGAGGTCCAGCACCTCGTCCATGGCATCGCCCAGCAGGCGAACAAGGTTGGTGCGGCGGTCGAAGGTGGCGGTGTGGGAAATGACGAGCACTTCGGCCTCGCCGTCCCGGTCCAGCCCGAGGCTGACCCGGTCGCACTGCAGACGGGAGGCCAGCATGTTGACCACGGCGGTGGCCGAATGCGCCAGCAACGGTGCCTCCATGGCGGTGGCCAGGGCATCGGCGACGAGGGTCAACCGGTCGAAACGCTGTTGCTGCAAGGCCTGCTGCTGTTGGCGGAAGTGGTCCACCAGCCAGGCGGTGCCCCAGTGGACCAGGCGCAGGGCCTGCTGCAGTTCGGCATCGGCACAAGGGGACAGGTGCACCACCACCGCGCCGAATAGCACGCCCGACACCTCGATCGGGTACGCGATGTGCACCGCCTGCCCCCGGTTCGGCGGCGAAACACCGTCCTGGGCCACCACGGTGCCCGCCTGGTCCCGCAGGGCTTTGGTGGCGGCCGGCACCAGGTACTGCATAGGCCTGGACGCATCGGGCCACACCGCGGCGGCCAGGTAGCTGCCATCGTCCGCCCCATCCGTGGCACGCAACAAGAGCAAGGCCCCTTGCGCCAGGTGGATTTGCGCGCAGAGGATGCCCAGCCAGCTGTTGGTGAAGTCCCCGGCGTGGGTGGGCGCGGTGAAATGCGCCCAAGCCGCGGACTCGGCCCGGCTGCGGTCCTCTTGGACCAGGGAGTGGATGGAGGCGGTGTTTGACATCGGCAGCTAGGCGCAAAAAAGCCTGGAGCTGCGTCGCGCCCGCCGCCTCAGGCGGGTCCGCGGCGCACGGGTTGGGCGTGGCCGTTCAGGCCGCGGCCTGCTGCCCGGACTTTTTTGCAGCGGCCACCTCCGCACTCGCCGCAGGCGCCGTGTCGGCGTTGCCCCCTGGGATGACCACCAACCGTTCGCGCACGCTGGAAAAGTTGCGGATGGACTCCAGGTGGAGGTAGATCAACTCCATCTCGTCGGTGCGCACCAAGTCGCTCAGGGCCTCGCCCGACAAGGCCTTGAGGCGCTTGCGATCGACGGCCATGAACCCGGTGAGGGCGAGTTTCTCCCCTCCAGGCAGGGTGACAGAAGCTTGCATGGACTCGAGCAGATCCAATTCCTTGAGCTTGCGGCAGAAGGCCTGGGTGCGCTGGAACTGCACCTGGTAGTTCTGCAGGAATTTGAGGACGTTGTCGACGTAGGGGGTCGGCTGGCCCTCCTCGTTGAACAGGCGTTCGCCCCGCCCGGCCTGATTGAAGCCTTTGAAGGCTTCATCGATGCACAGCGTCAGGGTCTTGCCGTCGCTGTCGCTGGAAAAAATGAAGGGGTAGCGGCGGATGAAGGCGGGGATGTATTTGCCCTTCCAGCCGCCCTCGGCATCGAGGTAAACATTTTCGTTGCCGCGCATGCCCAGGATGACGACCGGCATGATGCTCTCGCCAGCGCCAGCGAAAACAATCGCGTACTCGCTGGCCGCGGGTGGGAATTCCACCGCCATCAGGGGCACCGAATTCACCTTGCGACTGAAGGCGTAGTCGCCCCCGGCCTCCACACACCAATTGGCGTGGCGACGGGCCGACACGGGAAATGCGGTTTCATAGATCAACATTTGCGTGCTCATGACGAACCTTTCCTGGGTTGTTGCGGACACATGGCAGGCTGACTTCGCTGACGAGTCCTCCCGTCTGAACCATGCTAAGAGGGCGCAACGTAGATATGACCTAGAAATGCGCAAAACAAACGGCCCGTGCACCGCCCCCTGCGGGGCAGCACACGGGCCGCAAGCCCTGCGCCCGGTTCAGAGCACGCGGGCCGACGGTGCGGCCTCCACCGTCACGGGCAACTGCACCCGCAAGCTGGCGTTGGGGTTGCGAGCAGACTCGCTCTGCCCCAGGTGTTGCACAAAGTCGCTGACCCAGGCGGCCCGGGCGGCCGGCGGCACCACGTGCGCCGAGGGCGCTTGCTGGTCCCACAGGATGCGCAGCCCCACCGCCTCGGCCGCCGGAGCCGGCGTGGGCGGCAGGGGCATGTCGAACACCGGGGCGCCGAAGGTGGACACGGCCGCGGCCATGGCCGGCTGCCCCGCTGCCGGGGCCGGTGCGCCGTCGTCCAGCAGCATGGTGCGCGAGCCGGTGGCCAAGGTGTCGTCCATCCAGCCACCGTCCTCGTGGTCCAGCCCCAGACCGTGGCCCAACTCGTGCGCCAGCACCGAGAGCAGGTCCATGCGCGTGGTCGCCGCGCCTTCGGTGGCCTGGCCATCGGTGCCGAACTCACGGTCGTCGCCCGGGGTGTGGTCCACGAACCAGCCGTGGCCGGCAGCGTTCACGTCGATGGTGATGACACCGTCTTCGTAGCGGCCCAGTTCGGCACCGGCCAGGTCGTCGATGCGCACGGTGACGTCGGCCAAGGCCGCGAGCAGCGCCGGGTCTTCGGTCAGGCTGAGGCGGCGCAGCGCTTCTTGCAGCAGGGCCTCGGCCTGTTCCTGGGTGACGCGCTGGCCCTTGGCATGCTCGGCCTCGCCCTGTGCCGACACCAGCGAAGCGCCGGGCACGTAGCCTTCGAAGGCCGGGTCGTTGGTGCGGACGCGGAAGTCGTCGAACGAGGCACTGCCGTTCTGAACCATGAGGCCGAACTGCCCGTCCACCAGGGCGGAGTTGAAGCTGTGGGTGCCGACGAATGCACCGCCCACGTAGATGCTGGCCGACGCACCGTTGAACACGAGCTTGAGCGCGTAGTCGGTGCCGGCGCTCAAGGTGCGGGCGTAGGTCTTGTCGATGCGCAGACCGTCTTCGGGCGACACATGTCCAACGATGACGCGGTCGTTCGCGTCGTCCAGGGCGACGAACTTGAAGTCGTTGTTGCCATAGACGTCGAACGCGATGCCCCCGATGGCGCCGGTGCGCACCTTGGCCTCCAGTTCCAGGTACGCGTCCACCGACAGAGGCTGGCCCAGGTCGGCCAGGCTGAGGGCGGTGCTACCGGTCGCGGCGGTGCCGTTGTAGCGGTCGCTGACCAGCGACCAGGTGCCGGTGGCCGGCTCGAAGATCTGGGGCGACGTGCTGCCGGTGAAGGTGTTGACGTAGTCCAGCGACAGGTCGGGCGGCAGCACCTGCACGGTGAAGTTGTCCACCGTGCCCTTGGCACCGTCCAGCGCAAAGCCAACCATGCCCTGGTTGAGCGGCACCGCCTCGCCGTCGACGATGCGCGGCGCGAAGGTGTAGGTGAACCAGTTGACGCCCGCCACCGACACCGTCACGTTGGTGCCGTTGACGGCCACCAGCATCTGGTAGTTGGTGCCGGGCTTGAGCTGCACGGGCTTGTTGGACTGCACCACCTGGTGCCAGCCGCTGGCATCGCGGTAGCCCATCTCGATCTTGTTGGTGGAGATGTTGATGCCGGCGTACTTGAAGTCGGTGGGCGACTGGTAGTCGAAGATGACGTAGGCATTGGCCTTCCAGGTGCCGGTGGGCTTGTCGGCGGTGATGACGGCGCTGATCTCGTAGTACGTCGGCAGGTAGCTGTCGAGGTAGTACACGGCCACGGCCTGATCGCTGCCGTTGGCTGCGGACGCCTTGAGCTTGCCGCTGCTGACGCTGAAGGTACCGGAATCGGGGGCGAAGCCGCCGGTGGTGCCGTCGTTGAAGTCGGAGGTGCGCAACACGTCGCGCCGGCCGCCGGGGATGTTGCCGGGCTGCGGGTCGGTGGGGCCGCCGGTTTGGTCTTGCCAGTAGCCGTGGTCCTGCTGGGTGATGAGCCCGATCTCGCTGTTCACACCGCCCATCAGCTTATTGACATTGCTGTAGCGGTCGGTGCCGTTGGATTCGCCGGTGTCGGCGGTTCGGGTGATGTCGGCACCGTCGCTGTGGGCCTGGGCGTAGAGGAAGTCGAACAGCTGCGGCGGCACCTGGCGGCTGACCGTGGCGATGCCAAAGGGCGCGAAAGGCACGATGTAGCTGTTGAATTCACCCACCCAGTCAATGAGGCGGTCGCCACCGGTGTTGCCGACGAGGACATCCAGCCCAGCGCCGCCGAAGGCACGGTCCTCGTATGCGACGTGGCTGTCGGGCACGTCGTTGAGGGCCTTGCTGGTGTCGTAGGTCTTGCTGTAGGTGCGCACGCCATTCGCATCGACGAAGACGTTGCGCCCGCCCATGACGTCGTCGGCGTTGAGCAGGTCGTTGCCCCAGCCGCCGTAGAGGTGGTCGCGGCCCGTGCCGCCCACGATCCAGTCGTTGCCCAGGTCGCCGAAGATGGCGTCTTTGCCGTCGCTTTCGCGCAGCTGCCAAGACGTGGTGACCGGCGTACCGTTCGGGTTGAACTGGGTGTAGCCACCGATCTTGACGCCTTCGTCCTCGGCGAAGTTGAGGAAGTACTGCCGCAGGTCGGTGAGCTGGCCACCCTGGGGCAGCGGGTTGTTCTCGTCCCACACGGTGCCGTCGGGGTGGAAGAGGATGGTGCGGCGCGGGTCGTATTCGTCGTAGAGGAAGAATTCACCGAGACGCGGCACGATGGGTTTGGGTGAGTTCCATGGGTTGGTGTCGTCGCCGAAGTAGAGGATGTTGCCGGGGTTCCAGGGCCGGGTGTAGTCGATGCGCACCAGGCCCGCCACGGGGGTGGCCTGCTGTTCGAGCTGGCCGGTGTTGACCCCGTCGCCAAAGCGCACGGTGTAGGACACGGTGAGCGCCTCGGCACCGCTGATGGCGTCGTTGCCAGCCCCACCGTGCAGGAAATCGTCGCCCAGGCCGCCGAAGATGATGTCATCGGCGAAGAGCGGCGCGTCAAGCTGTACGGTGAGCGGATCGGACGTGCCCAGTTCGCCTTGCGGCACCAGCAGGTAGGTGGTGAGGTCCACCGACTTCTTGAGTTCACCGCCGATGTTGATGGTCTCGGTCTGCACCTGCCCCGGGGTGTAGATGAACTCGTTGAGCACGTTGCCCTGGCTGGTGCGGGTGTCGGGGTCGCTTGCAAGCAAGGCCTCCACACCGAACAGGCTTTCGGCCTTGTTCGTAAGGGCGGTGTTGCGGCTGGTGAAGATGCGCCCGTCGTCGCCGATGACGCCGTCTTCGCCAGTGCCGCCGGAGATGAAGTCGGCTCCCCAGCCGCCGACGATGTCGTCGTCCTCGGCGTCGCCGAAGGCGATGTCGGCCCCGCCGCCCAGATAGATGGTGTCGTCACCGGTTTCGCCGTGCACCTCGTCGTGGCCGCCGATGTCGTGGCGGGCATAGAGGCCGAATTCCTTGCGCATGGTGTCGTTGGGCAGCACCTCGCCGGGCTCACCGGTGGGCAGGTAGAAGTCCGCCGGGACGAAGTCGGGGCCGCCCGGGGTGTAGTCGAGCAGGCTGACGCCGCGGACCACGATCTTCTGGCCCGCGTAGACGTCGTAGTTGAAGGTGACGTAGTTCTGGGCCAGCGGGCTGAGGTCGGGGCGCGGATTCACGTCCACCCCGTTGATGCCCACAATGCGCACGATATTGCCGTTGTCGCCGACGATGGTGTCGGCGTCTTCGGCATGGCGCGAGGACTCGGCCAGCGTGTCAGACAAGGACCCATCGGCGTTCTTCGCGTTGTTGCGCGAGATCTGCGTGCCCGAACCGCCGAAGATGATGTCGTCGTCGTCGGGTCGGCTGTCGGCGCTGGTGAGGCTGAAGAAGCTGGAGGAGCCGCCCACCAGGTCGTCCTGGCCCAGGTTGCCGAAGATGACGTCGCAGCCGCCACCGCCTTCGATGTAGTCTTGGCCGTCGTGGTTCTGCCCGTTGGTGCTGGTTTGCGGGTTGTCGAAGCTGGCCACCACCTTGAGCGCGCCAATCGGGTCATTGGCATCGCCGCCCGCCCGGGCCGCCCCCACGTGGGCCGTGGCCGCCACAGCGCTGGCGATGGAGCCGTCGCCCTGGATGACGTCATGCCCAAGCTGGCCGAAGATCTGGTCGTGCCCGGCGCCACCGGCGATGTAGTCGTTGCCGAAGCTGCCCACCCCGGTGTCGCCCTGGTCCATGGAGAAGGTGTGCAGGTCGGCGTAGTCGATCTTGTACTCGGCCCACCATTGCGGTCCATTCGGGTCGCGGTAGGCACGGGCGATGCCGTCGGTGAGAAGAACGCCACTGGTGTACTGGGTGATGCCGACATCGGTGCCCCCCGGCGGCACGTAGCCACCAGCCATGCTCTCAGCCTGACGGTCGGTGCGGCTGTAAAGCAGGCTGCCATACAGCGTCTGGAAGCGCAGGCTGGCAATGTCGTCGATCAGGCTGTTGTCGTAGGCGCCACCCATGCGGGTGAGCCGCACGTTGTCGCCAAAGATCAGGTCGTCGCCCTGGCGGCCGTCGATCATGTCGTGGCCCGCACCGCCAATGAGGATGTCGTCGGTGTCGGTGCCAAAGACGGTGTCGTCGCCGCCGTTTTGCAGCTCCACAGAGTTGATGGCAATGATGGACGCCAGCTCGGTGGTCTGGATCTTTTGCAGCAGCACGGGCGGCAGGTTGGGGTCTTCCACCGCCTGCACCACCTCGCCGTGGTCGCCGAAGACGATGTTCTGCACGTCGGCGTTGCCGCTGCCGTTGCCGTCGAGGGTGTCGCGCCCGGCCTGCAGGTCGTCGCGCACGGGCGAGGCCACGGGCTTGAAGGTGCTGTCGGCCTTGGCAATGTTCTTGTCCACGGACGGGCCGGGGCTGTTGTCCACCGTGGTAATCTGCAGGGCGCGCGTGAGGATGTTGACGTTGACGCCGCTGTCGCCATAGATGTGGTCGGTGCCGAGCTGGCCGAGGATGGTGTCGTCGCCCGAGCCGCCAGCCAGGTGGTCGCCGTTCTGGCTGCCGATGATGAAGTCGTTGCCCGCACCGCCGTAGGCCGTGATGCCGACCGTGGCGCCGTTGTTGAAGAGCGCGCTGGCGTCGATGACGTCGTGGCCCGCCAGCTTGTAGGGGTTGGCCACGGGGAAGATCCACTCGTCGTCCTCGTTGTCCTCGTCGGGCAGTTGCGGGAAGGGGTCGAACGGTTTTTCGCCGAACTCCAGGCCCAGCCGGTCTTGCGGGCGGCCGCTGTACCACACGCCGTCCTGGCTGGTGTCGCCGTAGATGACGAGCGGGCTGTCGGGCCCGGCGCCACCGTTGACGATGAAGTGGTCGCCGCCGACGCGCTTGCTGCCGTCGCGGGTGATGTCGTAGCCGAAGATGGTGAGATCGGTGGGACCGTGGCAGCCGCAGTCACTGAGAGCGGCGTTGCCCAGCACTGCCGTGGTGCCACTGTCGCGGAAGCCGGTGATGGTGAAGCCGCCCGCGTAGCCTTCAATGTAGATGACCTGACCAACGTAGAAGCCCTCGGCCTCCCAGGTGCCGCCACTGCGGGTGACGGTGGTGTGCAGGTCGTCGATCAGCGGGTCAGCGTTGAAGTCGGTGAGCTGGACGGTGACCTGCTCGCTGACCTCGGTGCGCAGCGCCTCGGTCACATGGATGTGCAGCGCCACGTCGTCACCCGTGGCCAGCGGATCGCCTTGCGTCGGCACCAGCACCAGCATGGAAGCCGTGCCCCAGGCGGCGAAGGGTTGGTCACCGTCGTTGGCGACCCACTGCGCATTGCGGATTTCGGCGATGCGGTAGGTGTGCGGGCCATCGCCCAGTTGCAGGTACTGGCCGACCTGGTAACGGTCTTCGGTGAAGCTGCGGCCGTCGGTGCGGGTGAGCGAGACGGCACCGGTGGACGAGCCGTTGACCTGGGTGGTGGTGCCCACGTCGAAGCTGCCGTTGGTCTCGATCCAGCGGTTGCCGCCGCCGTGCGTGACGGTGAGGCCGCCGTGCGGGCCCTGAACAAAGATGGCGTTGTAGGTGACGGTACCGCTGGTCATGGCCAGGCCTTCGAGCACCATGCCCAAGCCGTCTTCGGTGAAGGACAGCACGCGGTACTGCTGGTCGCCGCCATTGCTGCGCAGGGTGACGAGGTGGCCTTCCAGGAAGCCTTCGCTTTCCCAAGTACTGCCGCTCTTGGTGAGCGTGCCGCCCGTGGCGCTGCCAGCAACGTCAACCTCTTCACCCAGCAGCATGACGAGCCGGTCGATGGCGATGATCTTGTGCTCGCCAGTGAGTGCCGGCAAATCGACACCGTTGGCGTTTTCCACCACCAGGATGGAGTTGTCGTTGGGGTCGCGGTAAGGCAGGCCGGTGTCGGGGTTGATGATGGGGGTGACACCATCCGCCTCGAAATATTCGATGGCATCTTCAATGGCCACCACGCGCCATTGCATGCCGGCGTAGGCAGGGTCGTCGATCTCGATGAGTTGGCCGACCAGGAAGCCCTGGGCCTTCCAGTCGAAGCCGTCGCGGCGGATGGTGCCGTCGCCCACCTCGGGGGCGCCTGGTTTGGCCACATAAGGCGCGGCCTGGAAGGTGAACACGTTCTGCGCCTGCACGAAGGGCGCGGGCTGGAGGGTGCTGTTGATGGTGAGCTGGTCGTTGCCCTCGCCCAGCATGAGGTTAACGACCTCGATGGTGGACTGCTGGAGGTTGGTGTCGAAGCCGCCAGCACCGAAGTTGACCTTGCCAAAGCTGATGCCACCGGGCACCACCAGGCTTTCGCCGAAGGTGTCGGCGTCTTCCTGGCTGACGCCATAGACGAGTTCGGAGAAGTCCAGCTCGTCGGCCATGTTGAAGCCGGTGAGCGTGGTCTGGGTCATCACGCCGGTGCCGTTGGCCTTGCTCGTGTCATTGAAGATGTTGAGCACGTCGATCTGCTGGCTTTCGGGCGCCTGCGTACCGATGGCGATGAGGAAGCCGTCGGCTTCGCCAGGCAGCTTGACACCGTTGGTCAGCGAGCGGTCGGCCCCGGTGGGCCCGCCTTCCACGGCCAGCGGGCCGCGCAGGTTGGCCAGGTAGTGGCCCGACACGGGGAAGGCCTTGACGCCTTCGCGCACGGTGGGCACCTCGAAGTACGGGTCGGCCTCCAGCACCACGGTGTGCTGCTGATGCCAGGCGCTGGGGTCACTTTCAATGCTGTTGAAGGTGATGATCTTGGCGATGCGGTTGACTTCGACGTCAAGCGTGCCGGTGAGCCAGCCGGGCAAGGCACCACCGTTTTCCAGGGTGAACTGCAGGCGGTCGTCCTTGGTGTCGTTGTCGCCGCGAATGATGGCGATCTTGAAGTCGGCGTGGTTGCCGGTGCGCTCTCCGTTGTTGTCCAGCTCAAACACCCGCACGCGCTGGCCTTCCAGGAAGCCTTCGGCCAGCCAGCCCTGCACGTCGCCCGTGGCGGATGTGCGGAACAAGCGGTCCACCTGCACCCCCAAGAACTCGTCGTACTCATTTTCCTCGACTTCGACCTGCCCTTTCCACACCCCTTCGGGCGCCAGCACCGACAGGCTGACCGTGTCCTGCACCTCGGTCTCCGTACCCACGGACAGGGCCGCACTGAGGGTAATGCTGTCATCGGTCACGGCGGTGACGACGTAGTCGCCGTTGTAGGCCACACCCGCGCCGCCGATGCGGATCTGGTCGCCCACCTGCCAGCCTTCTTCAATGAAGCTGCCCAGGTCGGCGCCGGTGCCGCGCGTGAGGGTGCCGAAGCCGCCCACGTTCTCGAACACGATGGAGCCCGCGAAGCGTTCGCTCGGGCGGATGGCACCGATGGTCTGGTACGTGGGGCTGAGCGAGACGCCGTTGCCGTCGAGGATGTCAGCCACGTCGGCCAGGCCATCGGTGAGGATGGCCACGTCCACGGTCTTGCCGTCTTCGACGGGCCGCGTCAGGCGGATGGTGTAGGTGTCGTCCTGGCTTTGGTCGCCAGCTTCATCGGGGTCGTCGTTGATGACCAGCGTGCTGCCGCCGCTTTCCAGCACCACGGCGCCTTCGGTCTCGTTGTCAATGACCTCCACGTCCAGGATGCCGGTGCCGGAACGCAGGTTGGGGATGACGTAGTCGCCATCTGCGTCATCGTTTTGGCCGTCGTATATCAGCTCATCGTCTTCGTTGTAGACGTCGTTGTCGAGAACGAACTTGAGCACGGCCGTTTCGGGGTCTTCGGCCACGAAGTCGTCCAGCGCCTGCACGTTCACGCGCACGGCATCGTTCCAGTTGGTGCTGTCAAACGAGATGGTGCGGGTGGACGCGTTGAAGCGGCCCGATCCGCCGTCGCTGAGCGCGATGGCCGCGTCATCACCCGCGCCGAAGTCGATGCGGATGACAATGGTGTCGCCCAACTCGGGGGCGCGGCTGAGCTGCACCAGGAAGGCGTCCTGCAGTTCGGTGGTGCCGTTGCCTTCGATCACCAGCGTGCGGCCGTCCACCTCGGCAGGGTTGTTGGGGTTGATCTCGGTGATCTGCACGCCGGGTGTGTCGTTGTCGATGACGGTGGCTTCGACGTTGCGCACGTCGATGGCGTCGTAACGCTCGTCGTTGGAGATGACGGAGTGCTGGATGACCACCACGCGATCGCCTTCGGAGCGCGGGTCGTCTGGCGCATAGACGAAGACCGATTGCTCGTCGTCCCAGTTGCTGGCGTCGAAACGCAGCACGATGGCACGGTTGGCGACCTTCGTGGCCACGCCGTCCACGTAGATGGTGCGCTGGAAGTCGCCACGGACCACATCGGCACCGTCAGCACTCAGCAGCCCCGAGGGGTCGTACTGGCCGAGCCAGATGGAGTCGCCCTCGCCATCGACCAGCGGGTCGGGATTGAGGTCGTAGCCGTCGCGCTCTTCCTGGTTGGAACGGGACGCCGACACCGTGACATAGACCACCTGGTCACCGGTGAGCGCCTCGGCCAGCCGCACGGTGTAGAAGTCGAACACGCCGGCCTGGTCGTCGGTGCGTTCGGCCACCACGGTCCGGCCGTCGGTGGCGCCACCCGTTTCTTCGTTGATGACCACCAGCCCCTCGCCCGTGACCGGCACGTTGTAGTCGATGCCGTCGATGACGATGCCGTTGTAGAGGAAGTCGTCGGAAGTGACGAGGTGGTCCACCGTGCCCGAGGCGCCTTCCAGCTCGCGGGTGACGATGTCCTCGGTCACGTCGCCCGCGACGTTGATGGTGTCGGAGCCCAGGCCGCCGATGACGCGGTAGGCCACGCCGAATTCGGTGGACTGCACGAAGAACTCGTCGTCGCCTTCCAAGCCATCCACCTCCACCACCTCGATGGTGGTGTACTTGACGCTCAGCCCCGCGCCATAGATGCCGTTCTTGGTGATGACGATGTCGTCGGCGAATTCGGTGCCCAGGATGACGAGCTTGTCGAAGCCCGTGCCGCCATCGACCGAGACCGGCGCGTTGACGTTGTAGCGCACCTCGTCGGCGCCGCCGCCGGTGCGGATGTCGGGCGCCTGCGCGACCGAGAAGCCGCGCCCGATCTGCGGTGTGGCCACGCCGTCCTCGTCGAGCACGATGGTGTCATCGCTGACGTTGCCCTGTGTGAGGTTGAGGTCAACGTAGTTGATGGTGAGGTCGCGGTTGACGTCGAAGGGGCTCTGACTGCCCACCGGCAGGGGCAAGGCGTTGAGCTTGGCGGCCAATGCCGTTTTGTAGTCGGCCAGCGGAATGAAGGTCCCCACCAGCGAAGGCGGCAACTGGGCCACCACCTCGACGACGGTCTGCGTCTCGTCGTCGCGCCAGATCTCGTCCAACGCCTTGAGCACCGCCACGCCGTCGTCCAGATCGGCCTGGTTCATTTTGCCATCGTTGTTCCAGTCGAAGTCCACCGTGGCGGCCAGGGCAAAGGCGCGCACGATGAAGAGGTCGTTGTCGTCGTCGCCTTCCAGCCGGAGGGCGGACTGGTTGGAGTAGACGCGGAACTCGTCGTTGCCGCTGCCGCCGAGCGCCACCATGGGCGCCGTGGCACCGGCAGACAGCCAACCGCGCGTGGTGGCCACGAGGTTGGCGAACACGTCCTCGGGCAACAGGTTGCCGTCGGCTTCGTTGCGGTTGCTGCCAAAGATCTGGCCCACCTGGAAGGTGTCGAAGCCTTCGCCGCCGTCAAGCGTGGTGGTGACGGTGGCGTCGTCGCTGTAGAAGGCGTCGTTGCCGCCACGCCCTTCCACGACCAGCCGGCCGTTGAGCCCGGTGTCGTAGTTGATGCGCTGGACTTCGGTGGAGCTTTCGTTACCAACGATGACGTCTTCGTAGGTGGACACCTGGCCGTGCAGCATGGCCACGTAGCCGGGTCGGTCGGCATCTGGCTCACCGGGAATGTACTGGCCCGCGCGCAGCAGGAAGATGTCGTCGCCGGGCTTGTTGCCCAGGCCGTCCAGGCCGTTGACGTCGCTGTCGAAGCCGTAGATGAAGGCCTCGTCCACGCCGTCGTCTTCGTGGCCGTGGTCGAGCAGGTTGATGATGTAGTTGCGGTTATCCACGCCGTTGGAACCGGTGGTGTGGATGAAGTAGCTGTCGCTGCCGGCCTGGCCGTCGAGCGTGAGGGTGTGCTCGGCCACCACGCCAGCGGTCTCGGGCGAGGTGCGGGTGGCGGCGTCTTGCAGGTAAAAGACGCTAAAAGAATCTTCGCCGTCGTTGCCATGGTCGCCGGGATCGGTCACCAAGTTGTCGCCATCACGGACTTCCGGGTCCACCGTGGCGTCGGCGGAGCCGTACACCCGGGTTTTGCTGCCGATGAAGATGTAGCCCGCATCGCCCTGGCTGGCGCCACCTTCGATGCCGGTGGGGTCGCCGAACTGGAAGAAGTCCTCGTCGGCGTTGCCGAAGATCTGCGTCAGGTGCAAGGGGCTGGCCAAGCTGGGCGTGGCGGTGCCCTCGGGCGAACCGATGCCCTCACTGCCCAGAGTGGTGACCACCGCGCCCGCAATCAGGCGACCGCGCAGGATCATGTGGGTGCCAAAGTTGGCGTCGTTGTCGATGTGGTCGCCACGGATGACGATGCCCTGGGCAGCCAGGATTTCAGCGTTCTCGTCGGTGAACACGTTGTCACCCACGCGCAGTTCCACGCTGCCCTGCTCGGCAAAGATCTGCCCGTGTGGCACGTTGCGTTGCGCGTCGGGCTGGTTGCCGCCTGCGTTGCTGGCGGTGGTGTCGTCCTCGGCGAAGCGGGCTTGACCGTGGTCGATGAGGTAGAGGTTTTCGTCCACCGAGGTGTCGCCTTCAACACCATCCGCCTCGCGCACGGTCAGGCGGATGTTTCCGCTGTAGCTGTGCGCCAGCACCAGGCGCAGCTCGTCGTCCACCTCGGTCAGGTAGATGCCGCCGGTGGCCTCCAGGCCCACGTCGTCGTCGTCGCTTTCCAGCCAGTCGTCCAGGTTGGGCAGGTAGTCGCTGACGGGGGGCTGGGCCAGCGGGTCGCCGTGATCGGTAGAGGCACGGCGGCTGTCGATTTCCACGTCGTTGCCCACTTGCCCGATGCTGCCGCCGTTGGCGTCCAGGTCCACGGACTGGGCCAGCACGTTGGCGTCGCCGTCCACATCGTCCAGAACCTTGGCGTCGAGGATGGAGCCGCCCGTGGTGCGCAGCGAAACGTCATCGGACGTCTTGACCGTGTGCAAGTAGAGGTTGCCGCTCATCTCGTCGATGAAGATGCCCTGGGTCTGCGCGGCGCTGGCCATGTCGTAGGCGCGCAGCACGCCGGTCGCGTTGTCCACCTTGGCAACGTTGATTTCCAGGAAGTTGTCGCTACGGCCAATGCCGCCCAGCGGGTTGCCGGCGCCTACGGTACGGGTTGGATCGAGCACCTCGCCCGGCACCTCGGACGCATCGGGGTTGACGAAGCTGGACGCCGCCACCATCGTGATGTTGCGGCCCGCCACGTCGGAGGTGGCGTTGCTGTCGCCCGTGGCGTCGATGATGCGCTGGGGCGAATACAGCAGCACATCACTGAAGTTGGAGGTGATGCTCTCCACACGCAGGTCGTCGGTCTTTTCGGTCAGCGCCACCCAGCCGTTGGTCAGCACGGTGATGTGGCCTGTGCCGGTCTGCGAGCCGGTCACGTCAAGCTCGGTAATGCCCAGCACGTTGACCGTGCGGTTGGCCGTGCTGTTGGCGTTTTCCACCGCCACCACCTTGACGTTGTTGCCTGCCTGCAAGCCCGCCAGCTCGTAGGCGCCCTTGACGGGGGTGCTCAGCGGGTTGCGACCGCGGAAATCGTAGGTGGAGGCGATGTTGCTGCTGCTGTTGGCATACACCCCGCGGTCCCTGGGCTGCTGAGCACCATCGTTCTGATCGAAGAAGGTGTAGTGCGTCTCGCCGCCGGGCTCGTTGTCCCACTTGACCAGGATGCCGCCATACAGGCCGCCCCCGGTCTGGTTCAGGCTGGACTGCAGCAACAGGTCGATGTCGTTGCCCGCGCTCACGCGGTCGATGTCGACGATGTAATTGGCACCATCCATGCGCTGCAGGGCGCGCAGGTCCATGCCCACGTTGTCACCGGCATCCACCGTGAATTGCTCTTTGGCCGTCAAAGTGTGGGTGTCGGTCGGGCTGCCCGCCGCGCCAATTTCGATAACTTCCCCTCCGAGGGTCTCAGCAAGGCCAACACTCAGTCCATCGTCAGACACCACGGTGTAGTAGTAACCACCACTGGTCAGTCCGGTGATGTCGGCACCGCTGGTCTTGACGTATTGCACCAGTTGACCGGTCACAAAGGGGTTGGATTGCCCCAGCACGATCTGGTGGGTGGTGCTGTTGACCAGGTTGGTGCGGAAGTTCGCACCCTGTGGCAACCCTGCCGCATCCACGATGTCCACGTTGACGCGGTCGGCCGAGTAGCCGGGAATGCTTTCGGAGCCCAGTGTCACGGTGCCCACATTGTCGCGGGCGTCGATCTTGAGGATGTTGGTGCGCACCAGCGAGTTGCTGTCGCGGTTGCCCGTGCCGTACACCGATCCCACGGTGTTGACGATGGACGTGGTGCCGATGGGGTTGTTGATGGTGCCGTTCAGGTAGACGTCGCTGCCGTCCCCATCGGCGTCGGGCCCCAGGTTGAGGATCTCGATGACCGTGGGCGACACGTCCTGCACGATGTTAAAGCTCATCGCTCCCGGCGTGCCCCCCACCGCCGTGGCCTGCGGATCGAACCACACCAGGGCCTGGTCGCCGCCGGTCACGTCGATGCGGTTGATGACAATGTCCTTGTCGGACCGGTTGGTGATCTTCACGCGCGAGAGCGTCTCGCGGAAGGTCCAGGTGCCGCCGGCGCCAGCAATGGCGGCCGAAACGAACACCACATCGCCCGGGCCGGGGTTGGTGATGTCGTTGACGACGATGGTGTCGCTGTCGACGTTCTGGCCCTCGCCTTCCGCCGAGGCACCGCCACCCGCACTGTCGTTGACCGTGACCTCCACCGCGGTGAGGATCTTGCCGTCTTCGGCAATGCTCAGTTCCTTGACCAGCAGCTCCGGCGAACGGCCCGAGAGGATGAGCACATTGGAGTCGAAGTCGATCTGGTCGGTGACCGTGTCCGGGTTGGGCGACTTGCTCGACCCACCCAGGGCCAGCGAGCGCTTGCTGGTGCTGGCCCGCACCTCGTTGGAGATGCTGCCGTTGTCGGTGGACACATAGAAGGCCAGGTGCTCCTCGTTGCCGGTGGGGATGCCGGTGCCCGTGGGATGCCCCATCGGGTCGCCGCTCACCTCGCCACTGCGCGGGCGGGGACCGGCGGTCACCAGCGCGCCACCGGCGCCCAGCACCGCCGAGTCCAAACGGATGTCGGCCCGGGTGGTCGAGTCCACATAACCGAACAGCCCGGTAGAGCGCGAGAAGGTCTTGGTCAGGGTGTCGACGTTGTCAAAGCGGGTGATGAAGTCCACCCCCTCCCAACCGGTCACCTGGGCGCCGGCCTTCAGGTCGATGGTCAGGTCGATGTCGGCGTACAGCGCGGCATAGGCCGTGCCCTCGCCGTAGAAGCCGGCCCCACGGCCATCGGCCTCCACGCGGGCGTAGAACTTGTCCATGGTGGCGCTGAGCAGCACCTGGTTGCCTTCGAGGATGGCGTTCTGCCCAATCACCACCTCGCTCTTCGAACTGGCCACGTCGATCTGCACATCGGCGCTGGCGTCGCCACCGAAGCCGATACCCGAACCGGTGGATTTGCCAGTGATGGAAACCGAGGCGTTGGCGTCCACCCGGGCCAAGCCGTTGATGGCCCGCACCACCGCGTTCTGGCCGATGCGGGCCACGGCGGCGAACTTCAGGTCGTTGGTGTCCTGGTCGATGCCACCGCTTTCGGCGTAGTCGGTGTTGGGGTAAACGGTGCCCACAAAGCCGCCGGCGCTGGAACGCGAGGTCGAGGCCGAGCGGGCCACCACATCGGCCTCCACCGTCACGTTGCCCAGCGCTACCACCGAAGCGTTGTCGGCGATGCTGGCGGTGCTTTGGAGGTATTGGTCGCTGTCGGCGTTGGCCGAGCCCACCGCCACGAAGCCGCCGGTGCCGTTGACCGCGAAGGCGGTGGTGTGGGTTTCGGCCAGGCTGCCCACCACCACGCTACCGCTGGTGGTGAGTTGTGCCGCCGCCACCACCGCACTCACGGTGGGGTTGCTGGTGACCTTGGCTTCGTTGGCGCTGGAGCCCACAAAACCGCCGCCCGAGCCCTTGGCGTAGGCGGTGGTGATGCCATCGCCGGCGTTGGGTACCAGTTCGCTGAGCGATACGCCTTCTGGGCCGGTCAGGCTGTGCACCGGGTTGGTGCCGTCCACGTAGGTGAAGCTGGCGGCAATGTCGATGCGCAACTGCTGCACCGAGGCCGTGGCCTGGTTGGCCACCAGGTCCACCGCCAGCTGGCCGATGAAATGGTTGGCAAAAGGCAGACTGGGGTCGGTGGCGCGCGGCGCCAGGTTGAGCGTGCCGGCCGCGCTGGGACTGAGCTTGAGGCGGAAGTGGTCGGCGTCGATCACGTCCACGTAGTAAGTGGCGTTGCTGGTGAGGCCGCCAATGGCCACGTCCTGCAGGCGCACGAAGGCATGGGTGTCCGGGTCGAGGATGGTGTTGGCCGGGGCGTCGTAATACTGGCGCGCGAGCTGGATCACCGCCGGTACATCTACCGTGGCGTTCACCGTGCCACGCGTGACGCTGGAGAGGTCGGAGGCCACGCTGTACAGGCGCTGCGAGGCAGTAAGCGTGAGGGTGTTGCCGCTGATGGCGTCGATGGTATAGAACTCGCCCGAGCCGGTGCTGTTCAAGCCGGCCGCACCCACGTGGATCTGCTGACCCACCGCAAAGCCTTCGGCGGCCCAACCGCTGCCACCGATCCAGACGATCTGGTCCTTGTCCCCGGGGTTCGCACCCCGGATGTACTGGAACTCGTCGGTGATGCGCTGGTTCTGCACGTCCGGCCCACCGGTGAGGGTGAGCGTGTCGCCACTGACAGCGCCGATGGTGTAGCTGCCGTTGTAGCCGGGAGCACCTGTGATCTGGATCACCTGCGTGGCGGCAAACCCGTTGTCGGCCCAGTTTTTCTGGTCGCTGCGTACCAGTTTCTGCACACCGTTGTCGGACACAAACCAGAAATCGGTGGTGACGACGTCGTTGACCTTGAGCTGGATGCTGGTGGGGCTGACCACCTTCACCCGGTACACGCTGTTGTGGACCAGACCGCCAATGGCGGTGAGTTCGCCGTCGTTGAACAGACCGGTGAAGTCGGGGTGATCGGGGTCGTTGGCGCGCGGGTCGGGGTTGACGAAGTCCTTGACGGTGTAGAGCACCTTGTCGCCGCTGCTGAAACCATGGGCCGTGGCGAAGGTGATGCTGTCGCTGACCTCGCTCACACCCGCCATACCGACGGTGGCCGGGGCTGGAGCGATGTAGGTGACCGCGTCGCCACTGCTCAGGCCGTGGCCGACTTGGGTGATGACATTGGTGGTGTCGTTGATGTCGGCCGGGGTGAAGGTGTCCAGCGAAGCGGTGGGGTTGGTGGCCTTGGCCAGCGAATCTACCAGTTGGATGGTGCTGGCGTCGAGCACGCGCACGTAGTACAGGGTACCGGCGTCGTCGCCCTCGCTGGCGGCCGCAATGCCCACCCCCGCGCGGTAGCGCAGGGTGTCGCCGCTGCTGTAGCTGTGCCCGCCGTTGAGGAAGGTGATGGTGTCGGCCAGGGCGTTGATCTGCACGCCGTCGGTGATGTACTCGATGGCGTCGAGGTCCACCGCGAATTCGGCCAGGCGGTGGCTGTTGAGCGTGCGGGTGCCGTCGGGGTCGGACACCGGCTCGATGTTCGCCACCAGCGTGCGTTCCGCGTCGTGGTAGAGGCGGATGGTGTCGTTGTTGATTTTCTCGACGTAGTAGCTGTTCTGGTCCTGCAGGCCGCTGAGCGGCAGGTCTTTTTCACGGATCAGGGTGTGCGTGTCGTTGGACTCGCGCAGCACAAAAGCGCCGGGGTTGTCGATGTCGGGCACCGAGTCCTGCGGGCGGCCAATGGCGATGGCGTCCTGGTCGAAGGCAATCTGGCTCAGGTTGCCGCGGTCGATCACCGCCGAACCCGAACCAGCGGCCAGCACCGAACCATCGACCAGGGAAATCTGGTTGCCCGACACCGCCGCAATGGTGTACTGCGTGGTGACGGCACCGCGTGTCACGTCGATCGTCTGCAGGGCTGCGAACCCCTCGTTGGCGAAGTTGCCCTCGGACCAGACGATGGTGGCCAGGTCACTGCCATTCTGGGCGGTGAAGGTGAAGGAGTTGTCGGCGATGCGCGTAGCCTGGAAGTTCGGGCTGCTGGCCACCGTCAAGGCACTGCTGCTCACACCGGTGATGTCCCATTTACCGAGGAGGGCGTCCAACGGATCGAAGTAAAGGCTGACGTCCTCGGTGGCGGTGAAGCCGTCGGTGATAAAACTGCCGCCGTCGTTGCGCAGGAACTTCTGTGTCCCGTTGTCGAGGAAGAAGTCCACGTCGTTGAGTACGATGCGCTCGCTGCGCACCAGTTGAATCGCATAGTCACCCAAGGTGCGCACGCGGTAGGTCTCGCCGTTGACCAGACCCGTCAGGGCCGAGGCCTGGGCCGGATCACCGCCGGCATCCACCGCGCGGTACACC
Source organism: Macromonas nakdongensis (assembly GCF_002837145.1). Classification (GTDB taxonomy): domain Bacteria; phylum Pseudomonadota; class Gammaproteobacteria; order Burkholderiales; family Burkholderiaceae_C; genus Macromonas_B; species Macromonas_B nakdongensis. The sequence continues at coordinate 16,932 of NZ_NWMV01000019.1, read as the reverse complement.
ACCAGCTCGTTGTCGGTAAAGCCGTGTTCGTACAGATTGCCTTCGTCGTCGAGGAAAACGATGGTGTTGTTGTCCTGAAACACCAGCTTGAGCTGGCTGTCGACGTAAGTGACCGAGGCGTCCACCTGCCCAGTGGCAAAGGTGATGGGGTCGGGGGCGTCGTAGATCACCAGGTCACCGGTCTCGAAGCCGTGACCGGTGATGGCGATGGTGTTGGCCCCGCCGTTGACACTGCTCAAGGCGTCGAAAGCCTTGTAGTAGGCATCGGGGTTCAGCGCACGGGCTCGGGCCGCGTCGCGCTCGACCTGGGTGGCGTAATCGCCATACACCAGGCGGATGCGGGTGTCGTCAATGCGCTGCACGAAGTAGAGCTTGCCCTCTTGCAGGCCAAAATTGGCCAGTGCCTGGTTGTCGCCGGGGTAGTAGCGCACTTGGTCGCCGGCCAGGAAGTTGTGTGGCGCCACGAAGGTGATGATTTCGGTGTCGCTGTCCACGTTCGCGGTGTCGAAGGTGGCGCCCAGGTAGATGCGGTCGCCATTGACGTTGCCCTGGTCGTCGGTCACGTTGATGACCCCGTACTGGCGATGCACATTGACCACCACGTCGCCGACGATGGGAATTTCGATCACCACAGCGTTGGGCAGGAACTGGTCCAGCCCACCGATTTCCTGGTCTGTGGTGCCGTTGCTCACCAGGTACTCGACCACTTGGCCGGTGCTCAAGCCGTGGCCCAGCACCTGCAGCGATTCGTCGTCCGCACTGGCCGAGCGGATGATGAAACCCGAGCCCTCCCCGTCTTGCGGGCCGCCCAGGGCAACCACGCTCACCAGCCCGGTGGCGCTGATGCGTGCTCCGGCACCGATCAGGGCGTTGACGGTGGGGCTGGCGGTGGCGGTCGAGTCGGACGAGCCCGCCCCCAGCAAGCCGCCAATGGCCACCCCTTCCACCCGGGCGTCGGCTTCGCCGTCGCCCACCGCGCGCACCGTGATGTGGCGCACGCCGTCGATCGAGGTATTGGGCAGGATGGAGGCACTCACCGTTGGGCTGGCGGTGGCCTTGGCGTCGTTGATGCTCACCCCCACCAGCACACCGCCGGCCGCGGCCTCCGAGGTGGCACGGGCGTCCGAAGTGCCGATGGCCTGAACCTCCACATCCTGCGCGGCGCTGATCTTCGCACCGAATTCGGTGGTGGCGCCACCGTTGGCCTGGGCCACGGTCTGGGTCACGCCGATGGCCGCTCCGCCGAAGGAAAACACGTCGGTGTCGGCCTTGGCGTAATTGGCCACGTTGCCGACGACGCTGAGGTCGCCGCTGAGGGCTATGTTGCCGCCCGTACCCACGCGGGTGGTGGCGCTGGCGTTGGAGCGCGCCTCCGGCACCGCACCCTGCCCGCTGAACAGTCCACCACCGGCGGCCTCGGCCGTGGCATAGGCGCCGCGGCCGCTGTCGGTCACGTTGTGGCGCGAGCGCATGGTCAGGCTGGCGGCCTGGATGTCGGGCGAATTGCCGATGGACGTGTTCAGTGTGGAGTTGACGCGCGTGTCGGCAAAGCTGGTGCCCACCACGCCCAGCCCCACCGAGAGCGCGAACACGTCCGTTTCGCCCCGGTGGCTGGTTTCATTCGTCAAAGACAGCGCGCCGGTGGCATCCACCGTCACGCTGTGGCCCATCGACACCTCGGTGTCGGTGTTGATCTCGACGAAGGCGAAGTTGATGGTGGCGGCGATGGCGCCACCGGCCAGGGCAAAGGTGTCGGCGTTGGCATCCACGGTGGATTGGCTGCTCAGCGTCAGGCTGCCGATGGCATCGACCTGACCGATCTGGGCGTTGTCGGCGATGGCGACCTTGGCCTCCTTGGTGCTGTCGCTCGTGTCGCCCACCGTGACCTTGGTGAACGAAGCCCCGGCGGCCACTGCCCCCACCTGCACACCGGTGGAGGACACCTGGAAGTCCTGGTCGGCCTGTGCCGACAGCACCACCGTCTGCGCGCTGTCCAGCGCGGCGGCGGTGCCGGCGCCGTTGTCGCCCACCAGGGTGCGCACGGCGCTGGTGTCGTTGACCACCACCACCGAGGCCCCCAGGCCCACGAAGCCACCCTGCAGCGCGACGGACAGCACGTTCACATCCTGCTGGAAGTTGGCGTCCACCGTGATGCTGTCTTCGGCGCGAAGTTTGCCGTGGGCCTTGGCGTTGACCTGGCCCGACACGTTGAGCACCGCCACCGAAGCACCGGCGCCCACCAGACCCACCCCCAGGTTGCCCAGCAGCAGGTCCACCTCCATGTGCTCGTTGGCGGTGATGGCGATGTCGTCGCCGGCACGCACCTCGGCGCCTTCACCCACGCTGGCGGTCGTACCCCTGTCGTCGGAGATGGCTGCATTCAAGCCATTCGTCAGGTCGGACTGGCTGAACTGGCGACCGGTGACGCGGGTGTTGATGCCCTGCATGCCGGCCTGCACGCGCGAGTCGGCGGTCTTGTCGTTGGCACCGGCGCCGAAACCCCCCAGTTCGTTGGTGAGTGAGCTCACACCGCCTTCGGCCTGGCTGCCGGCATCGCTCACCGCGCTGGAGCCACCCTCGCCCTCCAGCGCGTTGGCCGAATCCTGGCTGCCTTTCTCCGAATCTTCGTACTGCGCGGAGAAATTCTCACCCACCGACCACACCGAAACCGAGGCCCCAAGCCCCACCACGCCACCGGCCCCCGAGAAGGTGTAACCGGTGAGCGAACGGTCGGCCACGGCGTGCACCTCCACGTCGCCACGCGCCTTGACCTTGGCGTTGTTGCCCACCTGGGCCACTGCGTCGTTCTGGATGCTGCCGAAGTCCACCGCGCCGGCCAGGCCCACAAAACCCACGCCCAGCGCGCCGGCAAACGAGGTGATGTCGGTGCGGTTGCCTGCGTTCACGTACACGCCCTGGTCGGTACCGACCGTATTGCCTGGGTTGAGGTAGTTGGCCGACCCCTGGTTCACCTGGGCGCTGTCGCCGATGCGGGCGATGGTGTCGGAATCGATCAGTGTCACCGTCACGCCACCGGCGATGCCGGCGTACAGGCCCACACCGCCGGCCACCGCGATGTGCGTCACCGCCTCGCTGGAGGTGGCCTGCACCACGACACCGTGGCGGCCGTCGCCACTGCCCAGACCCGAGCTGCCCACTGAGCCGTCGAGCACGTCGTCGATGCCGCTCACCCCCTGGCCACGCGCATCGATCTGAGCGCGGTCACCGATGGAAGCCGTGGTGTCCTTGAGCAGGCTGGTCACCCCCACCGAGCCGGCCGCACCGGCCCCACCCACGCCCACAGCCACGGCGCCGGAGATCACCGTCAGACGCGTGTCGTCGTTGGCCACAACGGCCACGTCACCGCCGGCCTCCACCACCGCATCGGCGCCGATGCTGGCCGTGGTGGTGTCTTCCAGCGACAACACCGACACCCCACCGGCCAGGCTGACCGTGCCACTGAAAGCCAAGCCAGCCGAGACGATCAGCACCTTTTCGCTGGCGTGCGCGCTCACCAACACGTCGTCGGCCGCATCCACCAGGGCCCGGTCACCGATGCTGGCGGACGTTTCGATGTCCAGCACCGACACGTCCACACCCGGTGCGCCCGCACCCGAACCGGCAATGGCCACACCGGCCCCCACGCCCACGTGGTTGAAATCGCTGGCCGCGTGCACCGCCACCGACTGGCCGGCTGCGCCGGTGCCGTTCTGGTTGATGCGGGCATCGCTGCCGATGGCGGCGGTGGTCTTCACGTCCACCACGTTCACCGCCGCCCCTACGGCCACGCCCACCGAGCCACCACCGCCCACACTCACCGCCACGGTGGCGATGTCGCCTTCGCTGTTGGCCGAAACGGCCACGCCGCGCACGGCGCTCTTGGTGGCGTTGTACTCGCGCCGACCGCTCAGGCCGGGGTCTTTCTGGTCGGCGCCGTCGTCGGCACCGTCCTGGTCCAGGTCGTTGAACTGGTTCATGCCCGAGGGCGCACCGCCTTCAAGCTGGTCTTTGGTCGGGCGTGCGCCGGCGGCGCTCTGCGTTTCATAGTCCGATGGGGCATCTGCCACATAGCTTTCGCTGGCCAAGCCCACACGGGCCTGCACCACGTCGGCACCCCGGCCTGTCACCTGGGCGTTGTTGCCGATGAGCGCCTCGTTGGTCTTGTCCACCACCACCACGCCCGCGGCCACGCCCACCCCGGCGCTGCCGCCGATGGCCACACCCCCGACGATCAGGTCCAGCTCGGTTTCGTCGTTGCTTTGCACCAGCACGCTGGCATCGGTGTCGATGTCGGCGTTGGCGCCGATGGCCGCCCGGGTGGTGGGCGTCAACACAAACACATCGGCCGTGACCGTGATGCCTGCGCTGCTGCCCACGCCTGCGGCCACCGAGAAGGAGCCCACGTCCTCGCGGCTGTCGGCCTCCACCACCACGTTGCCGTCGGCGTCCACCTCGGTACCGGCGCCCACCAGGGCCTCGGTGGTCTTGGTGAGGGTGGCCACGTTCACGCCGGCACCCACGCCGGCGCTGCCGCCCGAGACCGCCAGCGAACCGGCAATCGTCAGCAACTCGCTGTGCGACTCGGCATAGACGTCCAAACCGGGGTTGAGGGTACCACCGTCCACCTCGGCGGTGATCACGCCGTCGGCGCCAATGGTGGCGCGGGTGGTTTCGGTCAGCACCGTCACCGCCACCGAACCGGCCACCGCCGCGCTGCTGGCTGAGCCCGCGCCCGCGGCGGCGATGGTGGCCACCGCTTCGCTGGAGGTGGCGCTCACGCTCAGGCCATTGGCGCCGTTGGTGTCCACCTGCGCATAGTCGCCGATGCTGGCCACCACGTCGTCCTCGTGCACCAGCACGATGGTGGCCACGCCCACGCCGGCACTGCTCGCGCTGAAGGCCGCACTGCCGGCCAGCATGAAGGCGTCGAGCGTTCCCTCCGCGCTCACCGTCACGTCACCCCCGGCCACCAAGCGGCTGCGGTCGAGTGCGTTGCCGCTGGCCAGGGTCGCCTGGGTCTGCGTCAGCAGCACCAGCACCCCCACCGAACCGGCCACGCCCGCGCTGCCACTGCTCAGGCCCACGGTGGCGGCAATGGAGGTGACGATGTCGCTCGAATCTGCAGTCACGGTGATTTCGCCATCGTCGGATTCCAGGTCCGAACGTGCGCCCACAGTGGCCAGGGTATCGCGCGTGATCACCCCGACGTCGAAGCCCAGGCCCACCCCGCCGCCGTTCATTGAGGCGCCGATGCTGCCAGCGGCCGACACCACGCGCAGTTCGTCCATGGCCGACACCGTCACCCCCGCGTCGCCACGCAGCAGGCTGTCATGGCCAACCTGGGCTTCGGTGGTGATGAAAAACACGTTCACGCTGGCCGAACCGCCCACGGCCACATTGCTTCCGCCCGAACCCGCCAGGCCCGCCGCGAAGGAGGTGAGGTCAATGTCCACGCCACTCAGCGGGCCCAGTTCGCTGACGTCCAGTTTCTGGGGCAGCAAGGTGAGGTCGGCCTTCACGCTGACCTCACCACCGGCATCCAGCGTGCTGCGGTCGCCCACGGTGGCCCGGGCCTCCAGGCCATTGGCCACGTTCACCGCCACGGCAATGCCCACGCCGGTGCCATTGGTGGAGAAAGCCGCGCCGCCGGTCACGTTCTGCAGGCCGTTGCGGTTGGTGGCCTCGACCCGCACGTCGCCGCTGGTGCCGGTGACGGTGCTGTCGTCACCGACGCTGGCCTGGGCCAGGGTGTCCACATAGTTGACGCCGATGGAGCCCCCCACGGCAGTGTCTTTGCCCACCGCGCCCGAGAGCGCGCGCACCCTGTAGCTGTTCTGGTCGCTGCCGGGCATATGGGCGCGCACGGCCACGCCGCTGCCCTGCACGTCGGCATTGTTGCCAATGGCGGCGATCGCGTCCACCACCACCACGTTCACCGCCACGGCCGCCGCCACGCCGGTGTCCGACGAGGTGTTGGTGGCGGTCGAGTCGGAATCGACATGCGCGGTGATGCGGTGTTCGGTTTCCACGCGTACCGCGCCGCTGGCGGCCACGCTCACGCCATCGGCGATCTGGGCCTGCGCGATACCACCGATGAAATTCACGCCCACGGTGGCCGCCACCGAGGTGCCGCTGGAGCCCCCCGAGCCAGAGGAATTCACCGTCTGCCCGCCCTGGCCGCTGGTCTGGGTGTTGGCGCTGTTCATGGCGCCTTCGCCGCTTTGCGTGGGCGCCTTGTCGGCGGCCGCACCGGCCTTAGAGCGCGCCAGGTTGCCCTGGTTGGTGGTCTGCTCGTCCGACTTGCCCTGCGAACTGGAGCCGCCCTTGGCACTGGCGGTGGTGTCGATGGTGGAACTCAGCAAGGAGCGGGTCTGCACATCCAGGGTATCGGGCGTGCCCGAAATGCTGCGCGCGAGCAAGGCGCTGGTGTCGTGCGTGCCGATGTTGACAGCCACCGAGGCGCCCACGCCGGTTTCGCCCCCCGCAGCCTCTCCATCGGCGGTGCTGGCCAGGCTGGACACATGAAAGGCCAGGATGTCGATGTCCCCATCCACCGCCAGCACACCGGCGCTGCTGCCGAGCTGGGCGCGGGTGAGGTTTTCGCTGTAGGTCACCGAAATGGCACCGCCCACGGCGGTGCTGCCGCCCGCACCGGCCTTGCTGTCGGTCTTGACGGTATTGCTGCTGTCGGCCTTCACCGTCACGTCGTCCAGTGTCTGCCCCAAGCCCGTGGTCACGCTGCTGCCGTGGGTGGTTTCGGCGATGGTGTCGTGGATACCCACATTCACCCCCACCGACACGCCTGCACCCAAGCTGTCGCTGCCGGCCGAGGTGGCGGACGAGGTGGCCAACACGGTGTCGCTGTGGTGGCTGATGGCCTGCAGACTCAGGTCGCCATTGCCACCCAGCACCGCGGTGGCGGTGCCGCCATCGCCGAACACCGCACGGGTGGAGGTGATGGCCACGTTGATCGAAACCGAGCCCGCCACGCCGGTTTCGGCGCCGCTGGAACCCGACTGGGTGGTGGCCTCAAAGTCGTGGCTGGCATTGCCGGTGGGGCGCATGGTGGCTTCCAGGGCCAGGCCATCGGCCCGCACCGTGGCACCGTTGCCCACCAGGGCCTCATTCACCAGCTCGGCCACATTGATGGCCACTGCAACACCCACAGCCGTGCTGCCGTCGGACGAAGTGGCTTTGGCCGAGCCGTCGGCGTCGGCACGGGCATCCATGTGGTTCGAGGAACGCAAGGCCACATCTCCCGCGCCCACACCATCCCCAGCGATGACGGTGCGCCCGGCCAAGACGGCCGTGCGCGCGGTGGCCTCGGCCACGTTCAGGCCCAGCGAGGCCGCCACACTCACTTGCTGTTCACCTCCGCCGGTGCCACTGGTGTTGGTGGAGGCCGAGGGACCGGTGTTCACATTGCTGCCCGCACCGTTCTTTTGGTCGGCCAGCGATTTTTGTTGCGAGATCTGGCCGTCGGCCTTGCTGTTGCCGCCGTCGTCTTTCTTGGCCCCTGCGGCCGAGGACTCGGCCTTGGCAAAGGAGGCCCCACCCACCACCGCCTGCAGCAACACATCGCCATCGGCCGTGAGGTTGCGGTTCAGGGTGGCCGCGCCCTGGTCGTCCACGATGTTCAAGGCAATTGCCGCGCCAATGGCGGTGTTGCCCGTGGCATTGCCCTTGGCCGTGGTGTTCGTCACGCCCGTGTGCGTGGCGCTGGCACTGTAGTTGCCGGTGATATCCAGGGCCGTGCCGGAGGTGCCCACGCTGGCGTCGGTGTGGTTGCCATCGGCCACGGTGATGGCGAACGAGCCCCCCACGCTGGTGCCCCCGCCACTGGCGCCGCCCGCGGCATAGGTGGTGGTGGTGTGGTGGCCGGTGGCGGACAGGGTCAGGTCGTCCCCGCCACGCAGCACACCGCCACTCTCAATGCGTGCTCGCACATCGTTGTCAACCACGTGCACCGCAATCGAGGCGCCCACCCCAGTGGCATCGCTGCCCCCGGTGGTAGCTGCCTCGGCGCGCACCTTGGAATCCGTGGTGCTCTCGGCCCGAATGACGACATCGCCGGCTCGGGCATCCACATCGGCCCCCGAGCGGATGGCGGCCTCGGTCACAGACGCCGCAGCCGGGTTGACAATGTTCAGTGCAAAGGAGCCTGCCACACCGGTTTCCGTGTCGGCCCCCCCCGCACCCGAGGTGGCTTTGGCCTCGTAACGGTGGGTGCTGTCACCGTTCACCGTCTTCATCAAGGCCCGTGCCGAGAATCCATGGCCATCCACCTCGACCCCCGTGGCCACGGCAGCACTGTTGCGCATGTCCGCCACGTTGACGGCCACGGCAATCCCCACCGCCGTCGTGACCGTGCCCCCCACCGCTTGGCCGTCGGCGATGGCCCGGGCGTCCATGTTGTTGCTGGACAGCAGCGTCACGCCACCGGTGGCATCGTCATCCGCATCGGCCACGATGTGGGTGCCGCCCCCAAGGATGGAGGCCTCTGCGGTGCTCTTGGCAATATTGAGCGCCACCGCCGCACCGACCCCGACCGAACCTCCGCTGCCGTCGTTGGCAGACGCATTTGCCCCAGCAGACTTGTCCGCCCCGGCGTTCTTGCTGTTGGCCACTTGCGTCTGTTTGCCCACCTGCTGGTCGGCACTGTCGCCGCCAGCCTTGGCAGATTCCTCATCCTTGTCCGCCCCCTTGGCGGAAGCAGTGGCCTGGGCCAGGGTGACGCCGTCGGTGCTGGCCGTCAAGGCCACCGAGCCATCGGCCGTGATGCTGCGCGACACCGTGGCCTTCGCGGAATCGTCCACGAAGCTCAAGGCAATGGCTGCGCCCACCGCCGTGTCGGCCGCTTCGGCCTTGCCTTCGGCCTCGGTCTCGGTAAACCCGTGGTGCGTGGCCGTGGCGCTGAAGCTGCCGGTGATGTCCAGGCCCGCCCCAGTGCCCACGCTGGCCAGCGTGTTCTGGTCGGCAATGGTCAGGGCGAACGAGCCGCCCACCGCGGTGGTGGCGTTTTCGCCTCCCGCACCGCCCTGGGCGTAGGTGGTGTTGTCGTGCTGCCCGGTGGCGCTCAGGGTGACGTTCTGGCCCTCGCTGAGCGTGGCGCTACTTTCGATCTGCGCCTCGGTCACGTGGTCGATCACATGAATAGCGATGGACGCGCCCACGCCAGTCTTGCCTGCAGTGGCAGATGCCTCGGCGCACGCCTCGCTCTCACTGAGATTCCCAGCCGTGATGGTGACGCTGCCAAAGTTTGCATCGACAGAAGCCCCTGTCTTGACCGCCGCCTCCGTCACCGACCCGCTGGCCGGGTTGACGATGTTCAGCGCGAAGGAGCCAGCCACGCCGGTCTCGCCGGCCGCGGCGCCCGACTTGGCCATGGCGCCAAAACGGTGCAGCTCGTCGCCCTCCACGTCCTTCATCGTGGCCGTGGCGCTGAAGCCCACACCGCTCACCGTGACGCCGCTGGTCACCAACGCCACGTTGCGCATGTCGGCCACGTTGATGGCCACCGCCGCGCCCACCGCCGTGGCGGCGGGGTCGCCGGGATCGGCGCCCGGGTCCAGTTCCACGGGCGAGCCGTCCGCACTGGCCAGGGCGTCCATGTTGTTCGACGAGGCCAACGTCACCGCGCCGCCGTCCGCGGTCACCACCACGCTGGGCCCGCTGAGCAGCGCCTCGGCGCTGGCACTGGACACGTTGAGCGCCAACGCCGCCGCCACGCCGACCGAGCCGCCACTGCCATCGTCGGCACTGGCCTCTGTGGGCGTCGTGGCCGCACCAGGGCCAGCCTTGTCGTTGGCGGTGCTCTTTTGCTTGGTCAGTTGTTCGTTGGCGGTGCCGCCGCCTTCATCTTCGTCGCTGCTGGCCCCGGCCACCGAGGCCGTGGCCAGCGCCTCGGCGCTGCCGTCCGCGTGCGCGGCAAAGCCCACCGCCCCATCGGCGGTGATGCTGCGCAGCGTGCTGGCTTCGGCCACGTCGTCCACAAAGCTCAGGGCAATCGCAGCCCCCACCGCCGTGCTGCCAGCGGCATCGCCGTCGGCGTGGGTCAGGGTGTGGCCGTGGTGGTGGGCGGAGGCCGTCAGGCTGCCGCCGACGTCAAGTGCATCGCCCCCGTCCAACTGGGCCAGTGTGCGGTTGTCTGCCACGGTGATGGCAAAGGAGCCACCCACACCCGTGGCATCTGGGGCGGTCGGGTTGGCACCACCCGAGGCGGTGGTGGTGGTGTCGTGCTCGCCCGTCGCCACCAGGGTCACGTCGTCACCGCCGGTGAGCGCGCCCAGGATCTGAGCCTCGGTCACGTTGTCCACCACGTGGATGCCGAGGGACACGCCCACGCCCGTGGCCGCGTCGCCAGTGACCGCTGCCGTGGCTTCCACGGTGTTCTCGGTCAGGTTCTCGGCTTCGATCCTCACGTCGCCGTTGCCCGCTTCCACCGAACCGTCGATCGCGGCGCGCGTGCCCGAAGCGCTGCCCTGGTTGCTCACGTTCAACGCGAAGGAACCGGCCACACCGGTCTCGCCCGCGCTGGCACCCGAGGTCGCCTTGGCCTTGGTTTTGTGCCGCGCCGTGTCGCCCCCCTTCATGGTGGCGCTGGCGCCAAAGCCCTGGCTGGCCACGAAGGCTCCGGCCCCCAGCAAGGCGGTGTTCTCCACGTTGGACACGTTGATGGCCACGGCCACGCCCACCGCGGTGTCGCTGGCCTCGCCCGTCGTGGCCGCCCCGTCGGCCACCGCCTCGGCGTCGGCGTCCAGCGCGCTGCTCAACACCACCTCGTCACCGGCCGTGACCGTGCTGCCCCCGAGGATGAGCGCCCGCGCACTGGCCGACGACACGTTCAGCGCCAGTGCGGCCGCCACGCCCACGGAGCCTCCGCCACCGTCGCTGGCGGACTGCCCGGTCGAGTTGCTCTTGCCCGACGTGTCGTTGGCCAAGTCCACCTGCTTGCCCAATTGCTTGTCGGCCGTGTCGTCGGTGCTGTCGCCGTTGTTGTCGGAGTCTTCCTCCGCATCGGCACCACCCGCCGACGCGGTGGCCGTGGTGCTGACGCTGGCGTCGGCATCCACGTGCAAGTTCACGCGGCCACCGGCCGTCACATCGCGCGCAAGGTAGGCTTCGGCCACGTCGTCCACAAAGCTCAGCGCAATGGCCGCCCCCACCGCCGTGTCACCGCCCAAGGCATCGCCGTCGGCAGTGGTCGTGGTGGCACCGTGGTGCTGCACCAGGGCCTCCAACGAGCCGCTGATGTCCAGCAGGTCGCCCGTGCCCACATAGGCCTGGGTGGTGTTGCTGGCCACGGTGATGGCAAACGCCCCACCAATACCCACGCTGGAACCGCCACCGCCCGCCGTGGCCGTGGTGTCGAGGGTGTAGTGGCCGGTGGCAGACAGGGTGACATCGCCCGCGCCGCTCAGCGTGGCGCCATTGGCCAGGCGCGCGGTGCTGCTGTTGTCGATGGCCGCCACGGCCAGCGAAGCCCCGATGCCGTTTTCCGACACCACGCCGGTGTCATGGGGCGCCGCGGTGGTGCTGGCGTGGGTGGTGTTGCTGGCACTCACCGTCAGGTTGGTGCCTGCATCCAGCACAGTGGTGCCCGTCACCTCCGCCGTGGCGGCCGTGTCCAGCACATGGATGGCCACCGCGCCCGCCACGCCCAGCTCACTGGCATCACCGGCGCCCGACACCGCGCTGACGGTGAAGCTGTCGCCCCCCGCCAGTTCGGCATCCACGTCCACGCCACCCGCGGCATGAATCAGGGACGAACCACCCACCACCGCGCGGGTGTGGCTGTCGGTCTTGGCAAAGGCCACGGCCACGCCAACCCCATCGGCCGTGTCGCCGGTGTTGGTGCCGTTGGCGCTGGTGCTCACGGTCTCGGTGGCCAGGGCGTGCACCGCCAGGGCGTTGGCCGAACGCAAATTGCCCCCCGTGTCCACCCGGGCCTCGGTGTCGCTGTCATAAAACGACAACGCCAGCGCACCGGCGAAGTTGAGCCCGCCGTCGCCAGTGGACACCTGGTCGCTGGTGTCGGCATCGCCATTGGGGTCTTGCAGGCGTTGCTGCGAACGGTTGCTGCCACCGCCGTCGGTTGCGCCACCGGTCGTGGACGTTGCGGTACTGGTCATGCTGCTGCCCAGCGTCGCGGCCACCGTCACGCTGTCGGGGTCGTCGTTGTTGTTGCGCCCGGTGATGGCGGCGCTGCCGGTCACCACCGCCTGGGTGCTGAGGTTGACGATGGTCAGCGCCATGGTTGCACCGAAGTCGGCACCGCCACCGTCGGCCGTGGCCGCCACATTGGCCAGCGTGCTGGCGTTCAGGCCCACGGCCCCGTCCACCTGCAAACTGGCGTTGCCCGACACCACGACGCTGGACACGGTTTCCAGGTACACGATGGTGACCGCCGCGTCCTCGCCGTCGTTCGTCGGCGTCTGCCCGCTGGTGGCGAGTTGGTAGGTCACGTCCATCACCGTGTCGGCGTCCAGGCTGGCGGCGCTCAAGGTGGTGTTGTGCATCTTGATCTCGGCCGAACCCAGCACGGCCAGCCCGGTGAGGGCCAAAGCACCATTGCCAAAGGTGGCCGGATTGGCGACCACGTCCACGTCCGTGGTCGCCGTCAGCACCACGGCCCCGACAATGTCCAGGGTGGCGCCACTCAGGTCGATCGACGCGTTCGCGTCCGCCACCAGGTACAGGCCAAGGTAATCCGTGGCCAGCGGCACCGAGCCGTCGGACTGTGCCAGCGCCGTGAACGTCAGCGAATCGGCACTCAGCGAGCCCATCGCGGTGATCTGTTCCGCCTCAACGGTCAACGCCTTTCCCGCCGCGCCCTCCCCGGTTACCGTCAGGTCGTCGTTCCCCGCTCCCCCCACAATCTTGATGCCTGACACGCCGACAGCGTCCGTCAGGCTGGTGTCCAGAAGCAAGGTCACGCCGTGGCCGTCCGAATCCAGGGTCAGATCGATCCGACCGTCGTCACCCACGATGCTGGCCAATGCGATGTCGTCGTATACGAACGAGGAGCTGGAATCCACCAGTTGCACCATCTCGGTGCCATCGTCAAAGCGCAAGGTCAGATCGCTGTCGGCCACGGCCGTGTACGACAAATCCGCCGACAACAGCAAGCGCGGCTCCACCGCTTCCAGGCCAAACCCCTGGCCGTGCCGGGCGCGAGCCTTCATGCGGGCCCGCACGCGCGCGGGCGGTTGACCGGTCAGATCGGCACCATGCACGGCCGTTTCGCGCTTGTCGCGCCATTGGCTGTAGGTGTCCTGCAGCTTCGACCACAACTGGCTGGGCTGAAAGCCCAAAGGCAGCAGAGATGGGGTGCGCGGGCCGCCGTTGCGGCGGGATGGACCTTGATTTTCCATATGACGCTCCAACCCGGGCGTGGCCAGCGCCCGCTGAAAAGCAGGCAGAATCCGCCACACCGCGGAAATTCAGGCCATGCTAGGCAGGTGCCACCTAGCGATCACGTAGAAATGGGAAAGATCGTGGAGTCCCGCCGGCCGCCACCCCGCGCGACCCTGGGGTCAAGGCGCCATCGACAGGGACACGCGGCGCAGGCTTTCGGTGCGGGGCGAAGGCGCCACCCCCAGCACGATGGACAGCAACTCCCGGCACCGGCGGTACACCCGCAGGGCCTCGGCGTGCTCGCCCATGCGCTGGTGGCAAGCCATCAGGTGCTGGTAGAACACCTCCGCCAGATTGTCGACTTCCAATCCCCGCTCGTAAATCTCGGCGGCGCCCTCCCAATCCCCGGCCTGCTCCAGGTGTTCACCCAGGACCCGGACCAGGCGGTGGAAGCGGTTGCGCAAGCGGTCTCGGTAAGGCAAAGACCAGGGCTCTTCCGATTCGGACTGCAAAAAATGGCCCGAATACAGGCGCAGGGCGGCGCGGGCCTCGGCCTCCGACACAGGGGCCCGCTCGTGGCCGGGCTCCACCAGTGCCGCAGCGCACGGCGCAGTCAGACGGTTGAACGCCCAGGCATCCACCCAACAACGGCTGGCGTCGAGCGTCAGCTTGGCGTTGTGGACGTGCAGCACCTCCTGCGGCCCCAACAGCTTGCGCAAACGGTGCAAGGTGTTGTCGAACAGGTTGCGCAGATTGCTGCTGCTCTCCTCGGGCCACAGGCTTTGCATCAACACGGTGGTGCGCACCTCGCGGCCGCCGTGGGCGATCAGGGCCTGCAACAGCTCCAGCGCCTTGCGCGGGGACTTGCCCGTGAACGTCAGCGGCTTGTCATCACAAAACACCGCAAACCGGCCCAGGGTGTGTACCCGCACCGGCCAAGGCCAGTTCAGCGAGGCACCCGGCTCCGGCGCCAGTTCACAGTGCGCGATGAAGCGCCGAACCACCGGCGGCTCGATGCCCGCATCCAGCGCCTCGGCACACAGCCTGGCCAGCACCGGCTTGGCTATCGAAGGCACCGGCCACACCGAACCCCGGGCCAACTCAGCGAACACCTCGTGCAAACAGCCCCGCGCCGCTTCGGCGTGAACACCCGCCTGTGCGACCGCCCGCTCCAACAGATCGTCGATCTGAACTTGCGCATTGCTGGGATTTCGCGACATACCCCTCCCGCCCATTGAAGGCCAGTGGACCACGCCTCACACGACGGTAGCCATGGCTCTGTCGGCGCCATGCGTGGGCGCCATGCGGGATTTTGCGGGCAACCTTTCGAACCTGGCCACCACAAATCAACGAATTGTTACAAATTTATCAAAATAAGGCGTCGCATGCCCCATACACATGTCGTTGACGGCTTGACACAGGTTGGCCACAGCGACAGGGCCAAAAAATCCCATTAAAATCAATCACTTGAGTTATTTTTTAGCGGTGGTAATGGTCACTGCAAAACCGCTCTCAGCCCTACTTTGAGGAATTGCCCGTGGCTGCCGCCGAACACACTATTGCCGACTGCTGCAAAGCCGTTGCCGGGCAGCGTGTTTTATCCGGCTCGATGGCTTTGGGCTATCGCAGACTTCCGCCTGCGTGAGGGGCTGGAAATCCCCTCGGCTTCCCGCAGGACCGACTCGCTGCTGTCTGCGAGCTGCTCGCTGAGCGCAAAGGCGCTGCGCACCCCCGAGATCGCCTCGGGCGTTACGCCTGCAGCCGCCAGATCACGCTCCCAGCGCTGGGCCACCCGGCCTGCGGCCTGGATCAGCCACTGGGCGGCCTCTGTGGCAGATGCATAGCCCATGCGCAAAGAGGCCTCCAGCAGTCGCTCGACGCTCACGGCGGTGCCCCCGCGGATCTCGACCCCCATGCTGAGGGAGCCCCGGTAGCCGACCAGTGGTGTGATGTCGAAGGCTGGGGCCAGGCGCCAAGCCTCGTTGACTCGGTAGAGGGCATGGTTGAGCGGGTGGTCGTCACCGTTGCCGACCAGAGCGTTGAAGCACATGCGGCGCCAGAGCTCTCGGATGTCGTTCTGCACATCGTCGCTGTGACGCGACCAGGTCCTCAGCTTGTCGGCCAGTGCCAGGTACGAGCGCGCTGGGGCTCCAGCGACAGCACCGGGCTGCAGTTGCAGCGCCGTGTGAGCGGAGGCATACAGGCGCTTGCGGGGCGCCTTGGGGTCGCCGTGTCGGTCAAAGCGCTGCACCAGGAGGACGGCCACATCGGCGACGGTCTCAAGACGAATGTCCGGGACGGTGATGTCGCACTCGCCCGCCAGGGTCATGCAGACGAATTCCTTCGTCGGCAAAAACGGCATGTCGTTGCGGGCCTGCATCTTGGCGATCCAAAGGCGGCCATCGAACTCAACCGTGGCCTTGGGCCTGTCACCACCAGCGCTGGTGGCCATATCGCCCAGCATGTCCTTGATCGCCCTCGCTCTGGGCTGGCCAGCCTCCAGTTGTTCGATGTGGTACTTCAGAGCGTCGAGGCTGTGCGCCTGACTGCGAAGCTTTCGGTCTATGTCGGCGCAGGCCGCAACAGCCCCCGCTGCGTCCCCTGCGCCCAGTTCCAGAAGCTCGATCCGGGTCAGCGTCCTGTCTCGACCATGGAGGTTCTGCAAAAGGTCTTCGCCGTACCCGGCGGGGCAAGCGTCCATGACCACGCCTGGAATGCCCTCTGGAGCGTTCACAGGAACGCCATGGGCGCCCGCCATCCTCAGTGACACCGGATCCAGAGGCGTGGCCTTGGGATGCAACCTGAAGTCCGTGGAGTACAGGAAGCGCCCCCTATGGGGCCCTTCGATTCGCAGCTCTCCAGCCAGGATGGGTTCGGTCTCTTCGGGCATCCACACCCAGACGGGGACCGAATTCATCGGGAACTCCCGCGCATCAGATCCCCACGGACAGTGGACGAGGCGGTGGTGGAGCCCATGAGCTTGGTGACCCCCGCCTCTGTGACCATTTCATCGCGGGCAGGGTCCAGCAGGGAATCCACCTGGCCGAGCAACTGCAGGACATCCAACAACCGGAAGACATTTCCGATGGACGCACCGGGGTGACCGCCCTCGATGCCCACCACAGTAGAGAGTCCAACGCCCGCGGCTGCAGCCAACTCCGGCTGGGTGTAGTCCCGTGCTTTGCGAGCGATGGCGATGCGGCGACCCAGGTCGAGCATGGCTTGCTCTACGGAAAGGGGGTAAGGCGTGCGCATGATTCTGTTATTGGAACACATACCAACAACAAATGCTCCAAAAACAACATTTACAAACCAACATCCTCTTCGACAGTCTTGCTGGCGGCGCACTCAGCGCGGTACCGCTTTGTGAAGAAGGTAAAAGGGCACGTCAAAAGTCGTTGGTCGATGCCCCCATCTGCGCGGCCACGTCGGCCTGGCCCCGGCGACGTCGGCGGCACGCACTTCATGTGTGGATACCCAGTTGTCCGAGCGCGCGCTGGACGGGCGGCGCATGGGATGAGGGCCTGGTGGACTCCGCACCGAAACGCTCACCAGATCCCTGATGGCCACCCAAAT
>NZ_NWMV01000182.1 GCF_002837145.1 Macromonas nakdongensis | reverse complement strand
CTTGCGCAGCTCGGGCGAGTTCATTCGCAAGCCCAGCCAGTTAGCCGCAGATTGCTGTCGGTCAGTGTCCAGTAGAACTACATCAACGCCATCCTCAGCGGCTAGAGCCGTGAAGTTCAGTGCCAGCGAGGTCTTACCTACGCCGCCTTTTTCGTGGCCAAAAACTACAACAGTCATGCTTATGCTTTCATGGTTCGGTTGTATAGAGCGATTGGAAGCAAAGTTATTACTCTCAAACTCTATTCAGATGCTTTTGCTATTCTAGCATAAGTAAAAGATATCGTAAGTGCTTTGACCAATAAGGATAGCACACAGCTCAAAATTGAGGCGCTTCAATTTGGTGTCTAGATTGAGCCCCAATAGCAAATTTTGACACTTCGAACTTCAAAGTACCTGACACTCGCGCTATTTGTCAAAATTGAAGCGCTTCAATTCCGGAGTCAGACAATATTAAGGTTAAACCTAATGCTATAAGTTCGAGCCAGCCAAGATGGTTCATCACTTGTAACTTGTATGCAGCTGAAAGTTCAGGATGAGGTTAACGACTGCGCTTGCCCAAAGAAGGTAGCCCACCGTTGACCCCCCAGCCCGGCAAACCACCCCAGTTCATAGCCTTGTGGCCCCCGCCGAAAACGCCACTCAACTTGGAAAATAGCACCCGCTGCCTCGGTTCTCGAACTTGCGCTCTTGATGAGCGTCGGACTGCTGATGTCTTGGTACTGCACGCCTCTAGCAGTTTCCACCCTAATTCAGTTGCTTTGGGTGGGGGGGCGCAGGCTCCAGTGGTTTGAGCGCAATGAGACTCTTCGTTGTTTGGGCGGTGGCTTGAGCCTGCGGCATCTTGGCAGGCGAACCAGAAAAACGCAAGAGAGAGGAGATGGCTGCGAAGTCGGAACGTGACTGTACAGGGCTGCTGGTACGCTCGAAGGTGAGGACTTATTGCAGCGGACGGGTTTTTGCACGAACACATGGGCCAAAGTTGACTCAAGTGTTGGAGATGTAGGTGCCGCAGGTTCTTTAGGGGTTTTGAAGCCAAGCTCGGTAGCCAGGGTATCGAGCTTGGAAACGAACAGCACCTTGGTGGCGCTGGATACTGGCCAGCTCACGCATGAACCAGCCAGTGTGCAGGTCAGGCAGGCTGCAGAGTGTATTTTTCGAGGTCAAGCTGGTTTTTGCGCAAGGCATCACCCACTGAGGTGATGACGTCCGCAGCCAGCGCC
>NZ_NWMV01000181.1 GCF_002837145.1 Macromonas nakdongensis | reverse complement strand
GTACGGCGCGACGCATAGCAGAAAACATCGTGGCCGGCCTGGAGCAGCGCACCCAGGCCAGCCCCCGCGACAACGTGATGGGCAGCGATGGCTGCATCAAGGTAGGAGGCCGCAGCATGCCGCACTACATCTGATGCCCCTTTGGCGCCAGCACGTGTGGCTGGCTTGAATTGATCTCCTTGTCTCCTTGTCTCCTTGTCGCCACCCCCTGCGGGTGGCTTTTTTTTGCACGTCTGCCGCTGGACAGTGCGGGGCGGCTGCGGTACCCACCGGCGCTTGACATCCTCCTCGCCATGAATGGCGAGGATTCCCGCTTCACAGAACCCCGCCCATGCCTCAACGAGACACAGGACTTACAGCTTCTCCACGGGCTGACACCGCCAGTCCGGCGGCCAATATGTTGCGTGCGGCGTTGATGTCCCGGTCGTGGCTGCTGCCACAGTCGTGGCATGTCCAATGCCGCACATTCAAGGGCATCTTTTGTGCCGTGTACCCGCAGTCGCTGCAACGCTTGGACGACGGGTACCAGCGGTCGATCTTGACCACCTCGCGGCCGTACCACTTGGCCTTGTATTCGAGCTGGCGCACGAACTCGGCCCAGCCCGCATCACCGATGGACTTGGCGAGCTTGCGGTTCTTCTTCATGTTGCTGACGCCCAGCGTCTCAACGGCGATCACTTGGTTTTCGTGGATCAGCCGGGTCGAGAGCTTGTGTATGAAATCCTTGCGGACATCGGCAATCTTGGCGTGCAGTTTGGCTACTTTCACTCTGGCCTTGGCACGGTTCTTGGAGCCTTTCTTCTTTTTGGCGAGTTTGCGTTGGAGTTTCGCCAATTTCTTCTCGTGCTTGCGGAAAGCGTTGGGCGCTGGGATTTTTTCGCCGTCGGAAAGGATGGCGAAATGAGTCAGGCCCAGATCAATGCCGACTTGGCTGGGTGCTTCCGGTTTGGTGCAGACCACGTCGTCGCACAGCAGGCTGACAAAGTAACGGCCCGCCGCGTCTTTCGACACGGTGACGGTCGTGACCTTCGCACCTTGCGGAATTTGGCGCGACCAGCGGACATCCAGCGGTGCGTCCATCTTGGCCAATTTGAGGGCTTGACCATCCCACCGAAACGCGCTGGCGGTGTATTCCGCCGACTGGTGGCCGCCCTTTCGCTTGAACTGTGGGTAACGCCCACGTTTGGCAAAGAAGTTGCCGAATGCTGTTTGCAAATGCCGCAGCGCCTGCTGCAACGGCACGCTGGACACGTCGTTGAGCCAAGCGTACTCCGGTT
>NZ_NWMV01000180.1 GCF_002837145.1 Macromonas nakdongensis | reverse complement strand
ACCGAGCGCGCCGCCTGCCTGGAACGCGCCGCCGACGCGATGCAGACCGAGCTGCCGGCGTTGATCGGCCTGCTGGTGCGCGAAGCCGGCAAAACCACCGCCAACGCCATCGCCGAGGTGCGCGAGGCCATCGACTTCCTGCGCTACTACGCCGCCCAGGTGCGCGCCCAGTTCGACAACGCCAGCCACCTGCCGCTGGGGCCGGTGGTCTGCATCAGCCCGTGGAACTTCCCGCTGGCCATCTTCACCGGCCAGGTGGCCGCGGCCCTGGCCGCCGGCAACACCGTGCTGGCCAAGCCGGCCGAGCAAACCCCGCTGGTGGCGGCGCAGGCCGTGCGCCTGCTGTGGCAGGCCGGGGTGCCGCGCGCGGCGTTGCAGCTGCTGCCCGGCCGGGGCGAAACCGTGGGCGCCCAGCTGGTGGCCGACCCGCGCGTGCAAGGCGTCATGTTCACCGGCTCCACCGAGGTGGCGCGCCTGCTGCAGCGCACCCTGGCCCAGCGCCTGGGCGCCAGCGGCCAGCCCGTGCCCCTGATCGCCGAAACCGGCGGCCAGAACGCCCTGGTGGTGGACTCGTCCGCCCTGACCGAACAGGTGGTCAACGACGTGGTGGCTTCGGCCTTCGACAGCGCCGGCCAGCGCTGTTCGGCCCTGCGCCTGCTGTGCGTGCAAGAAGAGGTGGCCGACCGCGTGCTGACCATGCTGCAAGACGCACTGGCCGAACAGCGCCTGGGCAACCCGGCCGCGCTGGCGGTGGACATCGGCCCGGTCATCGACGCCGAAGCGCGCGACGGCATCGAACGCCACATCGAGGCCCTGCGCGCCCAGGGCCGCCGCGTGTTCCAGCGCGCCCGCTGCGTGCCCGGCGCCACCGCGTACGGTACCTTCGTCACGCCCACGGTGATCGAGCTGGACTCGATCAGCGAATTGCAGCGCGAGGTGTTCGGGCCGGTGCTGCACGTGGTGCGCTACCGCCGCCGCGAGCTGGACGCGCTGATCGAGCAGATCAACCGCACCGGCTACGGCCTGACCTTTGGGGTGCACACCCGCATCGACGAGACCATCGAACGCGTGTCGCAACGGGTGCACGCCGGCAACGTGTACGTCAACCGCAACCTGGTGGGTGCGGTGGTGGGGGTGCAGCCCTTCGGCGGCGAAGGCCTGTCGGGCACCGGCCCCAAGGCCGGCGGTCCGCTCTACCTGTACCGCCTGCTGGCGCGCCACCCGGGCGACGCCCTGGCCCGCGCCGTGGCCTGGTCGGGTGGAAGCGGTGCGACCCAGGTGCCCGCGCCGCTGCGGCTGCTGCACGTCTGGGCCAGCACCCAAGGGCTGGCGGCCGTGGCCGCGGCCTGCGACCACCTGGGTTTGGCCGCCCGCGTGGGGGTGGACTGCGTGCTGCCCGGCCCCACCGGCGAGCGCAACGTCTACAGCCTGCGCCCGCGCGAAGCGGTACTGGGCCTGGCCGACACCGACGAAGACCGCCTGCTGCAACTGGCCGCGGTACTGGCAGTGGGCAGCCGCGCCGTCTGGCCGGCCCAGGCCGCGCCCCTGCGTGACCGCCTGCCGCCCGAGGTGCGCGACGCCATCGCGCTGGCTGACGACTGGCAGGCCCCGGCCGTGTCCTTCGACGCGGTGCTGTACCACGGCGGCGAGCCCGGCCTGCGCGCCGTGCTGGCCCACCTGGCGCAGCGGCCCGGCCCCATCGTGGGGGTGCAGGCCTTGGCCACGGGCCA
>NZ_NWMV01000018.1 GCF_002837145.1 Macromonas nakdongensis | reverse complement strand
CGGCGCGTGTCAAGGTAGTTGTCGCCTGATTTATGCAGCCAAGGGCTGTTTAAGGTCTGCTTTCATGTGGTCCGCGACGACCGAGTCGCGTTCGGGGTTGAGGGTAACTGCGCCGATAGGCGACCAGTCGCGCGTGGTGCCGGACCAGCGCGCTGGGTTGCGCTCACGGGCCTTGAGGTACAGCTCGTGTCGAGCAGCCAGGATGGCCTGATCTGCGCCGCAATGGCGCTGACCAGGGGTGACGTAGCGGATGCCGCTGTGTCGGTGCTCATCGTTGTACCAACGCACGAATTCCGCGGCCCAGGTCCGAGCGGCGTCGAGGTCGGCGAAGCCCTTCGCAGGGAACTCAGGGCGGTACTTGGCGGTGCGGAACAACGACTCCGCATAGGCGTTGTCGTCGCTCACGCGAGGCCTCGAATACGACGGCTTGACGCCCAGCCAGTACAGCATCCCCAGCACCGTGGTGGCCTTCAGCGTGGCGCCGTTGTCGCCGTGCAGCACGGGCTTGGTCAGCATCGTGGCGATGCCCTCGGCCAGCGCGGTGCGCCGCACCAGGTGAGCCGCGTGCACGGAGTCGTCCGTGGCGTGCACTTCCCAGCCGACGATCTTGCGGCTGTACAGGTCCAGGATCAGGTACAGGTGGAACCACATGCCGATCACCGCAGCCGGCAGATAGGTCATGTCCCAGCACCACACCTGTCGCGGCGCAGTAGCCACATGCGTGGTCGGCGGTCGGACTGTGCGGGGCTTCTTGGCGCGACCCCGGTGCGCCGCCTGCCCCTCGTCGCGCAGCACGCGGCTGAAGGTGGACTCGCTGGCCAGGTACACGCCGTCGTCAGCCAGCATGGGCACGATGCGTGCCGGCGGCACGGCTGCGAAGCGCGGCTCATTGGCCACCCGGACGATCTCAGCGCGCTCGCTGTCGCTCAGGGCATGGCTGGGCAGCGGGCGCACCGCGTGAGGCCTGCGATCACCCGCTGTGAGGCCTTCTTGCGCCTTCCAGCGCTGCAGGGTGCGAAGGTCGATGCCGACGACCTCGCAAGCCTGGTGCAGCCGTGCGCCTGCGGCATGCGCAACACCGATTTCTTGGGACAGGCATTGGCGATCCTCGAGGCCGATCATTCGTCCTCTCCCCTGCTGAAGATCGCCTGCACTTTTTTTGACAGCACCAGCAGCGCTGCCGTCTCCGCCAGGGCGCGGTCCTTGCGCAGCAACTCGCGCTCGAGTTCCTTGATGCGCTTGCGGTCGGCCCGCGTGGCCTGCGGGCTGGCTCGCAGTTCCTCGGGCGCGGCCAGCGCCGTCGTGGCACTTGCGCGCCACTTCGCCAGATCCTGTGGGTACACACCGTGCGAGCGACACCACGCGCTCAATTCGGCCTCGTTCATCGCCGCCGTGGTCACCACCGCCTCAAGCCGGCCGGCCGCGGTCCAGGCCCGCCCTCGGGCGGGCCTGGACCGCGCCTGCTCGCGCCAGCGCTCCAAGGTGCCTGCAGCGATCCCAATCTCCCGCGCAACCACGTCGATCGCTGCGCTCTCCGGCGGCAGCAACCGCGCTACCGCTCTGTCTTTGAATGTCTGTCCGTATCGAGCCAAGTTTGTCCTTCATCGCCGCCCCCGGGGTTGATCTATGGAGGCGACAACTATTCTGACGCGGGGGGGTTTTCGAACTGCTCCGCAACGTACACCACATGGATGTTTTTGCGCTTGCAGATGTATTCGTAATACGCGCTTTCATCCGCGTCCTGGAATCGT
>NZ_NWMV01000179.1 GCF_002837145.1 Macromonas nakdongensis | reverse complement strand
CTGCGCCCCAAGGGCGATGGCGCGGCCCACCGGCTCGCTCACCGCGCCGTGGGCGGTGATGAGGCCTGCCGGCACGTCCAGCTGGCTGGTTTTGGCCGCGTTGGAGTAGGTGACCCAACCCTGCTCGAACCAGTCGCTGGAGCCGCCGAGCGCGGTGCAAGCGGCGGCGATCAGGCCGCCGGTGCAGCTCTCGGCGGTGGCCAGGCGCTCGCCGCGCCCGCGCAGCCGCTCGGCCAGGGCAGCCAGCACCGGTGCGGTGTCGGGCGCCAGCCACAGCAGCGGATCGGCGGCGCCGATCGCAGACACGGCAGAGGGCTGGGGCCAGGTCATCGGACGCCGCTCACCAGAAGCGCCACAGGGCGATCACCAGCAGGGTGCAGAAAGCGGCCACCAAGTCGTCGAACATGATGCCCCAGCCGCCACGCCAGCCGCCGCCCTTGAAGGCCTGGTCGGCCCAGCCCACCGGGCCGGGCTTGGCCGCGTCGAAAAAACGGAACAGGCCGAAGGCCACGGCCTGGCCCAGCAGGCCCATGGGCATGGCCAGCCACAGCACCAGCCAGAAGGCGACGATCTCGTCGATGACGACGTAGCCCGGGTCGGCCACGCCGCAGCGGCGCACCGTGGCCACGCTGGCCCACCAGCCCAGCAGCAGCCCGCCGCCGATGAGGGCGGCCCAGACCCGGTCTGGCGGCGCCCACAGCGCCTCGATGACGAGGAAGGCGGCCCAACCCCACAAGGTGCCCACGGTGCCGGGGGCTCGACGGCTCAGGCCAGAACCGAAGCCCAGCGCCACCAGGTGCGACAGGTGGGCGACCAGGAAGCGCCAGGTGGGCGCGGTCAACGGCGCGGCGGCGCTCACCGGAACCACCCGTCAAAGCCATCAAAGGGCTCGAAACGCCGCTCCACCAGGCGCAGGCGGGTCGGTCCGGGCAGGGCGCGCGCCGGCTCGGGGTGCAGCGGGTCGCCGGGGTAGCACATGGCGCGGTGCTCGCCGTCCATGAAGTGCTCGGGCAGGATGAAGGGCGGGCGCCGCGTCAGCGCCTCGGCCCAGGCGCTGGCGCTGTCGGCATGGCGCGCCAGTTGCGCCAGGCCCATCAGCTGCGGCGGGATCAGGCCGATCTCGCCGGCCCAGTAGCGCTCCAGCGCGGCACGCGGGGCGATCCAGAGGGTCTCGACGGCTTCGTGGTCGTCGTGCACCGCCTGCTGGCCGTCAGGCAGCCGGGCCAGGAAGAAGCGGGTATCGAAGCGCGGCGTGCCCACCGGCGGGTTGCGCGGAGTGACCCAGCGCGACCAGGGCTGGAGGCCGCGGGTCTGCCAGCGCAGGCCG
>NZ_NWMV01000178.1 GCF_002837145.1 Macromonas nakdongensis | reverse complement strand
TCCTGGCCGTGACCAGCCTGGAGTGGCAGCGCCCGGGGTGGATCCAGGGCCGGCGCAGCGCCTGGGAGACCGCGCTGTTCAGCGACGCCGGTGCGGTGGCCAACCGCGCCCGCGACCTGGACCCCCAAGTGGGCGTGGGTGCCGGCGTGCGCTACAACAGCCCGGTGGGCCCGCTGCAGGCCGACCTGGCCTACGGCCTGGACCGGCGCCAACTGCGCCTGCACCTGAGCGTGGGGTTCACCTTTTGAGCGCGCCGCCGCCCTCACCGCCGCCCGACCGCCCGGCCGTGTCGGTGGGTGGGCGCTGGCGCGTGGCCCGGACGCTGCTGGCGCTCACCGCCCGGGCCCAGGGCTGGCTCCTGGGCCTGCTGGGCGGGGCGCTGGCGCTCGCATTGGCGCTGCTGCTGAGCGCCTGGTTCTGGAGCGCCAGCCCCCAGTCGCTGGCACAGGCCCTGGGCTGGACGGCCGACTGGCTGGCCGACCCGACTACCGGCCAGCGCCCGCTGACGGTAGAAGGCGTCCAGGGCGCGCTGCGCACCGGTGGCCGTGTGGAGCGCCTGCTCTGGCGCCGCAACGGCCTGGAGGTGGAGGTGCGCGGCCTGGCCTTGCGCTGGCCCGCCGACCTCTGGCCCGCGCTGCTGCTGCGCCAGACCGTGGCCATCGACACGCTCGCGGCCGAGCACCTGCGCGTGCACGACCAGCGCCCCGACCGAAGGCCCGAGGCCCCGACGCCTCCCGACCGCCTGACGCTGCCCTGGCTGCGCCAGGTGGCACTGCCGCTGCACCTCGACACCCTGGTCTGGGAAGACGGCTCGGCCGTTACGGTCGGGCCGATCGACGCGCACTACCGCTACGGCCCCCTGCCCACCGGCACCGCGCCAGGCCTGCACCACACCCTGGTGCTGGACCGGCTGGCGTGGAGCGGTGGCCAATACAGCCTGCAGGCCCAAGTGCAGGCCGAAGGCCGGCTGGAGTTGGCCGCCACCCTGCACGGCCAGCTCCAGGGCCCCCACGCCGACGGGGCCCCGCCCCTGCCCCTGCAAGCCCGGGCCACCCTGCAAGGCCAGTTGGCCGGCGCCCAGGCCACGCTGCAGGCCCGCCTCGACATCACCCCCTCGCTGGCCCGACCGTCCAGCCCCAACGCCCCCCAGCTCCAGGCCCACGCCACCCTGCACCCCTGGGACCCGCTGCCGGTGCGCGCCGGCCAACTGTCGCTGGCTCGGATCGACCTGGCCAGCCTCTGGCCCGGCGCACCGACCACGCTGCTAGACGGCGACTGGGCCGTGCACAGCAGCGACACGCCCCCGGACGCCCGCAGCCCCGGCGTAGCCCTGGCCCGCATCGGCTGGCACCTGCGCGGCGAACTCCGCAATGGCCGCCCCGGCCCGCTCGACCGGCAACGCCTGCCCCTGGAGCGCCTGCAAACCCACCTGCAGTGGCAGGCCGGGGACTGGCACGTGCACACCCTGAACGCCGCCCTGGCCGGCGGCACCCTGCAGGCC
>NZ_NWMV01000177.1 GCF_002837145.1 Macromonas nakdongensis | reverse complement strand
GGCCGGGGCCGCCGCCCCAGGCGGCCAGCGCCCAACTGGCCAGGACGCCGACACAGGCGGCCCGCCAGCGCGCCGGCGCGGCCGAACGGCGGAGACACGAAGGGAACATGCGGCGATTATCCGGGGCACCGATAATCCCCCCATGTTTGCCCGATTCCAGCGCCCCAGCCCCGCCGTCGTGGGCGGGCTGGCGGCCGCGGTGACCGTGCTGATCTGGACCTCGTTCATCGTCGTCGCACGCGCCACCGCCCACCAGCACCTGACCCCGTTCGACATCGCCTTCATGCGCTTCGTCGGCGCGGGAGCGGTGCTGCTGCCCTGGGGCTGGTGGCTGGTGCGGCGCCAACGCACCACCGAGCCAGGCCGCCCGGACTGGCTCGGCCTGTCGCCCCTGAGCGCGCGCCTGACGGCGCAGGTCGGGCTGGTCGGTGGCGTGCTGTACGCCTGCATCGCCTACAGCGGCTTTTTTTACGCGCCGGCGTCGCACGCCTCGGTGCTGATGCCCGGCAGCCTGCCGCTGTGGACCACCCTGCTGGCCGCCTGGGTGCTGCGCGACCGCATCACCCGCCACCGCGCGCTGGGGCTGGGGCTGATCGTCGGCGGTGGCCTGCTGGTGGGCGGTGCCAGCCTGTTGCGCGCCTTCGACGGCGGTGACGTCTGGAAAGGCGACCTGCTGTTCCTGCTGGCCGGTTTCACCTGGGCCAACTACTCCATCCTGGCGCGCCGCCACGCCCTGCCGGCGGTGCAGGCGACGGTGGCCATTTCGGTCTTCGCGGCGCTCACCTTCGTGCCGGTGTACGCCCTGCTGGCCGCGCTTGGGGCCATCGATTCCGGCCTGGGCCGCGCGCCCTGGACCGAGTGGCTGTTCCAGGCAGTGTTCCAGGGCGTGGGCTCGGTGGTGATTTCCGGCATCACCTTCACCCAGATGGTGCGCCATTTCGGACCGGTGCGTTCGACCATGATCACCTCGCTGGTGCCCGGCCTGTCGGCGCTGGGGGCGGTCAGCCTCCTCGGCGAGCCCCTGCATCCCCACCTGCTGATCGGCCTGGCGCTGGTGACGCTGGGTATCGTCTTCGGCGTGCGGGCCGCCGCGCCCAACCCGCCCCTGGCTTCCGCGCCCACCCGATGATGACGCCCGCGACGCTGCCTTTCCCCGAACGGGTGCTGACCCTGGACACCAGCACCGACCGCCTGAGCCTGGCCGTGGGCCGCCCTGGCGACGCGCCCCTGGCCGCGCACCAGGGGCCGGGCGGGGCCCAGGCCTCGGCCACCCTGATCCCGCTGATCCAAACCCTGCTGGGCCAAGTGGGCTGGCGCCTGGACGAACTCGACGCCATTGCCTTCGGCTGCGGCCCGGGTTCGTTCACCGGCCTGCGCACCGCCTGTGCGGTCGTGCAGGGCCTGGCCGTGGCGGCCCGGCCCGCGGGCCTTCCGGTGCTACCGGTGAACACCTTGCTGGCCGTGGCCCAGGCCGCGCGCGCCCAGGCCGCACCGCTGGCAGTGGGCCAGCGCGTGCTCGCCGTGCTCGACGCGCGCATGGACGAGTTGTATGTGGCCGAGGCCGAAGTGGTGGCCACGCCCGCCACCGACGGCGGAACGACCGCCCC
>NZ_NWMV01000176.1 GCF_002837145.1 Macromonas nakdongensis | reverse complement strand
GTGGTGCGGCCGCGCACCAGGGTGACGCCGTGCAGCGACACGCCAGCCGAGCCATCCCAGGGCGCCGAGGTCACGGCCGCAGGCTGCCGTCGAGCAGCGCGGGCAACTGGGCCAGGCCCAGGCGGAAGGCGCAGGCCTGCGGGTGGCCACCGCCGCCAAAGGGCACCGCCAGCGCGCTGGCGTCGAACGGCCGCACCGCGCGCAGGCTGACCTTGACCACCGTGGGCGAGTCGATGCGGAAGATCACCCCGAAGGTGCCGGAACGCTCGGCCAGCACATTCCCCAGGTCGCTGGTGAATTCGCTGGGCGCGTTCACCGCCCAGACGCGGTGGCCCATGAAGTCGAGCGGGAAAGCGCCTTCGGCCAGCGTCTGCACCTGCTGGGCGAAGCGGTCCACCACGGCCTGGCCACGCGCCACGATCTGCGCCCGCTGCGCCGGGTCTTCCGCGGCCTCGTGGAAACGCGCCCATTGTTCAAAGTCGAAATCCAGCGCGTCCAGCGCCGCCAGGAAGGGCCGGGTGTCGGGGTAAGCCCAGTCCCACAGGTCGCGGTCCTCGATGCGCGAGATCAGGTGCGGCACCGGCTGCCCGGGGTGGAAATGCGCCCAGGCCAGGTGGGCACCGGAGCGCTGCATGTCGAACAGCAGGCTGAAGCCGGGGCCGCAGTGCAGGCACTGCAGCTTGTCGTGCGCGGTCTGGTGGTGGTCCAGCAGGGTGATCGAACGGGCCTCGGCGCGCAGGCGGGTCATCACGTCGGCGTCGAAGGCGAAGTCCAGGATGAACACGTCGCGGCCGGCCACCGCGGGCACCGCGCCGCCGTGCTGGCAGGGCAGGTAGTCGGCGCGGTCGCCCAGCGCGCGCCAGGCGGCGTAGGCGGCGCCAAAGCCGTCGGGGCAGTCGGCGTGGTACAGAACGAGGGTGTCTTTCATATGCCCGGGTTTATACCGGATGTTCCCGCCCGCGCCGCACGCGGTCGCCGGCTTTGCCGCATGATGCGGCCATGCCACCGCCCCCACGCCCCGCCCCCACGGTTTACTTTGATGGCAGCTGCCCGCTGTGCCGCGCCGAGATCGCGCACTACCGCCGCCAAGCCGGCGCCGACGCCCTGCACTGGGTGGACGTGAGCGCCGCGGGCGCCGCGCTGGGCGACGGCCTGGACTGCCGGCGCGCCATGGCCCGCTTCCACGTGCGCGACGCCGACGGCCGGCTGCACAGCGGCGGCGCAGCGTTTGCCTGCCTGTGGCGGGCGTTGCCGGGCTGGCGCTTGCTGGGCCGGGC
>NZ_NWMV01000175.1 GCF_002837145.1 Macromonas nakdongensis | reverse complement strand
TGATTGGGAGGTGCGCCTTTACCTCGTGTGGGCCAAGTCTTGCGAGTATGCAGGCTTGGGTACTCCCAGCATGATGCACGGCCTCAAGCTGGATAACGGCAAAAAGGCATCTGCTTACGTCACGAAGTGGGGCCTTGAGGACGAAATGACGAAGGGTCATGTCAAAAAGGGCCGTGCAGGTGGTGAAACGCCGTTCGATTTGCTGCGCTCTGTCCTCGACGACAAGTCGGACACTCAAGCGGCGGCGCTGTTTCGTGAGTTCGTCCACGCCTTCAAGGGTAAGCGTCAACTGGTCTGGAGTCCGGGCTTGAAGGCACGTCTTGCCGTTGAGCATGCCACGGATGAGGAGATCGTCCAGCGTGTGGACGAGGAGGCCGAATTGTTGGGCCAGATCACCTTGGAGCAGTGGCGCGACGTGCTCAAAGTCGATGGCCGTGCTCTGGTGCTGGAGATTGCCGCCAAGCGTTCCTGGTATGAGGTCACGCGCTTCTTTGATGTCATTGAGGGGGCACACAAGGGTGTGGCCATGCCTGTGGGCTTGTTGGCAGACATTCGCGAGATTCTCCTCTCTTGAGGTACCAAACAATGCAATTCAATATTGACAAGCGTTTCATTGAAATTTTGAATGAGCAAGGATGCCCGATCACGTGGGACAAGTTCCGTGCTGCTTACGACGTGAGAAAAGCCGAGCGAGATGCCGATCCGGTCGTCATTGCACGCAAGATGAGGCGCGAAGCCCTAGCCCGGATATTTCACCGCAGTCCACCCCGTTGCCTCTTTTATCACTTTGATGCCTGAAGAGGGGTCGCTACGGGTCATTGCCGTGAGCCAAAGGCACGCACCCGCGCGCATCGGCCCTGTCAGGACGCAGCGACCCCCACCCCGGCTTGGGTTGCGGGCCAGTTTTGTGTCATCGCGCCGGCCAGGCGCTGTCGCGGCGTTCAGGGCGAGCGCAGCTGGCTCATGGCGTGCGCGAAGATGGGCGCGCTGGGCCAGTGCGAGGCCAGGTACAGCCGGATGCGCCGCGTGTTGCGCGTGACCACAGCCGCCACCTTGAGCAGCCTGATGCGCAGGGTGTCGACCTGGGCTGTTGCCAGTGCGGTGCCCTGCAGGGCCAAGGCGCGCAGCCGCTCGATGAGCACGTAACCCAGCGCCGACAGCAGCATGCGCAGTTGGTTGGAGTGCAACACCTGGCAGCTCGTGCGGGTGGCAAAGAGGCCGACCTGCGCCTCCTTGATCCGGTTCTCCGCCTCGCCGCGTTGGCAGTAGAGCCCGTCGTACAGGGTCTGTGGGTCGCCGTCCAGGTTGGTCACGACAAAGCGCGGGTTGCAGCCCTGCTCGCCCCATTCGAGCCGGGTGATGACGCGTCGCTCGTGCGGCCAGGTCTTGGCGGCGTAGTCGAACTCGCCGAGCAAGCGCTGCTTGGCGCGGCTGCGCTCGTACTCGTCCTGTAGCCAGAGCTCGGCCAAGGCCACCTGCGCCTGCAGCCGCGCGTTGCGCGCCAGGCCCACGATGTAGTGCACGCCCGAGCGCTCGCACCAGTTGAGGATGCGCTGGCGGCAAAATCCCGAGTCGCCCCGAAACACCACGCGCACGCCCGGCCAGACTTGGCGCAGTCGGCGCACCAGCAGCTTGAGGATGGCCGCCGTGTGCCGCGCCCCATCGATGTTGCTCGGGCGCAAGTAGGCGCACAGCAGCTGCTGGCCGCAAAACACGTACAGCGGCAGGTAGCAGTAGCTGTCGTAGTAGCCGTGGAAGAAGCGGCCCTCCTGCTGGCCGTGCAGCGGGTTGTCGGTGGCATCAAAGTCCAGCACCACCTCTTCGGGTGGACTCTCGAAGCTGGCAATGAACTGCTCAACCAGCAGCTCGTGCAGCTTCCAGGCCGTGGCGCGGTCCGCCCACTTCTCCAGCCGACACAGCGTGGGCGCGCTGGCGATATCGCGCTCCACCCCCACGGCCGTTTGCATCGCCACGTCGCGGCGCAGCGCACCGTGGTCGTTCAAGTCCTCCCAGCCCAGCGCCAGGCCATAGACGCGCTGCCGCAGCATGTCGCGCACGCTGTGCGTGATCAGCAGCGGATCGCGCGGGTCGGCAATGCAGCGCGCCGCCGTTCCCAGCAAGCCCAGCTTGCGGTCGACTTCGGCCAGCAGCATCACCCCAGCGTCGCTGGTCATGCTGCCGCCATCGAAGCGGCCCTCGATCTTGCGTCGGCCCAGTCGGCCAAAATCAATCACGCCAACCTCATCGGCAGTTGTTTGCGGTGTACAGTTTGGTTTCGGCATTGCCCGTCCTCTCATCCAGATTCGATACCTCGATGTTCGGGCATTTCAAGGGCAATGCCGTCCTCGTTTCTACGGATTGCGGTGAAATATCCGGGCTAGCAGATCGTCAGTTCGCAATGCTCCAGGAGCTGATTTCCCAGTCTTCCCATGCCTGAATCGGTGTGATTCGGTGGATCGGCATCACACGTATTGATGTTCCGAGGGGTGCAGTCTGCACCCCTTTTTTGCGCCTGTTACTGCGTAACTTCGTTCTGTTTGTTACTGCGTAACTTCAGGCGCCACCTCTCAGGTATTGCTCAAAATCGGCATCGTCCATAGGTGCTGACACCGCTTTGTCAGCATCACCGATAAGCCGCTCCAGCATGGCGCGCTGCGTTACTGCGTAATGCTTCGCTAGCCGCTTGAGTCCAAGGGCCGCACTGGTGGTCACGAAGGTGTTGATGCGAAGCTCTCCGTTGTCGCCAGCTCTTGCTCGGCCTGCCCGGTATGCCTTCTGTCGTTCTGCGTTGCTTTTTGCCATGATCGGCTCCTTTGTTACTGCGTAACGGTCATTATATCGTTACGCCGTAACGTGTGCAATATCGTGACTGTTACGGGGTATGGGGGGCGTGCCCCCCATGTCAAACCTGAGCCGGTGGCCTGTGCTGCTGTGGTTCGCGGCCTTCCTGGTAGAGCACCGGGCCAGTGCTCGCGCCCTGAAAAACAAGTAATTCGTGTATGATTCTCGACTTGCTCAACAAAATGAGCCAAATTAACTATTTGGAGTGAACCATGCACGATGATGACTTTGAACCTTCTTCCCTTCATCTTCTTTTAGCCTTGCTCAAAAAGGCTGGTACTACCGACTATTCGGGAATTCTTTTCCCCGTACATACACGCCTTCACGGCCATCTGTTTGGAATGGTTGAGGCCATGACTGAACAATCTGGACTGAGCCGTAACAAGCTCATGAACCGTATTCTTGAAGTCGGTATTGACACTACCCTGAAGTCTTTGCCGCCTGAGATGGTCGAGGAGTTGCGCCTGCGTTCTGGTCACTTCATCCACCAGTCTGTCTTCAAGGGCGACAAGAAAAACCCTTGGGAAAGCGGCAACGAGAACTGATTTCTAAGGATCACATATGGCAATGTTGACCCTCAACGGGATTGTTCAGAACGTGTTTGCACGGCCTGCGTCCACTGACAAGGAAACTGGCGAAGTCCGTCCAGCTACCGACTACGCCCAAATCTTGGCTGAGAACGTGCTGGAAAGCGGCGAGAAGCGCTTGGATATGGTCACGCTTAAGGTGCGCTCTATCGACTCGTTTCGGCGCTTCTTGGGACAGCGCGTCAGTGTCCCTGTTGGCGCGTTTGTCTCTGGCAAGAACATTCTGTTCTACAGCCTCAAGACTGAGCCGGAGCCTATCCCGGCATAATGGAAAAGACCCCGCAGGTGCGTCAACACCTCGGGGTCGCGACCGATTGAACAAGACTTCAACCGATGACAACAATTCTACACACCTCGGCCCATGCCGACAAGCGTGGGCCGGTAGCGTCAAGCAGTGCTGACGCATACGGCACACGCTGGGCGGCGGGGCATAAGTCCCGTGATGGTGCCCCCCTTGGTATAGGTGCAAAATCGGTACACAGCCCCGGTGCTCCTGCTGTCTTTGACCCGATGGCGGTCAAGTCACAGCGGTTCCAGCTCCAGAGCGTAGCCGCCAGCATCATCCCTGACAGCCGTACTGCCAAGTGCTTGAGGTTGCGTGCCCATAACCAGGAAATCAAGGTCTGGAAGGCTCCAGAGTACGGCACGGCCCATTACAGTGGCTTGCAGACTTGCGCCAGCGTCTGGGCCTGTCCTGTGTGCGCTGCCAAGATTGCGGAACGTCGTCGCCTTGAGCTGCTGGCCGCTATGGCTGTCCACGAGGCTCGCGGGGGCAACGTCCACCTGTTGACGCTCACAGTGCCGCACCAGCGTGGCGATGTGCTGGCGGCCCTTCTTGACCAGCAGGCTAAGGCTCTCAAGAGGTTCTGGAACGATAGGGCTACAAAGGCCATCATGGCCGAAATGGGCTATATCGGACAGGTCAGGGCGCGGGAGGTCACGCATGGCCGCAAGAGCGCCCGAAACAACGGCTGGCACCCTCATTTCCACATCCTGCTGTTTACCGGCGTTGCTGTCGATCTGAGTCGCTACAACGCTGCGCAGCGTCG
>NZ_NWMV01000174.1 GCF_002837145.1 Macromonas nakdongensis | reverse complement strand
GGGCCGAGGGGCCTGGGGCGCTGGGCCCCGTGGGCGCTGTTGCTGGCGGCGGGCTGGGCCCAGGCCGCGGCCCTGGCTTGGCCGGGCCCCAACTGGGGCCTGCTGCGCGCGGGCGAGCCGGTGGCGGTGCTGCAGTGGGCGTCGCTGGCCTGGCTGGCTGGGGCGGTGCTGCGTGCGCCCAGTGGCCGGGCGGCGGCGGCCCGTGCCGGCGTGTTCGCCACGGCCTGGTTGAGCGCCACCTTCTGGTGGTTGTTCGTGTCCATGCACACCTACGGCGGGCTGGCGGCGCCGCTGGCGGCGCTGGCGGTGTTGGCCTTGGCCGCCTTTTTGTCGGCGTACTACGCCGCAGCCGGGGCGCTGTGCTGGCGCTGGCGTCGGCGTGGGCCATTGACGGCGGCGCTGGCCTTTGCCGCGCTCTGGACCCTGGCCGAGTGGGCCCGGGGCACCTGGTTCACCGGCTTCCCCTGGGGCGCGGGCGGTTACGCCCAGGTCGATGCGCTGGCCGCGCTGGCGCCCTACGTGGGCGTGTACGGCATGGGCGCGGCGAGCGCCTTCCTGGCGGCGTGGGCGGCCGGGGGCGAGCGGCAGGCTGGCCCGGGGCGTGGCCGGGTGCCCGCGGGCCGGTTGTGGGCCGTGGGCCTGGCCTTGCCGCTGCTGGCGCTGCCCTGGGTGGGCCGTGGCTGGGCCGAGGCGATGCCCGCCCACACCGTGCCGGCCGGGCGCCTGCCGGTCACCTTGTTGCAGGGCAATATTCCGCAGAACGAGAAGTTTGAAGCCGGCAGTGGCGTGCCGCTGGCCCTGGCCTGGTACGGCGACCAGCTGCAGGCCGCGGCGGCGCGTCGGCCGGGCGGGCTGGTGGTGGCCCCGGAAACCGCCGTGCCCCTGCTGCCGCAGGACCTGGCACCCGGCTACTGGGACGGCTTGCAGCAGGCCGCCCAGGGCGCCCCGGCCGCCCTGCTGCTGGGGGTGCCGCTGGGCAACTGGGCCGACGGCTACACCAACTCGGTGGCCGGCTGGGCCGGGGCCGACCCCACCCCCTACCGCTACGACAAGCACCACCTGGTGCCCTTTGGCGAGTTCATTCCCTGGGGTTTCCGCTGGTTCACCGAGCTGATGCACATCCCGCTGGGCGATTTCCGCCGGGGCGCGCTGGCGCAGCCGCCGCTGGCCTGGGCGGGGCAGCGCATCGCGCCCAACGTCTGTTACGAGGACGTGTTCGGCGAAGAGCTGGCGGCCTCGTTCCGCGACCCGGCGCAGGCGCCCACGGTGCTGGTGAACGTGAGCAACCTGGCCTGGTTCGGCGACACGGTGGCGATCGACCAGCACCGCCACATGTCGCGCCTGCGGGCGCTGGAGCTGGAGCGGCCCATGCTGCGCGCCACCAACACCGGTGCCACGGCGGTGATCGACCACCGCGGCCGGGTGCAGGCCGAACTGCCGCGCCTGACCCGCGCCGTGCTGGAAGCCGAGGTGGAGGGCCGCCACGGCGTGACGCCTTACGCCCGGTGGGCCGGCCGCTGGGGCCAGTGGCCGCTGGGGGCGCTGTGCCTGGGGGTGCTGGCCGGCTTGGCCGTCTGGGGCCGC
>NZ_NWMV01000173.1 GCF_002837145.1 Macromonas nakdongensis | reverse complement strand
CTCGCGCTGCGGCTGCCCGGCCGCACCGGCTGGGAGCTGCGGCTGGTGGTGCAAGGGGGCTTGCGCGTGCTCGACCGCATCGAGGCGCTGGGCTGGCGCACCTGGGAAACCCGCCCCCGCCTGGGCGCCCCCGACCTGGCGGTGATGGCCTGGCGCGCGCTGTGGATGCGTCCCGGCAGCGCCTACACTCGCACCCCATGACGCCCCAAGACTACGTCCAGCAGAAAGCCGCGGCCTCGGGCAGCAGTTTCTACTACGCCTTCCTGTTTCTGCCCCCGGAGCGGCGTGCGGCCATCACCGCGTTCTACGCCTTCTGCCGCGAAATCGACGACGTGGTCGACGAAGTGAGCGACCCTGGGGTGGCACAAACCAAGCTGCACTGGTGGCGGCAACAGGTGGCGCAAACCTTCGGCACGGGCCGGCCAGATCACCCGGCGCTGCAAGCCCTGCAGGCGCACACATCCACTTACGGCCTCCGGCCCGAGCACCTGCTGCAGGTGATCGACGGCTGCCAGATGGACCTGGAGCAGTCGCGCTACCTGGACTACGCCAACCTGCAACGCTATTGCCACCTCGTCGCCGGGGTGGTGGGTGAAGTCGCCGCCCGCATCTT
This sequence comes from Macromonas nakdongensis, assembly GCF_002837145.1. Classification (GTDB taxonomy): domain Bacteria; phylum Pseudomonadota; class Gammaproteobacteria; order Burkholderiales; family Burkholderiaceae_C; genus Macromonas_B; species Macromonas_B nakdongensis. The sequence continues at coordinate 1,313 of NZ_NWMV01000173.1, read as the reverse complement.
CGGCCAGACCGAGGCCCAGACCACCGCCTACGCCCACCGGCTGGGGCTGGCCTTCCAGCTGACCAACATCGTGCGCGATGTGGGCGAAGACGCGGTGCGCGGCCGCATCTACCTGCCGGTGAACGAGCTGCAGCGCTTCGATGTGAAAGCCCACGAACTCCTCAAACGTGGCAGCGCCAGCGACGCCAGCTTCCCGGAACGCTTCGGGGCGCTCATGCGTTTCCAGATCGACCGCGCCCTGGCCACTTACGACGACGCCCTCGCCCTGCTGCCCGCCAGCGACCGGCGCGCCCAAAAACCGGGTCTGATGATGGCCAGCATCTACCGCACCCTGCTGCGCGAAATCGCCGCCGACCCGCACGCGGTGCTGACGCAGCGCATCGGCCTCACGCCCCTGCGCAAGCTCTGGCTGGCCTGGAAGGTGCAGGCCCTGGGCCGCCTGTGATGCGGGTCGCCATTGTGGGCGGCGGCTGGGCCGGACTGGCCGCCGCCGTCGAGGCCCAGGCGCAGGGCCACGCGGTGACCGTGTTCGAAGCCGCCCGGCACTGGGGCGGCCGGGCCCGGTCGCTGCCCCTGCCCTGGCCCGACCAGCTGCCCAACCCGGAAGGCCGGCCACAGCTGACGCTGGACAACGGCCAGCATATCCTGATCGGTGCCTACACCGAAACCCTGGCGCTGATGGAACGCGTCGGCCTGCGCCCGGCCGAGCACCTGTGCGCCACCCCCCTGAACCTGCGCTTCGCCGACGGCAGCGGCCTGGCGGTGCCCCCCTGGGCACGGCGCTGGCCGGCCCCGCTGGACGTGCTGGCCGCCACCGCCCTGGCCCAGGGCTGGGGCGGGCGCGACAAACTGGGTTTCCTGCACCACAGCCTGCGCTGGCAGCGCCAGGGTTTTGCCTGCGACCCGGACACCACCGTACACGCCCTGTGCCAGGGCTTGTCCGTCCGGGTGCGGGCCGACCTGATCGACCCACTGTGTGTGGCGGCGCTCAACACCCCGATGGCGGACGCCAGCGCGGCGGTGTTCCTGCGGGTCCTGCGCGATGCGCTGCTGGGCCCAGGATGGGGGCCGTGGCGCGCCAGCGACCTGCTGCTGCCCCGCAGCGACCTGGGCCAGCTCTTCCCCGAAGCCGCCGTGCCGTGGCTGGCAGCCCGCGGGGCCGTGTTGCGGACCGGCCAACGCGTCACGGCGCTGCACCGCGGCCCCTCTGGCTGGCGCGTGCTGCTGGACGGCGCCGCGCACGCGGCAGACCGGGTGGTGCTGGCCTGCCCCGCCCCGGAAGCCGCCCGGCTGGTGGACACCGCCGAACTGGC
>NZ_NWMV01000172.1 GCF_002837145.1 Macromonas nakdongensis | reverse complement strand
GCGAGGTGTTCGACGTGGCGGCCCTGACGCGCAGCGTGCTGGCCAGCGTGTCGGCTTCGCTGTTCGACGGCGGCGCCGCCCAGGCGCAGGTGCGGGTCCAGCAGGCCGCGCTGGAGCAGGCGCGGCTGGCCCACGAAGCCGCGGTGCTGAGCGCCTTGCAGGACGTGGAAAACGCCCTGGTGGCCTTGCAGGGCAACCGCGAACGCCTGGCCCGCCTGGAGGCCGCCGCCGCCTCGGCCGCCAACGCGGAGCTGCTGGCCCGCCAGCGCTACGCCAGCGGTCTGGTCGATTACGGCACCTTGCTCGACACCCAGCGCACCCTGCTGTCGGTCCAAAGCGAACTGGAAACCGCCCGCGCCACCTGGAGCGCCGACCACGTGCGCCTCTACAAGGCCCTGGGCGGTGGCTGGCGCCCCGACCCGACCCCTTCCCCTGTCACGAACCCCACCGCCGCCACCGCGCCGCGCACCGCCCCATGAAACCGACCGACGCTTCTTCCGTTTCCGATGTCTCGACCTTGCTGGGCGACGACCGGCCGCCGCGCTGGTGGCAACGCCCCGTGTGGTGGGGAAGTGCCCTGGCCGTGGTGCTGCTTGCGGGGGGGGCTTACTACTACCAGGGCCGGGCGCAGCAGCAGGCCGGTCCGGGCTACGTGACCGAAACCTTGCGCACCGGCGACATCACGCTCACTGTGTCGGCCAACGGCACGCTGCAGCCCACGCGGCTGGTGAACGTGGGCAGCGAGTTGTCGGGCACGGTGCGCGAGGTGCTGGTGGACGTGAACGACCGCGTCAAGAAGGGCCAGGTGCTGGTGGTGCTGGACACGGCCAAGCTGACCGACCAGGTGCACAGCGCCCGCGCCGCGCTGGCGGCGGCCCAGGCCCAGGTGGCCCAGGCCGTGGCCACGCTGAAAGAAGCCCGGGCGCAACTGGCCCGGCAGGAAGAGGTGTTCCAGCTGTCCGGGGGCAAGGTGCCGTCGGCGGCCGAGCTGGACAGCGCCCGCGCCGCGGTGGACCGGGCCCAGGCCGCCGAGGTCAGTGCCCGGGCCGCGGTGCAACAGGCCCAGGCCACCCTGGCCACCAACGAGACCAACCTGTCCAAGGCCTCGATCCGTTCCCCCATCGACGGCGTGGTGCTGACCCGTGCGGTGGACCCGGGCAACGCCGTGGCGGCCTCGCTGCAGGCGGTGACGCTGTTTTCCATCGCCGAAAGCCTGGGCCAGCTGCGCCTGGAGGTGTACGTGGACGAGGCCGACGTGGGCGCCGTGAAGGTGGCCCAATCTGCCACCTTCACGGTCAGCTCCTATCCGGCGCGGCGCTACCCGGCGAAGATTTCGCGCGTGGCCTTCGGGTCCACCAAGACCGAAAATGTGGTGACCTACGTGACCACGCTGGACGTGGACAACAGCGACCTGAGCCTGCGCCCGGGCATGACGGCCAACGCCAGCATCGTGGCCACCGAACGCAAAGGGGTGCTGCTGGTGCCGAACGCAGCGCTGCGGTTTTCGCCCAGCAACGGCAATGGCGCGGCCGCCGCCAGCCCCAGCGTGCTGTCGCGCATGATGCCGCGCCCACCCAGCAGCGGCACCAAGACGGCGCGGCCGGAGGGCCGTGGCGGTGCCCGGCAGATCTGGGTGCTGAAGGACGGCCAGCCGCAGGCCTTGCCGGTGACCAGCGGTATCAGCGACGGGCGCTTCACCGAAGTCAGCGGCGAGGGGGTGAGCGCGGGCCTGGCGGTGATCACCGGTCAGCTGAGCGCGGAGAAGGCGCGATGAGTGCCGCGCCCGGCGCGCCCTCGGCGGGAGATTCGGTGGTGTCGGCGCCGCTGATCGAGTTGCGCGGCATCACCAAAACCTACGGCCAGGGGGCCACCGCGTTCCAGGCGCTCAAGGGCGTGGACCTGTCCATCGCGGCGGGCGATTTCGTCGCCATCATGGGGCCGAGCGGCTCGGGCAAGTCCACCGCCATGAACACGCTGGGCTGTCTGGACACGCCCAGCAGCGGGGAATATCTGTTCCGCGGGGTGCCGGTGCAGGCCCTGTCGCGCGACGAACGGGCCCGGCTGCGCCGGCGCTACTTCGGTTTCGTGTTCCAGGGCTTTCACCTGCTGGCGCGCACCACCGCCCGCGAAAACGTGGAACTGCCGCTGGTGTACCGCGGGGAACCGCGCGCGCAGCGCCATGCCGCCGCGCAGCGCGCGCTGGAGGCGGTGGGCCTGGCCGCCTGGGCCGACCACACGCCTGCCGAACTGTCGGGCGGGCAGCAGCAGCGGGTGGCGATCGCGCGCGCCATCGTCACCGAGCCGCAGGTGCTGCTGGCCGACGAACCCACCGGCAACCTCGACTCCCAGCGCAGCCACGAGATCATGGAGCTGATCCAGCGGCTCAACCGCGACTACGGCATCACCGTGCTGATGGTGACGCACGAGCACGACATCGCGGCCTACGCGCACCGCATCGTCCACTTCCGCGACGGGGTGGTGGAGCAGGAGCAACACAATGGCACGGCGGTGGCCGCGCAGGAGCGGGGCTGACATGTGGATCAACACACTCATCCTGGCCTTGCGCTCCATCCGGCGCAACCTGTTGCGCTCTTTCCTCACCATCCTGGGGGTGGTGATCGGGGTGGCCGCGGTCATCACCATGGTCACCCTGGGCAACGGCGCGACGATGGCCATCCAGAACCAGATCGCCGGGCTGGGCACCAACCTGCTGCAGGTGCGTCCGGGCCAGCGTCTGGGGCCGGGGGCGGGCGGCTCGTCGGCGCCGGCGTTCAAGGCGGCCGACGCCGACGCCATCGCTGCCCAGGTGGGGGGCGTGCTGGCCACCGCGCCCGAGTCGCGCACCGGCACCACGGTGGTGGCGCAGGGCCGCAACTGGACCAGCAGCATCATCGGCAGCACCAACGATTGGCTCACCACCGGCAACTGGGCGGTGGTGGAGGGACGGGTGTTCACCGCGGACGAGCTGCGCGCCGGTGCCGCGGTGTGCCTGATCGGCAGCACCGTGCAGCGCGAACTGTTTGGCAACGCCGTGGCGGTGGGCAGCTCGGTGCGGGTGCGGCAGATGAGCTGCGAGGTGGTGGGCGTGCTGGGGTCCAAAGGGCAGGGCGCCTTCGGCAACGACCAAGACGACTTGGTGATGATGCCGCTCAACACCCTGCAGCGCCGCGTCACCGGCAACACCCGGGTCAACACGCTGCTGGTGTCGATGCAGGACGGGGTGGACGCCGAGCGGGTGAAGGCCGGCATCACCCAGCTGCTGCGCGAGCGCCGCAAGCTGGCCGAGACCGACGAGGACAACTTCAACGTGCTCGACACCAAGCAGCTGGGCGAAACCCTCTCCAGCACCACCCGCGTCATGACCATGCTGCTGGGCGCGGTGGCGGCGGTCAGCCTGCTGGTGGGGGGTATCGGCATCATGAACATCATGCTGGTGAGCGTGACCGAACGCACCCGCGAGATCGGGCTGCGCCTGGCCATTGGCGCCCTGGAGCGCGAGGTGCTGCTGCAGTTCCTGATCGAGGCCGTGGTGCTGGCCGCGCTGGGCGGGCTGATCGGCATGGCGTTGGCGGTGGGCGCGGGCGTGGGCCTGTCGGCGCTGATGAACGTGCCGTATGTGTTCAACCCCGGCATCAACGCGCTGGCGTTTGCGTTTTCGGCGGGCATTGGGGTGCTGTTCGGGTTTTTCCCGGCGCGGCGCGCGGCCCGGCTGGACCCGATCGAGGCGCTGCGCCACGAGTGAGCGCGTGCCGGTCCGTGGCGGGCCCCGCTCACCAGGGAATGGGCGCGCCGCGGTGGTCAACGAAGTGCGCGCCGGCCTGCGGCGGCAGGGTGTCGAGCACGGCCAGCAGGCGCTGGGCGGCGTCTTCGGGCGCGTCGGCCTGGTCGCCCACGAAGGGGCGGCTCAGGGCCGAACGCACGGTGCCGGGCTGCAGCGCGGCCACCACCGCCAGCGGGCGTCGCCGCGCGATGTCGATGGCGGCGGTCTGCAGCAGCATGTTCAGCGCCGCCTTGGACGCGCGGTAACCGTGCCAGCCGCCCTTGCGGTTGTCGCCGATGCTGCCGACCCGCGCCGACAGCTTGCCCCACACCACCCGTTCGCCCGTGGCCAGCAGCGGCACCAGGTGTTTGAGTGCCAGCGCCGGGCCGATGGCGTTGACCGCGAAGGCCTGGGCCAGGCGCTCGGGGTGCAGGTCTTCCAGCCGTTTTTCGGGCGGGCCGCTGGGCAGGGTGAGGGCGCCGGTGGCGTCCAGCACCAGGTGCAGCGGGCCGTGCGGGCGCAGGGCGTCGGCGCAGGCGCGCAGGCTGGCCTCGTCTTCCAGCACCAGCGCCGGCTCGCTGCGGC
>NZ_NWMV01000171.1 GCF_002837145.1 Macromonas nakdongensis | reverse complement strand
GCCCCACACCGCCCCGGCCGCGTTCGACACACCGCCGCGCCCCTGGGGCCACACCACTCAGCAAACCGGCCTGCCCCTGCACAACCCGACGGCCTGGCCAACGCGCGACGGCCACTGGCCCGCCCCACCCCGCCGGCAGGACGTGGCCACCGCCGTGCACGAAGCCGCTGCGCTCTGGTCGCCCCCCGGCCCCTTGGGCACGGCGGCACCCGCTGAGCCTGCGGCCGCCGCCAGCGACCCCACCTGGCCCCTGGGCAAAGCCCTGGCGCAGCTGCAAGGCATCTACATCCTCGCGGAAAACGCCCAGGGCCTGGTGCTGGTGGACATGCACGCCGCGCACGAGCGCATCGTCTACGAGCGCCTGAAACAGCAACTGGACGGCGGCGCTGGCCAGGCCCTGCAGAGCCAGCCCCTGCTGATCCCCGCCACCTTCGCCGCCACACCCGCTGAGGTGGCCGCGGCCGAAGCCCACCCCGAGGCGCTGCAGCAGCTCGGGCTGGACATCACCCCCTTCTCACCGCAGACCCTGGCCGTGCGCGCCGTGCCGGCCACCCTGGCCCAGGGCAACGCGGTCGAATTGGCACGTGGCGTGCTGGCCGAACTGGAACAGCACGGCGGCGCCGACGTGGTCTGGCGCGCCCGCAACGAACTGCTGGCCACCATGGCCTGCCACGGCGCGGTGCGTGCCAACCGGCGTCTGACGCTGGAAGAAATGAACGCCCTGCTGCGCCAGATGGAAGCCACCGAACGCAGCGACCAGTGCAACCACGGCCGCCCGACCTGGCGTCAGCTCACCCTGAAGGACCTGGACGCGCTGTTCCTGCGCGGGCGCTGACCACCCCACCGCCCCTGCCGCCGGCCTCGGCGCGTCCGACACGACCCCGAGCGGGCCAGGGACTGACACCCACCGGACCGCCCCCTGCGCCACCATCTGCTAACCTCGCCCGAATGCCGACCGAAAGCCGTCCCTCCATGTCCAGCGGCACCACCGTGCTGATGCTGGCACTGCTGCTGGGCATCCAACCGATTGCCACCGACCTCTACCTGCCCGCTCTGCCGGCCATGACCGCCGGTTTTGCCGCGCCCATGCACCAGGCGCAGCTCACCCTGTCCGCCCTGCTGCTGGCGTTTGGCGTCTCGCAGCTGGTGTGGGGGCCCCTGTCCGACCGCTTCGGCCGCCGCCCGGTCCTGCTCTGGGGCGTGTCGGCGTTCACGCTGGCCTCGATCGGCTGCGTCTTCGCCCAGAGCATGGAACAGCTCGTGGTCTGGCGCTGCGTCCAGGGTGGGGCCATGGGCGCCGCCGTGATGTGCGCCCGCGCCATCGTGCGCGACCTGTACGCCCCGGCCGAAGGGGCGCGGATGATGTCCAAGGGCCTCACCGGCCTGGGGGTGCTGGCCTGCCTGAGCGCCCCGCTGGGCGGGCTGCTGTCGGAATGGTTCGGCTGGCGCACCACCCTGAGCGCCCTGGCCGTGTTTGGCGGCGCCACCCTCACCGTGGTGGCCTGGCGTTTCCACGAAACCCTGCCCAAGCGCAACCCGCGCGCCCTGGAACCGCGCGAGATGCTGCGCATCTGGCACGGCATCGTGCGCCACCCCACCTACTGGACCTTCACCCTGCTGGCCGCCGCGTCCTACTGCGGGCTGTATACCTTCCTCGCCACCTCGTCCTTCGTCTTCATCAACGTGCTCGGGCTGGGCAAGACGCAGTACGGCCTGCTGATGCTGTCGATGTCGCTGTGCTACATCACCGGCACCGTGCTCTGCCGCCGCCTGATTCCCCGCCTGGGCGTGCGCCGCACCGTGGCCATTGCCGCCGGCTTCACCCTGGCGGGCGGCAGCACCCTGGGGGTGCTGGCCTGGCTGGGCTGGCAGAACACCTGGGCCATCATGCTGCCCTACTACCTGTTCATCATGGCGCATGGGGTGCACCAGCCCTGCGGCCAAAGCGGCGCGGTCTCGCCCTTCCCGCAAGCGGCCGGCGCCGCCTCGGCCCTGAGCGGTTTCAGCATGATGGTCGCGGCCTTCCTGATGGGCACCTGGCTCGGCGGCAGCCTGACGCCAGAAGCTGGCGTGCTGCCGCTGACCAACGGCCTGTGGTTCTGGAGCGTGGTCATCGCCGCCGTGGCCTGGACCCTGGCGCAGCGCTATGGCGAGGCGCACACGCCGCCCCAGCCCGTCGTCCGCCCCGCCGCCCCATGAACGCACCCCTGTCCTGGCTGGCCATCGCCGGCCCCACCGCCTCCGGCAAAACCGCCCTGGCCCTGGCCTTGGCGCAAGAGCGGCCGGTGGAAATTGTCAGCGTCGACTCGGCCCTGGTCTACCGGGGCATGGACATCGGCACCGCCAAGCCCACCCCGCAGGAACGGGCCGCCGTGCCCCACCACCTGCTCGACATCCGCGACCCGAGCGAGGCCTACAGCGCCGCCGATTTCGCCCGCGACGCGCAGCGGCTGGTCGCGGAAATCCGGCAGCGCGGGGCCCTGCCCCTGCTGGTGGGTGGCACCATGCTGTACTTCAAGGCGCTGTTCGAAGGCCTGGACGACATGCCCGCGGCGCAACCCGCGCTGCGCGCCGCGCTGGAAGCCGAAGCCCAGGCCCAGGGCTGGCCGGCCTTGCACGCCGAACTGGCCCAGGTGGACCCCAGCACGGCGGCCCGCCTGTCCCCCAACGACGGCCAGCGCATCGGTCGCGCCCTGGAGATCTACCGCGCCACCGGCCAGCCCCTGTCCAGCTTCCACCACCGGCGCGACCCCGCGCCCGGCCAGCCGCCGCAGATCGCCGGCCAGACCGGCGCCCTGCTGTCGCTGGAGCCCACCGAGCGCGGCTGGCTGCACGCGCGCATCGCCCAGCGCTTCGACGCCATGCTGACCGACGGGCTGGTGGCTGAAGTGCAAGCCCTGCGCGCGCGCGGCGACCTGGGCCCCGAGCTGCCGGCCATGCGCTGCGTCGGCTACCGCCAGGCCTGGGAAGCCCTGGACCACGCCAGCTCCGACAGCCGCACCGCCCCTAACGCCGCCGAGCTGCGGCAGCTGCGCGACACCGGCATTTTTGCCACCCGACCACTCGCCA
>NZ_NWMV01000170.1 GCF_002837145.1 Macromonas nakdongensis | reverse complement strand
CGCCCTCGGCCGCCAGGGCCTGGGTGGCCGCGGCGGTGCCGGCCACGGCACCCGCCCCCATGGCCAAGGCCTTGCCCATGAAGCTGCGGCGGGCTTTGCGCGCCTGCTCGAGCAACTCGGTGCTCAGGTGGTTTTCAGGCGCCGGAATGACGCGCCCAATGACATCGCTCAGGTCTTTAGACACTTGCTGTTTCCTTCGGGTTGGCGGGGGTGACATGCGCCTGGGCGGCCAGGCCCAAGGCGTGAAATTCGTCGGGACTGGCCGGGCGCGGGGCCGTGCGGGCCAACACCTGTGCGGTGACGCTGCGGCACAGTTCCACAAACAGGTGGTCGGTCACGCGGTAAAACACCTGGGTGCCCTCACGGCGTCGCGACAGCATCCCCACCTGGTACATCAGCCCCAGGTGGCGCGAGACGTTGGCCTGGGCCATGCCGGTCGCCTTGATGATGTCGTTGACGCACTTTTCTTCCTGGCAGACCGCGTGCAGGATGCGCAGGCGGGTTGGTTCGCCCAACACGCCAAAGTAACGCGCCACCGAGTCGAACACCGGGTGGGGGCTGGACGCATCGAGTGGAACGGGCGGGGCGCTGTGGCTCATGCCAACACTATATGATTGATTGCGAATATATGGATTAGTGTAAACCCTGTGGCCCTACGGGAGGCTGACAAGGGAATCAGGCGGCGCTCAGGCGGCCGTTGTTCATGTGCAACACGCGGTCGCAGCGCTGGGCCAGGGCCGGGTCGTGGGTCACCAGCACGAAGGCGGTGCCCTGGTCGCGCGCCAGTTGCAGCATGAGCTGGAACACGCCGTCGGCGGTCTGGCGGTCCAGGTTGCCGGTGGGTTCGTCAGCCAGCACACAGGCCGGCCGGCTGGCCAGGGCGCGGGCGATGGCCACGCGCTGGCGTTCGCCGCCGGACAGCTCGCTCGGGCGGTGCTGCAACCGCTCGCCCAGGCCCACGCGCTGCAGCCACTGGGCGGCTTCGGCGGCCGCGGCCGGGCGCGGGGTGCGTCGAATCCACAGCGGCATGGCCACGTTGTCCAGCGCGCT
>NZ_NWMV01000017.1 GCF_002837145.1 Macromonas nakdongensis | reverse complement strand
GGGCGCACCGATCTGCCCCCAGGGCACCGGCGCGGCCAAAGCGCCGCCGGGCCACACGGGCACGCAACGGGGCGGCAAGTCGGCCACGCCCTCCGGGCCGTCCACCACGGCCACCGGCAACAAGCCGCCCGTGACCTGAACCGCCCGGCGCAGGGTGGCCAGGTCGCCGATGACGACGCATTCGCGCGACCATTCGGGCCGCAGCCGAAACACCTGGGCCACGATTTCCGGCCCGATGCCGGCCGGGTCGCCCATGGTGATGGCGAGGGGCAGGCGCGCGCTCATGCGGGGTTGTCCACTTCGATAAAACGGTGCGTCAGCCCCAGTTGCCGGGCCACTTCGGCGGCGACGGCCGGGGCCCCGTAGCGTTCGGTGGCGTGGTGGCCACAGGCCAGGTAGGCCACGCCGCACTCGCGCGCGAGGTGGGCCTGCGGCTCGGAAATCTCGCCGGTGATGAAAGCGTCGGCCCCGGCGGCGATGGCCGCCTCGAAATAGCCTTGGGCACCCCCGGTGCACCAGGCCACACGGCGCAAGGGACGTTGAGCGGTGTCGAGCAGGGTCACCGGCCGACCGAGGGCGGCCTGGACGTGGGCGGCCAGCTGCGCGGCGCTCTCCACCGGCGGCACGCCGATGAAGCCCAGGTCCTGCTCGCCGAACCGGCTGCGCTCGTGCTCGGGCAAAGGTGCCATGCCCAGCCGCAGGCCCAGTTGGGCGTTGTTGCCCAGGGTGGGGTGGGCGTCCAGCGGCAGGTGGTAGGCGAACAGGCTGATGTCGTGCCGCAGCAACAAGACCAGCCGCTGCTTCATCCAACCGGTGACGCAGCCGCTCTGCCCGCGCCAGAACAGGCCGTGGTGCACCACGATGGCATCGGCGCCGTCTTCGATGGCCGCTTCGATCAGGGCCCGGCTGGCGGTCACCCCGCTGACGAGGTGGCGCACCCGCTCGCGACCTTCGACCTGCAGGCCGTTGGGGCCATAGTCCTTGAAACGGGCCGGCTCCAGCAAGGCGTCGAGGGCAGCGCCCACGGCATCACGGGACACGCCGTCGCCAAGGGGAGCGGGGATGGGCTGGGGTGGGGTCAGGTCGGTCGCGTCGGGCATGGCGGTGGAATCGGGCGGATTGAGGTCGATTGTCTCACCCACCCGCCCCGGGCTCCGCAGCGCCCGCGGGCGCGACTCAGGGTCGCTTGGCCGCCTGGGCGCGTTCGGATTCTTCCATCTTGCGGGTGAAGAAGCGGTAGAACCACCACGCCATGAAGGGAATGAACAGGAGCACCGCGATGCTCAACAGGCCGTAGTCGGTGGAAAAAAGGTCCACAATCGCTTTCATGGTGCACTCCGCTTTTCTTGTGTCTGGATCGCCCCGGATTTGAACCCGGATGCCGCGCCCGGGACTTGACGCACATCAAGCTTGCACGCCACACAGGCCCCCCATGAAACGTTATTGGCTCTTGTTTTCCCAAACCATCACGGTGCTGCTGGCGGCGTGGTTCGTCGTCGCCACCCTCAAGCCCCAGTGGCTGAACCGCCGCCCGGAGCTGGCCAGCATCGTCCCGGTGTTCGACGTGGGCGAGACCGAACGCAGCGCCGCCGTCGCGGCCAGCAGCTACAGCGGCGCGGCCAAAGCCGCGGCGCCGGCGGTGGTCAGCATCAGCACCAGCAAAGCGCCGGCCCGCAACCCGCACGAGCAGGACCCGTGGTTCCGCTTCTTCTTCGGCGACCAGCAAAGCAACCCGCAACCCCAGACCGGCCTGGGCTCGGGCGTGATCGTCAGCCCGGAAGGCTACATCCTGACCAACAACCACGTGGTCGAGGAGGCCGACGAGATCCAGGTGCAGCTGAGCGACGGGCGCAGCGCCCAGGCCCGCACCGTGGGCAGCGACCCGGAAACCGACCTGGCCATCCTGAAAATCGAACTGCCCGACCTGCCGGTGATCCTGCTGGGCCAATCGGAACAGCTGCAGGTGGGCGACGTGGTGCTGGCCATCGGCAACCCCTTCGGGGTCGGCCAGACGGTGACCAGCGGCATCGTCAGCGCCCTGGAGCGCAGCCAGCTCGGGATCAACACCTTCGAGAACTTCATCCAGACCGATGCGGCCATCAACCCCGGCAATTCCGGCGGGGCGCTGGTGGACGTGAACGGCCACCTGATGGGCATCAACACCGCGATCTACTCGCGCTCGGGCGGCTCCATGGGCATCGGCTTCGCCATTCCCACCTCCACGGCGCGCAGCGTGATGGAGGCAATCGTGCGCGATGGGGCCGTGACCCGCGGCTGGATCGGCGTGGAGCCCCAGACCCTGACGCCCGAACTGGCCGCCTACTTCGGGCTGAGCCAGACGGAGGGCGTGGTCATCACCGGCGTGCTGCAGGATGGGCCCGCGGCCCTCGCCGGCATCCGCCCCGGGGACGTGGTGACCCGGGTCGGCCAGGTGGCGGTGAAAGACGTGCCTGGGCTGCTGAGCGCGGTGGCCGCCCTGCCCCCAGGCCGGCCGGCCGAACTGGAAGTGGAGCGGCGCGACGGCCCGCAGCGGCTGCAGATCACACCCAGCCGCCGCACCCCGCCGGGACGCGCCCGCTGAGCAAGCCGGCCCGCCACCACAGGGCGGGCCCGAGGGGTTCAGGCCTCGTCCGAGGCTTCGGGCGGCTTGGCGTTCTGGGCAAACCAGCGCGAACCGACGATGCCCAGTTCGTACAGGATGCACATGGGAATGGCCAGGGCGAGCTGCGAGATCACGTCCGGCGGCGTGACCACCGCCGAGATGATGAAAGCCACCACAACGAAGTAGCCCCGAAAGCTCTTGAGCTGTTCGGGCGTGACCATGCCAAAGCGCACCAGCAGCATGACAACGATGGGCACCTGAAAGGCCAGGCCAAAGGCGAGGTACAGCGACAAGATGGCTTCGACGTAGGAGGCGATGTCGGGCGTGGCGTTGACACTGTCCGGGGTGAAGCCCTGGATGAAGCCGAACATCTTGTCGAGCACGAAAAACTGCACGAAGGCGATGCCGGTGTAGGCAAGCAGGCTGCCAAAGATGATGAGCGGCAGGGCAAAGCGCTTTTCGTGGCTGTACAGGCCCGGCGCGACGAAGGCCCAGATCTGGTACATGACCCAGGGCAGCGCCAGCAGCAGGCCCGCCATCATCAGCACCTTGAGCGGCACGAAGAAGGGGGTGAACACACCCACCGCGATCAGCTTGACGTCGGGCGGCATGTGCGCCCGGATGGGCACGGCGATCAGGTCGATCAGGCCGCTGGGGCCGGGCCAGATGGCCAAGGCCACCATGCACGCACCGATGCCCGCCATGATGTAGACCAGGCGGTCGCGCAGTTCGATCAGGTGCTGGACGAAGGGTTGCTCGGTGCCGGCCAGTTCGTCGGTCTTGTCTTGGGCTTCGGACATGGCTCGGGCTTACATCGGTTTGGTTTTCGGCCGGAAACGGGCCACGCGGGCCGCGCCCGACTGGGCCCGGGTGCGGGTGCCGGTGCGCGCCTTGAACCACTGCGGCACGGCCTTCTGCTTGAGCCGGAAGTTCTTCTTAGGGTGCTTGTATTCGGGGAACACCGTCATGCCGATGGAGTCGGCGTCGGACGGGTTGAAACCGACCGAGGCACTGGACTCGAGGCCGGCGGTCGCCTCGGACCACTGTTTGTCGAACTCGGCCGAGGTGTCGTGGATCGTGGACTCGACGTTGCGCGCCGCGCTCTCGACCGACTCCTTCATCTTTTTGAGCTCTTCCAGCTCCATGGAGCGGTTGACCTCGGCCTTGACGTCGGCCACGTAACGCTGCGCCTTGCCCAGCAAGGTCCCGACGGTGCGGGCCACCTTGGGCAGCTTTTCGGGACCGATGACCACCAGAGCAACAACCCCGATCAGGGCCAGCTTGGAAATACCCAAGTCAATCATGCAGCGCTTTCCATGCACGCATCACACACAAGGGGGGCTTGCCCCCCTCAGGAAACCCACGGCGAACGGCTCAGCCCTTGGTTTTGGCTTCGACGTCGATGGTGGCTTTGTCGGCCGAGGCCTTGTCCTGGGCCACCTGCGCGGTGGTGGTGGACTCGGCGGTGCTGCCACCGTCCTTCATGCCGTCCTTGAAACCCTTGACGGCGCCACCCAGGTCGGAACCGATGTTCTTGAGCTTCTTGGTGCCGAAGACCAAGACCACGATCAGCAGGACGATCAGCCAATGCCAGACGGAAAAAGCACCCATGTCAAAACTCCAGTGTGGGGAACAGTACCCCGGGTATGCGTTGGATTCTAAGTCGGGCGACCGGTTCGCCGCCCGCAGCGCTGGGGATTGTCCCAGATATGTGTGACGGTCCCGCCAAAAACAAGACCACCGCCCACACCGGGGCGACGCAAGTCCCGTGCCGGCTCAGCCCTTGAGCCAGGGCCGCGGACCGCCCATGACGTGCACGTGCAGGTGGTGCACCTCCTGCCCGCCCTCCAGACCGGTGTTGGCGAGCACGCGGAAACCGCCTTCCGGGTAGGGCTTGCAGCCCTGCTCCAGCGCCAGCTTGGGCGCCAGCACCATCATCTTGCCCATGAGACGTTCGTGCTCGGGGGCGAGCTGGGCCATGGACGGGATGTGCAGCTTGGGGATCAGCAGAAAGTGCACCGGCGCCCAGGGCGCGATGTCGTGGAAGGCGAAGATGTCCTCGTCCTCGTAGACCTTGCGGCTGGGGATCTGGCCGGCGACGATTTTGCAGAAGATGCAATGCGGGTCGTGACTCATTCGGCGAACTCCATGGGCTGGCCGGCATTCATGCGGGCCATGCCTTTGACGATGCGGTACAGGAACCAGGCGGAAATGGCCAGCCACGCCACCCAGCCGGGAACGACGAACAGCAGCCACAGTGGGAAGGTGACCAAGTAGGCCAGGAAGGCAATGACGACCGAGCGGATGCGCCAGCGGAAATGGCTGGCGTGCCAGGTGCCCTGGGCCTCGTCCTTTTTGACGAAGTCCAGAATGAGGGCGACGATGAGCAGGGTCGGGCCCCACTGCCCGCCAGGGATCAGCGCCCCCACCGCCACGATGAGGTGCAGCACGTAGCTGATCAGCCCCACGGTGTTGAGGCGGCGCAGGCGTTCGGTGTCGTCTTGCATGGCCGGGGCTCCGGGGGTTGGGGCTTATTCGCCGGCTTCGCGGGCCTGCGCCTTGCGCAGGGCTTTTTCTTCCAGGCCGCTCAGGCCTTCGCGGCGGGCCAGTTCGGCCACCACGTCGGCCGGGCTCAGGCCAAAGTGGGCCAGCGCGATCATGCTGTGGAACCACAGGTCGGCCACCTCGCCGACCAGGGCCTGGGTGTCCCCGTGGCCGTGCTGCAGGTCTTTGGCGGCCATGATGGCCTCGCCGGCTTCCTCGCCGATTTTTTTCAGAAAGGCGTCGGGGCCTTTGTGCAGCAGGCGGGCGACGTAGCTTTTCTCCGGGTCGCCACCGTGGGCGGGCTTGCGGGTTTCAATCACGGCCGCCAGGCGGTCCAGGGTGTCGGTGGCGCTCATTGGTAGATGCTTTCGGGGTCTTTGAGGACCGGATCGACCGCCTTCCATTCGCCCTGCTCGTGGCGCTGGAAGAAGCAGCTGTGGCGGCCGGTGTGGCAGGCGATGCCGGGTTCGTGGCCCAGCTGGGTGACTTTCAGCAGCACCACGTCGTTGTCGCAATCGAGGCGGATGTCGTGCACCGTTTGCACGTGGCCGGATTCTTCGCCCTTGAACCAGAGCTTGCCGCGCGAGCGGCTGAAGTACACCGCGCGGCCGAGTTCGGCGGTTTTCTGCAGCGCCTCGCGGTTCATCCAGGCGAACATCAGCACGTCGCCGGTGGCGTTTTCTTGGGCAATGACGGGCACCAGGCCTTTGTCGTCCCATTTCACTTGGTCGAGCCAGTTCATGCGTCCAGCCCCCTTCACAGCCGCACCGGAATGCCGTGGGCGCGCAGGGTTTCCTTGGCCTGGCGCACGGTGAATTCGCCGTAGTGGAAGATGGACGCGGCCAGCACCGCGTCGGCCCCGCCCTGCTGGATGCCTTCGGCCAGGTGTTCCAGGGCACCCACGCCACCGGAGGCGATCACGGGCACCGGCACCGCGTCGCTGACGGCGCGGGTGAGCGCCAGGTCGAAGCCGATCTTGGTGCCGTCGCGGTCCATGCTGGTGAGCAGGATTTCGCCGGCGCCGTGCGCGGCCATCTGCGTGGCCCAGGCCACCGCGTCCAGGCCCACGTTCTTGCGACCGCCGTGGCTGAACACGTCCCAGCCCGGGCCCACCGGCAGGCCGTTGGCGCCCAGGCGTTGCTCTTCTTCCGGCCGGCGGCGCTTGGCGTCGATGGCCACCACGATGCACTGGGCGCCGTACTTGGCCGACGCGTCGCGGATGACCTGCGGGTTGGCGATGGCGGCGGAATTGAAGCTGACCTTGTCGGCCCCGGCGTTGAGCAGGCGGCGCACGTCGTCCACGGTGCGCACGCCCCCGCCCACCGTCAGGGGGATGAAGACCTGCGAGGCCACCGCCTCGATGATGTGCAGGATGAGGTCGCGGCCGTCGCTGGTGGCGGTGATGTCGAGGAAGGTCAACTCGTCGGCGCCCTGCTCGTTGTAGCGGGCGGCGATTTCGACCGGGTCACCGGCGTCGCGCAATTCGACGAAGTTCACGCCTTTGACGACGCGGCCACCGGTCACGTCCAGGCAGGGGATGATGCGTTTGGCTAGCATGGCGTCATTGTTTCAAAAGTTCTGTCTCGGCCTCACACCACACGCAAACACTGGGAACCCACCCATTGCTCACCCGGCGCCAACTCGATGGGTTCGAACACTTGGGCAGCCTCCACGCACAGCATGCGCCGCCAGCCATCGGTCGGCATGTCGGGCAGCGCGACACACTTGTGGGCACCGGGGTTCCAAACCACCGTTTCGGCCCAGTCGAAGTCCTGCTCGATCTCCAACCCGTGCGGCCCGTCCTGCAATTCCAGTGGCCCGTGCGCAGCCGCATAGACCCGGTCAAATTCGCCCACAAAGCGCAATTCGGGGTCGGCACGGCGGCGCTGGTCCGTCACGGCATCCCATTCGGCCTGTCCCCCCAAACCGAACAAACGGGCCTGGGCCACGTCGTCCACGGCCAGGTAGGTGTGCAAGGCACCGGTGAAAGCCAGTGGCTGGGCGTCGGTGTTGCGCACCTCCAGGCCCACGCGCAATGCGCTCGGCGTGAGCAGCACCCGCACCCGGGCCTCGAAGACCTGGGACCACCACTGGCGCGTGGTGGCGCTGTCGCCCAAAGCCAGGTTCAACAGGGCCGAGTCTTCGGTGAAGTCGGCGGCATCGAATGCCCAGGCCAGGTTCCGGGCAAAACCGTGTTTGGGCAGTGGCCCGCGCTGGTTGAACTGGGGAAAACACACCGGAATGCCGCCACGGATGGCGGCACGACCGTCCAGGGTGCTGCGTGGGCTCAGGTACAGGCGCTCGCGCCCACCCGACACCCAGGACAGCACCTGGGCCCCTTGTTGCGCCACCACCGCGCGATCGCCCTGCGGCAGCGTCAGCTCCCAGGCCGGCAGGCCCGCGAACGTGGTGTCGCGACAGGTGGCCGGCGTGGGGCTCATGGTCAACCGTTGAGCTCGTCGGCCAGCTTCTGCGCAGCTTCGAAATCCAGGTCGCCGCTGTAAATGGAGCGGCCGCAGATCACGCCTTCAACACCCTCGCCCTCCACCGCACAGAGGCGGCGAATGTCGTCGAGGTTGGACAGGCCACCCGAGGCGATGACCGGGATGGACAGGGCCTGGGCCAGCTTGACAGTGGCCTCGATGTTGATGCCCGAGAGCATGCCGTCGCGGCCGATGTCGGTGTAGATGATGGACTCGACGCCGTAGTCCTCGAACTTCTTGCCCAGGTCCACCACCTCGTGGCCGGTGAGCTTGCTCCAGCCGTCGGTGGCCACCTTGCCGTCTTTCGCGTCCAGGCCGACGATGATGTGGCCCGGGAAGGCGGTGCAGG
Organism: Macromonas nakdongensis; assembly: GCF_002837145.1. Taxonomy (GTDB): domain Bacteria; phylum Pseudomonadota; class Gammaproteobacteria; order Burkholderiales; family Burkholderiaceae_C; genus Macromonas_B; species Macromonas_B nakdongensis. The sequence goes on along the minus strand of NZ_NWMV01000017.1, from coordinate 90,494 downwards.
CGTCCTGCAGGAAGCCGGGGTTCTTCACCGCGGCGGTGCCGATGATGACGTAACGCAGGCCGGCGTCGAGGTAGCGTTCGATGGTGTCGAGGTCGCGGATGCCGCCGCCCAACTGCACGTCCACCTCGTCGCCCACTTCCTGCAGGATGCCTTTGATGGCGTCGCCGTTCTTGGGTTTGCCGGCAAAGGCGCCGTTGAGGTCGACCAGGTGCACGCGGCGCGCGCCCTTGTTGACCCATTGTCGGGCCATGGCCGGCGGGTCTTCACCGAACACGGTGGATTGGTCCATGTCGCCTTGTTTCAGGCGCACACATTGGCCGTCTTTCAAGTCAATGGCAGGGATCAGCAGCATGGCGGTACGGTCGGGCAGGGAAAGGGATCAGGGGTTCCAGTGGAGGAAATTGCGGTACAGGGCCAAGCCCTGGTCGGCGCTTTTCTCGGGGTGGAACTGGGTGGCAAACAGGTTGTCGCGGGCCACGGCGCAGCTGAAGCGGCTGCCGTAGTCGCTCTCGCCCACGCTGTGCGCGGCCTGGGCGGGCCGGGCGTAGAAGCTGTGGACGAAGTAGAAATGGGTGCCGTCGGGCACACCCGCCCACACCGGGTGGACGGGGCCGCGACCCAGGTCGTGGAACACCTGGTTCCAGCCCATCTGCGGCACTTTGTAGCGACTGCCATCGGGCTGGATCTGGCCTTCGAGCCGGAAGCGCACCACCTCGCCCGGGATCAGGCCCAGGCCGGCGACGTCGCCCTCCTCGCTGTGGTCGAGCAACATCTGCATGCCCACGCACACGCCGAACAGGGGCTTGCTGGCGGCGGCTTCGAGCACCGCGTCGCGCAGGCCGGAGCGTTCCAGCTCGGCCATGCAGTCGGGCATGGCGCCCTGGCCGGGCAGCACCACGCGCTGGGCGTCGCGCACCACTTGGGGATCGGACGTGACCACCACGTCCACATGGTCCACCGCGGTGGCGGCGTGGATGACGGCCTGCGCCACCGAGCGCAGGTTGCCCATGCCGTAGTCGACCACGGCCACGGTCTGTCGGTTCATCGTTCGGAACGGTTCAGGCGGGTGAACACGGTGTCGGAGTTACAGGGAACCTTTGGTCGAAGGAATCACACCGGCTTGGCGCGGGTCCAGCTCCAGCGCGGCGCGCAGGGCGCGGGCAAAGGCCTTGAAAATGGTTTCGCACTGGTGGTGCGCGTTGACGCCCTTGAGGTTGTCGATGTGCAGGGTCACGCCGGCGTGGTTGACGAAGCCCTGAAAAAACTCGAACACCAGTTGCGTGTCGAGCTGGCCGATGCTGCCTGCGGTGAACTGCACGTCCATGTGCAGCCCCGGGCGCCCGGAAAAGTCCACCACCACGCGGCTCAGGGCCTCGTCCAGCGGCACGTAGGCGTGGCCGTAGCGGCGGATGCCCTTCTTGTCGCCCACGGCCTGGGCAAAGGCTTGCCCGAGGGTGATGCCGATGTCTTCCACCGTGTGGTGGCCGTCGATGTGCAGGTCGCCCTCGCACTGCACCGCCAGATCGATCAGCCCGTGGCGGGCGATCTGGTCCAGCATGTGATCCAGAAACCCGATACCGCTGTGCAGTTGCGAGCGCCCCGTGCCATCGAGGTGGACGCTCACGGTGATGCGGGTTTCGAGGGTGTTGCGGGTGACTTCGGCTTGCCGCATGAGGGCTATCGCTTCTGGGGGGTGTTGATCAGGGGGGCATGATACCATCCACCTTCAAGGCGACCCCGCCCTCTCACGCATACACCCATGAGCCGCTTCTGGAGCGCCGTCGTCCACGGCCTGACCCCCTACGTTCCGGGCGAACAGCCCAAACTGGACAACCTGGTCAAGCTCAACACCAACGAGCACCCCTATGGGCCTTCGCCCCTGGCGCTGGAGGCCATCCGCACGGCCACAGACGACGCGCTGCGGCTCTACCCCGACCCGAACGCCGACGCGCTGAAAGCCGCGCTGGCGCAGCGCCACGGCGTGAAGCCGAACCAGATTTTCGTCGGCAACGGCTCGGACGAGGTGCTGGCACATGCCTTCATGGCGCTGCTGAACCACGGGCGACCGCTGTGGTTCCCCGACATCACCTACTCCTTCTACCCGGTGTACTGCGGCCTGTACGGCGTGGCGCACCAAACCGTGCCCCTGGCCGAGGACTATTCGATTCGCGTCGAGGACTACCTGCCGCGGGAGGATGAGCAGGCCGGCGCGATCATCTTCCCCAACCCCAACGCACCCACCGGCCGGCTGCTGCCGCTGGACGCGGTGGAGCGCATCGTGGCCGGCAACCCCGACGCGGTGGTGCTGGTGGACGAAGCCTATGTGGACTTTGGCGGCGACAGCGCCATCGCCCTGGTGGACCGCTACCCCAACCTGCTGGTGGTGCACACCTTCTCCAAGAGCCGTTCGCTGGCGGGCTTGCGGGTGGGCTTTGCCGTGGGACACCCGGCCTTGATCGAGGGGCTGGAACGGGTGAAGAACAGCTTCAACTCCTATCCGCTGGGCCGGTTGGCACTGGCGGGGGCCGTGGCGTCGGTGAAAGACGAAGCGCATTTCCAGCGCAGCTGCGCCCAGGTGGTGGCCACGCGCGAACGGCTGGTGGCCGACATGGCGGCGCTGGGCTTCGAAGTGCTGCCGTCGGCGGCCAACTTCATCTTTGCGCGCCACCCGGCGCACGACGGCGCCGCCTTGACGGCCGCGTTGCGCCAGCGGGCGATCATCGTGCGGCATTTCAAGCAGCCGCGCATCGACCAGTTCCTGCGCATCACCGTGGGCACGGACGCGCAGTGCGATGCCCTGGTGGCGGCGCTGCGCGAGATCCTCGCGGCCGGCTGATCAACGCCGCGCCGGCACGGGCTTGGCCAGTTCGGCCTGCAGGGTCTGGAGCAGTTGGGCGTCGTCCGGGCCGGTGCTGCTGGCGTAGGCGCCAGCCACCCGACCGTCGCGTCCGATCAGGTATTTGTAAAAGTTCCACTTCGGCGACACGCCGCTCTGCTGGGCCAGCTGCTTGTAAAAGGGCGAGGCACCCGAGCCGCGCACCGAGCTCTTGGCGAACATCGGAAATTTGACGCCGAAGGTGTTTTCGCAGAATTCGGCGATGTCGGCGTTGCTTTTCTTTTCCTGGAAAAAGTCGCCCGAGGGAAATCCCAGCACCACCAGGCCCCGCTCTTTATAGCGGGCGTACAGGTCTTCCAGCCCCTGGTACTGGCCGGTGAAACCGCAGTAACTGGCGGTGTTGACCACCAGCAGCACCTGACCGCTGTACTGGCACAGCGATTGCGGCTTTTCGTCCTGCAGGCGCGGGAAGGTGTGCTGCAGCAAAGGCGGGCAGCCGCCACCCACCGCGACCGGCGCCGGCGCCGCGACCTGCGCGGTGGCGGACACACTGAGCAAACCGGCCAGACCGGCCAGCAGGCCGCCCCCCAAACCGCGCAGGCGGTGTTTCCAATTCAGGTTGGTCATGTGCGTGCTCCGTGGTGGGAAAAAAGGGGATCAGCGCAGGCGCAACTCGGCGGCGCGGGCATGGGCCTGCAGCCCCTCGCCGTGCGCCAGCACCGAGGCGATCTGGCCCAAGGTTTGCGCGCCCTGCTCGCTCACCTCGATCAGGCTGCTGCGCTTTTGAAAGTCGTACACGCCCAGCGGGCTGCTGAAGCGCGCGGTGCCGCTGGTGGGCAACACGTGGTTGGGGCCGGCGCAGTAGTCGCCCAGGCTTTCGCTGGTGTAGGCGCCCAGGAAAATGGCACCCGCGTGCTTGAGTAGCGGCTCCCAGCGGTGCGGTTCGTTCGACGACACCTCCAGGTGCTCGGGCGCGATCCGGTTGCTGATGGCGCAGGCCTCTTCCATGCTGCGGGTCACGATCATGGCGCCGCGCCCGTTCAGGCTTTTGGCGATGATCTCGGCGCGTGGCATGGTGGGCAACAAACGGTCGATGGCCGCCTGCACCTGTGCGATGTACGCCTCGTCCGGGCACAGCAGAATGCTCTGGGCCAGCTCGTCGTGCTCGGCCTGTGAAAACAGGTCCATCGCCACCCAGTCCGGGGGGGTGCTGCCGTCGGCCAGCACCAGGATTTCGCTCGGGCCGGCGATCATGTCGATGCCCACGGTGCCGAACACGTGCTTCTTGGCGCTGGCCACGTAGGCGTTGCCAGGGCCGGTGATCTTGTCCACCGGGGGCACGGTGGCGGTGCCGTAGGCCAGGGCAGCCACGGCCTGCGCGCCACCGATGGTGAAGGCGCGGCTGACGCCCGCCACGTGGGCGGCGGCCAGCACCAGCGGGTTCTTCTCGCCCCGGGGCGTGGGTACCACCATGATGATGTCCTGCACCCCGGCCACGTGGGCCGGAATGGCGTTCATCAACACCGACGAGGGGTAGGCCGCCTTGCCGCCGGGCACGTAAATGCCCACCCGGTCCAGCGGCGTGACCTTCTGGCCCAGCAAGGTGCCGTCCTCGTCGCGGTAGCTCCAGCTTTCGCCGCTGGCCTTCTTTTGCGCCTCGTGGTAGCGGCGCACGCGCGCGGCGGCGGCCTGCAGGGCGTCGCGCTGCACGGCGGGCAGGCCATCGAAGGCGGCTTTCAGCTCGGGCTGCTTCAGCTCCAGTTCGGCCATGCCGCTGGCGCTCAGGCCGTCGAAACGCTGGGTGTAGTCCAGCACGGCCGTGTCGCCACGGGTGCGCACATCGGCCAGGATGTCGGCCACGCGCTGCTCGATGGCCGCGTCGGTGTCGGCGGACCAATGCAGCCGCGCCTGGAACTGGGCTTCGAAGTCGGCGTCGGTGGTGCGCAACGCGGGCGGGGTGGCTTTCATGGGGTCGGTTCCATCAAACGACAAAAGGCTGCAACGCAAGGGATGCAGCCCTGAGCTTAGCGCAGCGGGCAAGGCCCCAGCGCCGGCGGTGTTTCGGGCTCAGCCCGCGGTGGCCTGGGCAAAGGCGTCCAAGATCGGGCGGATCGCGGCGCGCTTGACCTTCAAGGCGGACTGGTTCACCACCAGGCGCGAGGAAATGTCCATGATGCGCTCCACTTCCACCAACTGGTTGGCCTTCAGGGTGTTGCCGGTGGACACCAGGTCCACGATGGCGTCGGCCAGACCGGTCAGCGGGGCCAGCTCCATGCTGCCATAGAGCTTGATCAGGTCCACGTGCACGCCCTTGCTGGCGAAGAAGTCGCGCGCAATCGCCACGTACTTGGTCGCCACCTTCAGGCGCGCACCCTGGCGCACCGCATTGGCGTAATCGAAGTCGGCCCGCACGGCCACGCTCATGCGGCACTTGGCAATTTTCAAATCCAGCGGCTGGTACAGGCCGACGTTGCCGGCACCGCCCCACTCGGCCTCGTGCTCCAGCAGGGTGTCCTTGCCGCACACGCCCATGTCGGCGCCGCCGTACTGCACGTAGGTGGGCACGTCGGAGGCGCGCACCAGCACCACCTGCACGTCGGGCCGGTTGGTGGGCAAAATCAGCTTGCGCGACTTTTCCGGGTCTTCCAGCACCTCAATGCCGGCGGCCGCCAACAAGGGCAGGGTTTCTTCGAAAATGCGGCCCTTGGACAGGGCCAAGGTGATCATGGCCTGGCTCATTGGATTCTTTCGATGTCCGCGCCCAGGGCGCGCAGTTTCACTTCCATCTGGTCGTAGCCGCGGTCCAGGTGGTAGATGCGGTCCACCACGGTTTCACCCTCAGCCACCAGGCCGGCGATGACCAGGCTGGCCGAAGCCCGCAGGTCGGTCGCCATCACCGTGGCACCAGACAAGCGGCCGCTCCCGTCCAACCCTTCGACCAGGGCCACGCGGCCGTCGATGTGGATCTTGGCGCCCAGGCGCTGCAGCTCCTGCACGTGCATGAAGCGGTTTTCGAAAATGGTTTCGGTCACGCTGCTGGCGCCCTGCGCCACCACGTTCAGGGCCATGAACTGGGCCTGCATGTCGGTCGGGAAACCGGGGTATTCGGTGGTGCGGAAGGTTTGCGCCTTCAGTTGGGCCGCACCAGGCGAAGCCACGCGCAGGCCACCGGGCACCTCGTCCACCGCCACGCCGGCGTCGCGCAGCTTGTCGATCACCGCGTCCAGGTGGTCGCCGCGCGCGTGGTGCAGCACGGCTTCGCCACCCGTGGCGGCCACGGCGCAGAGGAAAGTACCGGCCTCGATGCGGTCGGCCACCACGGCGTGGTCGCAGCCGTCCAGGCGCTCCACGCCCTGGATGCGGATGCGGCTGCTGCCGTGGCCTTCGATCTTCGCGCCCATCTTGATCAGCATCTCGGCCAGGTCCGTCACCTCGGGCTCTTGCGCGGCGTTTTCCAACACGGTTTCTCCGTCGGCCAGGGCCGCGGCCATCAGGAAGTTCTCGGTGCCGGTGACGGTGACCATGTCGGTGGTGATGCGCGCGCCCTTGAGACGGGTCCGGCCCGCGGGCAGTTGCGCCACCATGTAGCCGTGCTCGACCACGATCTCGGCCCCCATGGCCTGCAGGCCCTTGATGTGCTGGTCCACCGGGCGCGAGCCGATGGCGCAACCGCCGGGCAGCGACACCTTGGCACGGCCAAAGCGCGCCAGCAGCGGCCCCAGCACCAGCACCGAGGCGCGCATGGTCTTGACCAGTTCGTACGGTGCTTCGGGGTGGATGGGGTCGTGCGCGTGCAACGTCAGGCCGCCGCGGTCGCCGTGGGCCTGGGTCTGCACGCCCATGTTTTCCAGCAGCTTGCGCATGGTGGCCACGTCGCGCAGGCGCGGCACGTTGCGCAGCATCACCGGTTGGTCGGTCAGCAGGGCGGCACAGAGTTCGGGCAGGGCGGCGTTTTTGGCGCCGGAAACGGTCACCTCGCCATGCAGGGGCTTGCCGCCCACAATTCGCAGTTGGTCCATGGCTCAGCCGTTCAAGGTGGCCCATTCGGCCGGGGTGTGGGTCTTCATCGACAGGGCGTGGACCTCGTCGTTCTGGATGCGCTGGCCCAGGGTGGCGTAGACCAGTTGGTGGCGCTGGATCGGGCGCTTGCCCTCGAACGCCGGTGACACGATGACGGCGGCCCAGTGGCGGCCATCGCCGGACACCTCCAGGTGCTCGCAGGCCAGGCCGCTGGCGATGAGGGAATGCAGTTCGTCGGAAGTCATGTCAGTGCCGGATCTTGTAGCCGGTTTTCAGCAGGTGCAGGGCCAGGCCGGCCACGCCCGCGAACGAGGCCCCCACCACGGCCAGGCTGACCCAGGGCGACACGTCGCCCTGACCAAAGAAGCCGTAACGGAAGCCGTCGATCATGTAGAAGAAGGGGTTGAGGTGGCTGACCCGCTGCCAGAAGCTGGGCAGGGAATGGATGGAATAGAACACGCCGCTGAGGAAGGTCATCGGCATGATGATGAAGTTCTGGAAGGCGGCCATCTGGTCGAATTTTTCGGCCCACAGCCCGGCGATCACGCCCAGCGAACCCAGCAACCCGGCGCCCAGGAGGGCGAACACCGCGATCCACCCCGGTGCCACGAAGGTGAGGTCGGTGAACCAGACGGTGACCGCCAGCACCCCCAGCCCCACCACCAGGCCACGCACGATGGACGAGCCCACATAGGCCACGAACCAGGCCCGGTGCGACAGCGGGGTGAGCAGCACGAACACCAGGTTGCCCATGACCTTGCTCTGGATCAGGCTGGACGAGCTGTTGGCAAAGGCGTTCTGCAGCACGCTCATCATCACCAGGCCGGGCAGCAGGAAGGCGGTGTAGCTGACCGTGCCGTAGACCTTGACGTGTTCCTCCAGCACGTGGCCGAAGATCATCAGGTAGAGGATGGCGGTCATCACCGGCGCGGCCACGGTCTGGAAACCGACCTTCCAGAAACGCAGGATTTCCTTGTGGAACAGGGTCTGCCAGCCGCTCATCGCGCCACCTCCTCTGCGGGTTTGCTGCCGGTCAGGTCGAGGAACACGTCTTCCAAGTCGGCCTTGCTGATCTCGATGTCCTCCACCGGCACGGCGGCTTCGCGCACCCGCGCCAGGATGCGCTCGACCGCCAGCGCGTCGGGCGCGGGCAGTTGCACAAAGCGCCCGGTCACGCGCGCCTGCGCCGCCAGATCGGCCGGCAGGGGGTGGTCGGTCTTGAAGCGCAGCACATTGGCCGAGGCCCGCTGCAGCAGGTCGGAGGTTTTTTCCAGCGCCACCAGCTCGCCTTGCTTGAGCATGGCGATGCGGCCGCACAGGGCCTCGGCTTCTTCGAGGTAGTGGGTGGTGAGCAGCACGGTGCTGCCCTGCTTGTTCAGGCGCGAGACGAACTGCCACAGCGTCTGGCGCAGTTCCACGTCCACGCCGGCGGTGGGCTCATCGAGCACGATGACCGGCGGCTTGTGCACCAGCGCCTGCGCCACCAGCACCCGGCGCTTCATGCCGCCCGAGAGCTGCCGCATGTTGGCAGCGGCCTTGTCGGCCAGGCCCAGGCCTTCGAGCAGTTCGTCGATCCAGGCGGCGTTGTCGCGGATGCCGAAGTAGCCGGACTGGAAGCGCAGCGCCTCGCGCACGGTAAAGAAGGGGTCGAACACCAGCTCCTGTGGCACCACGCCCAGTTGGCGGCGGGCCTGGGCGTAATCGGCCTGCACATCGGCACCGTGCACCGTCACCCGGCCGCCGCTGGCGCGGGTCAGGCCGGCCAGGATGCTGATGAGGGTGGTCTTGCCGGCCCCGTTGGGACCCAGCAAGCCAAAGAACTCACCGGGCTCGATGTCAAAACTCACCCCCTTGAGGGCATGCAGCTCGCCTCGGGGGGTGGGGTAATGTTTGGAAACGCTTTGGAAAGAGACGGCGGACATGGGCCCAGCATTTTACGCGGGCAGCAATTCGCTCACACCGTACAGGGCCGCCAGGTCGCGCAAACGGGCCGACAGACCCAGCACCTGCAGGTGGCCCCCCGCGGCCAGCGCCCGGCGGCGCAGGGCCAGCAGCACGGCCAGGGCGGACGAATCGAAGTCGGCCAAGGCACTCGCGTCGAGCTGCCACGCCACGCCGGTGGACATGCCGCCAGCGCGGGCCGCGGCGACACAGCGGTCCAGGTAGGCAGAGGCCTCGGCATGGGTCAGGCGCGGCGGCAAGGGCGGCAGCGGCATGCTCGGCACAGGCTCAGGACTTGGCCGCGTTGCCGCGGTTGCGTTCGCTCAGGGCGGCAATCAGGCCATCGATGCCCCGCGCCTGGATTTCCTGGGCGAACTGGCCGCGGTAGGTGTCCACCAGCCAGACCCCAAGGACGTTGATGTCGTACACCTTCCAGCCCGTGGCGGTTTTTTCCAGCCGGTAGTCGAGCTGGATCGGATCGCCGCGGCCACGCACTTCGGAACGCACCACCACTTCGGTGTCGGCCGGGGTGAAGCGCGAGGGGCGCAGCACCAGGGTCTGGTCCTTGACCTGGCCCAGGGCGCCGGAGTAGGTGCGCACCAGCAGGGTCTTGAATTCGGCCTGCAGGCGCTGGCGCTGTTCGGGTGTGGCCTGGCGCCAGGAACGGCCCACGGCCGACGAGGTCATGCGGGTGAAGCTCAGGTGGGGCATGAGCTTGGCATCGACCAACTGGGCGACCCGGTTGATGTCCCCGGCCTGGATGGCCGCATCGGCCTTGACCGCGGCAAACACCTCGCCGGCCACGCGCTGGATCAGCGCATCGGGGGCCTCCTGGGCCTCGACGGCCAAGGCCCCGAGCGGCCAGGCCAGACCGACCGAAGCGGCCGCGGCCAGCGCCAGCCACTGGCGGCGGTCGGTCAAGGCATTCTGGGTGGGGGTCGTCATGGTTGGTTTTCCTTCAAAAGGGCGGCTAGCGGTGGGCTGGCGTCCCTGCTTGGGACCCGGTGTGGCACGGGGGTTCCGCACCGTTACACCCGGTCACCGGGGTTTCATTCGTCGTAACGTTCTTCGGGCTGGGCACCGTTGCCGCGGATCTGTGATTCGCGCCGTTGCAGGTAGGCATCGCGAGTGAAACTGTATTTGTCCAGCGCGACTTCATCGAGCAGTTCGCCGGCGCGCAGCAGGTTGGCGCGGGTGTCGGTCACGCGCAGGCCGATGGCGCTGTTGCGGGTGGGCACGTGGTCCACGCCCTGGGTCAGCACATCGCCCTGCTGGTCCACCACCAGGCCGGCGGTGTCACGCACTGAAGACGGACCGAACACCGGCAACACCAGGTAGGGGCCCGAGGGAACGCCCCAGCGGCCCAGGGTGTGGCCAAAATCCAGCGTGGTGCGCGGGATGCCCATTTCGCTGGCGATGTCGAACACACCACCCAAGCCAAGGAAGGTGTTGACGTTGAAGCGCATGAAGTTCTCGGCCGCCTCCGCCGGACGCGCCTGCAACAGCGCGTTGACGAAGGACCAGACGTCGCGCAGGTTGTTGAAGAAGTTGTGCACCCCGGTGCGCACCGGGCTGGGCGCCACCTCCTGGTAAGCGGTGGCCACGGGCTTGAGCACCGCCTTGTCCAGCCCTTCGTTGAATTCGGACACGCCGCGGTTGAACGGCTCCAGCGGGTCTTGCGGGTGGGCGTTGGGCCCGGTGGCGCAACCGGCCAGCAGGCCGAGGCACAGGCACAAGACCCCAAGCCAGGAACGTGGTGTGTGTTGGTTCATGCAAACTCCCTCCGATGGCGGCACGCCGCTCACTGGCCCGCCGGGGCCGATGCCGCCGGCGCACCGGCCTCTTCGGCCTTGTTGAACAAAAACTGACCGATCAGATTTTCCAGCACCACGGCCGACTGGGTCTGGGTGATCACGTCACCCGCCGCCCAGTTGCCGTCCGCGCCGCCGGCCTCGATGCCCACGTACTGCTCGCCCAGCAGGCCGCTGGTGAGGATTTTCAGCGAACTGTCCTTGGGGAAACCATAGCGCGATTCCAGCGCCATGACCACGTCGGCCTGAAAGGTCTGGTCGTTGAAGGCGATGGACTCGACCCGCCCCACCACCACGCCGGCGCTGCGCACCGCCGACTTGGGTTTGAGGCCGCCGATGTTGTCGAAGCGCGCGGTCACCCGGTAGCTGGACTCGAAACTCAGGTTGAGCAGGTTGGCCGCCTGCAGCGACAGGAACAACAGGGCCAGCGCGCCCAGCAGCACAAACAAACCCACCCACAGGTCTTTAGCGGAGCGTTGCATGCACACCCTCCTCCATTCAAATGCCGAACATCAGCGCGGTCAGGACGAAGTCCAGGCCCAGCACCGTCAAAGAAGCCATCACCACCGTGCGCGTGGTCGCGCGCGACACACCCTCGGGCGTGGCCTGGGCCACGTAGCCCTGCAACAAGGCGATGAAGGTCACGGCCACGCCGAACACCAGGCTTTTCACCGCGCTGTTGCCCACGTCGCTCCAGACGTCCACGCCGGCCTGCATCTGGCTCCAGAAGGAGCCGCCGTCCACGCCCAGCATGGGCACGCTCACCAGCCAGCCGCCGACGATGCCCACGGCACTGAACACCGCGGTCAGCACCGGCAGCGCCACGATGCCGGCCCAGAAACGCGGCGCCAGGATGCGCGCGATCGGGTCCACCGCCATCATCTCCATGGCGCTGATCTGCTCGCCGGCCTTCATCAGACCGATTTCGGCGGTGAGCGAGGTGCCGGCGCGCCCGGCGAACAGCAGGGCCGCGATGACGGGCCCCAGTTCACGCACCAGGCTCAGGGCCACCAGCAGGCCCAGGGCTTCGGTCGAACCGAAGCGCTGCAAGGTGTAATAACCCTGCAAGGCCAGCACGAAGCCGACGAACAGTCCCGACACGCCGATGATGGCCAGCGAGTAATTGCCCAGGAAGTGGACCTGCTCGCGCACCAGGCCGAAGCGGCGCAACACCGTGCCCAGGCACCACCACAAGCGCCACATCAGGCGCGTGGCGTAACCGATGTCGGCCAGTTTCAGCCGCACCGCGTAGCCGATGGCCACCAAACCGGAACGGCTCATGCGCGCCTCCCAGGGCCGAAATCGTCGGCGGCGCTGGCGGCCGGATAGTGGAAGTGCACCGGCCCCTCGGGCTCGGCGTGCACGAACTGGTGGATCAGGGGGTCGGTGCTCAGGCGCACCTCCTCGGGCGTGCCCTGGGCGGCCACGCGCCCGTTGGCGAGCACTATCACGTGGTCGGCGATCTGGAAGGTCTCGTCCAGGTCGTGCGACACCAGGATGCTGGTCAGGCCCATGGCGTCGTTCAACTGGCGGATCAAGCGCGCCGCCGTGCCCAGGGAAATCGGGTCCAGACCGGCGAAGGGTTCGTCGTACATGACCAGCTCCGGGTCCAGCGCGATCGCGCGGGCCAGGGCCACGCGCCGGCCCATGCCCCCGGAAATTTCCGACGGCATCAGGTCGCGCGCGCCGCGCAGGCCCACCGCGTCCAGCTTCATCAAGACGATGTCACGCACCAGTTCTTCCGGCAGGCCGGCGTGCTCGCGCAGCGGAAAAGCGACGTTGTCGAACACGCTCAGGTCGGTGAACAGGGCCCCGAACTGGAACAGCATGCCCATGCGCCGGCGCATGCGGTACAGGCCAGCGGTGTCCATGGACGACACCTCCTGCCCGTCGAAGCGCAGGCTGCCCGACTGGGCCCGGTATTGCCCGCCGATCAGGCGCAGCACGGTGGTTTTGCCCCCGCCCGACGCGCCCATGAGGGCCGTGACCTTGCCACGGGGGATGTCCAGGCTGAGCCGGTCCAGGATCAAGCGATCTCCGTACCCGAAGGTGAGATCGCGCAATTGGACGAGGGCGGTGGTGGACATGCGGGTTCAAAAAGAAAGGCCGGCGAACCGGCCTTCGTATCATAGGGGATTCCCCAGGGCGCTCAGCGCGGTAGGTCGGACGCCCCCATCAGGAACTCGTCCACCGCGCGCGCGGCCTGGCGGCCTTCGCGGATCGCCCAGACCACCAGCGACTGGCCCCGGCGCATGTCGCCGGCGGCGAAGACCTTGTCCACGCTGGTGGCGTAGCCGCCGGTGAAGGCGTCACTGGCCTTGGCGTTGCCGCGGGCGTCCTTGTCCACGCCGAAGGCGTCGAGCACGGTCGCCACCGGGTTCACGAAGCCCATGGCCAGCAGCACCAGGTCGGCCTTGTATTCCTTCTCGGTGCCGGCGATCTCGACCAGCTTGCCGTCCTTCATCTCGACGCCCACGGTCTTCAGGCCGGTCAGCTTGCCGTTCTTGCCGATGAATTCCTTGGTGGAGATGGCGAACTCGCGCGCCAAAATGCCTTTTTCGGCACTTTCGTCGTGGCTGGAGCTGGTGCGCAGCTTCAGCGGCCAGTACGGCCACACCAGCGGCTTGTTCTCCTGCTCGGGCGGCTGCGGCATCACTTCGAACTGGGTCACGCTGATGGCGCCATGGCGGGTGCTGGTGCCGACGCAATCGGAGCCGGTGTCGCCGCCACCGATCACGATGACGTGCTTGCCATCGGCGCGCAGCTGGCCCTTGAGCTTGTCGCCGGCGTTGACCTTGTTCTGCTGCGGCAGGAACTCCATCGCGAAGTGGATGCCGTCCAGGTCGCGGCCGGGCACCGGCAGGTCGCGGCTTTGCTCGGAACCGCCGGTCAGCAGCACCGCGTCGAAGTCCTTCTTCAGCTGCTCGGCGCTTATGGTGGTCTTCGCGTCGTTGGTGACCTTGCTGCCCTCGGGCAGGGTGCCGATCAGGGTCGAGGTTTTGAACACCACGCCTTCGGCTTCCATCTGGGCCACGCGGCGGTCGATGTGCGACTTCTCGAACTTGAAGTCGGGGATGCCGTAGCGCAGCAGGCCACCGATGCGGCTGTTCTTCTCGAACAGGGTCACGTCGTGGCCGGCGCGGGCCAACTGCTGGGCGGCGGCCAGACCGGCCGGGCCGGAGCCCACCACGGCCACTTTCTTGCCGGTCTTGACCTTGGCCGGCTGGGGTTGCACCCAGCCGTTTTCCCAGGCTTTGTCGATGATCGCGTGTTCGATCGACTTGATGCCGACGGCGTCGCCGTTGACGTTGATCACGCAGGCGGCTTCGCACGGTGCGGGGCAGATGCGGCCGGTGAACTCGGGGAAGTTGTTGGTGCTGTGCAGCACGGTGATGGCGTTCTTCCAGTCGCCGTGGTAGACCAGATCGTTGAAATCCGGAATGATGTTGTTGACCGGGCAGCCGTTGTTGCAGAACGGCGTGCCGCAGTCCATGCAGCGCGCGCCCTGCACCTTGGCCTGTGCGTCGTCCAGGGTGACGACAAATTCCTTGTAGTGCTTCAGGCGCTCGGGAACGGGCTTGTAGCCTTCCTCGATGCGCTCATACTCCATGAAGCCGGTGACTTTTCCCATGATCGATTCCTTTGCGGGGCGGCCTGCCGCAGGCCGCCCCAAAACTTGTCGTTGACGTGGATTACTTGGCCGCGACGGCTGCCTTGGCGGCGGGCTTGGCCTGCTGCTTGGCGTGGATTTCGCCCAGCGCGCGCTTGTACTCGGTCGGGAACACCTTCACGAACTTGGCGCGGGCTTCGGTCCAGTGGTCCAGCAGCTCGCGGGCGCGCTTGGAACCGGTCCACTTGTGGTGATCTTCCAGCAGCTTCTTGAGTTGCTCCTCGTCGGTCTGGCCACGGTGCCAGGTCGCCACATCGCCAATGGCCTTCTGCTCGGTCGCGGACAGCACCTTGTCCAGTGCGACCTGGGCGGTGTTGCAACGGCTGGCGAACTGGCCGTCCTCGTCGTACACGTAGGCGATGCCGCCGCTCATGCCGGCGGCGAAGTTGCGGCCGGTCTTGCCCAGCACGGCCACGGTGCCGCCGGTCATGTATTCGCAGCCGTGGTCACCCACGCCTTCGACCACCGCGGTGGCGCCCGACAGGCGCACGGCGAAGCGTTCGCCGCCCACGCCGCTGAAGAAGGCCTCGCCCTTGGTGGCGCCGTACATCACGGTGTTGCCCACGATGATGTTCTGGTGCGCGGTGCCGCGGAACTCCAGGCTGGGGCGCACCACGATGCGGCCACCCGACAGGCCCTTGCCGGTGTAGTCGTTGGCTTCACCGATCAGGTACAGCGTCACGCCGTTGCACAGGAAAGCGCCGAAGGACTGCCCCCCCGTGCCTTCCAGCTGGATGCGAATGGTGTCGTCCGGCAGGCCCTCGGGGTGGACGCGGGTGACCGCGCCCGACAGCATGGCGCCGACGGAACGGTTCACGTTGCGCGCCACTTCCATGAACTGGACCTTCTCGCCCTTTTCAATGGCGGCCTTGCTCTTGGCGATCAGCACGTTGTCCAGGGCCTTGTCCAGGCCGTGGTCCTGCTCGGCCACGTGCAGGCGCGGCACATCGGCCGGCACCTGCGGCTGCGCGAACAGGCGGCCGAAGTCCAGGCCCTGCGCTTTCCAGTGCTCGATGCCCTTGCGCACGTCCAGCAGGTCGGAGCGGCCCACCAGGTCGTCGAACTTGCGGATGCCCAGTTGGGCCATAATCTGGCGCACTTCTTCGGCGATGAAGAAGAAGTAGTTCACCACGTGCTCGGGCTTGCCGCTGAACTTCTTGCGCAGCACCGGGTCTTGCGTGGCCACCCCCACCGGGCAGGTGTTGAGGTGGCACTTGCGCATCATGATGCAGCCTTCCACGACCAGCGGTGCGGTGGCGAAACCGAATTCGTCGGCACCCAGCAGGGCGCCGATCACCACGTCGCGGCCGGTCTTCATCTGGCCGTCGGCCTGCACGCGCACGCGGCCGCGCAGGCGGTTGAGCACCAGGGTCTGCTGGGTTTCGGCCAGGCCGATTTCCCACGGACCGCCCGCGTGCTTGATGGACGACCAGGGCGAGGCACCGGTGCCACCGTCGTGGCCGGCGATCACGATGTGGTCGGCCTTGCACTTGGCCACGCCCGCGGCGATGGTGCCCACGCCCACTTCCGACACCAGCTTGACCGAGATGCTGGCGGTGTGGGCCACGTTCTTCAGGTCGTGGATCAGCTGGGCCAAGTCCTCGATCGAGTAGATGTCGTGGTGCGGCGGCGGGGAGATCAGACCCACGCCCGGCACCGAGTGGCGCAGGAAGCCGATGTACTCGGAGACCTTGCCGCCCGGCAGCTGGCCGCCCTCACCTGGCTTGGCGCCCTGCGCCATCTTGATCTGCACCTGGTCGGCAGAGGCCAGGTACTCGGCGGTCACGCCAAAGCGGCCGGACGCCACCTGCTTGATGCGCGAACGCAGGCTGTCACCGTCTTGCAGCGGGATGTCGGCTTCGACCTTGTCGGCACCGATGATGGAGGCCAGGGACTCGCCCTTCTTGATCGGGATGCCCTTGAGCTCGTTGCGGTAACGCGCCGGGTCTTCGCCGCCTTCACCGGTGTTGCTCTTGCCGCCGATGCGGTTCATGGCCACGGCCAAGGTGGCGTGGGCTTCGGTGGAGATCGAGCCCAGCGACATGGCGCCGGTGGCGAAACGCTTGACGATCTCCTTGGCGGATTCCACCTCCTCGACCGGGATGGCCTTGGCCGGGTCCAGCTTGAACTCGAACAGGCCGCGCAGGGTCAGCTGGCGCTTGGTCTGGTCGTTGATGATCTGGGCGTACTCTTTGTACGTGTTCCAGTTGTTGGCGCGGGTGGAGTGTTGCAGCTTGGCAATCGCATCCGGCGTCCACATGTGCTCTTCGCCGCGGGCACGCCAGGCGTACTCGCCGCCGGCGTCCAGCATGTTCGCCAGCACCGGGTCGTCGCCAAAAGCGGCCTTGTGGGTGCGGATGGCCTCTTCGGCGATGTCGAACACGCCGATGCCTTCCACGCGGGTCGGGGTGCGGGTGAAGTACTTCTCCACCGTCTCGGCGTTGATGCCGATGGCTTCGAACAGCTGCGCGCCGCAGTAGGACATGTAGGTGCTCACGCCCATCTTGGACATGATCTTGGACAGGCCCTTGCCGATCGCCTTGATGTAGTTGTAGATCGCCTTCTCGGCCGACAGGTCGCCCGGCAGGTCCTGGTGGATGGCCTGCAGGGTTTCCATGGCCAGGTAGGGGTGCACGGCCTCGGCGCCGTAGCCGGCCAGCACGGCGAAGTGGTGCACCTCGCGGGCAGAACCGGTTTCCACCACCAGGCCGGCGGAGGTGCGCAGACCCACGTTGATCAGGTGCTGGTGCACGGCCGACAGGGCCAGCAGCGCCGGAATGGCGACGTTGGCGGCACCGACGTTGCGGTCGCTCAGGATCAGGATGTTGTGGCCGCCCTTGATCGCGTCCACGGCCTCGGCGCACAGCGAAGCCAGCTTGGCCTCCACGCCTTCCTTGCCCCACAGCACCGGGTAGGTGATGTCGAGCGTGGCGCTCTTGAACTTGCCCTGGGTGGTCTGTTCGATGGCGCGCAGCTTGGCCATGTCCTTGAAGTCCAGCACGGGCTGGGACACCTCGAGGCGCATCGGCGGGTTGACCTGGTTGATGTCCAGCAGGTTGGGCTTGGGGCCAATGAAGGACACCAGCGACATCACGATCGCTTCGCGGATCGGGTCGATCGGCGGGTTGGTCACCTGGGCAAACAACTGCTTGAAGTAGTTGAACAGCGGCTTGTTCTTGCTCGACAGCACGGCCAGCGGGCTGTCGTTGCCCATGGAGCCGATGCCTTCCTCGCCGTTCTGGGCCATGGGCGCCATCAGGAACTTGATGTCTTCCTGCGTCATGCCGAAGGCCTGCTGGCGGTCCAGCAGCGAAGGCGAGGTGCTGTCCACCGCGGCGGACGAGGACTCTTCCACCATCGGCTGCACGTCCAGTTCACCGGCCACCGGCTGGGTCACGTCGTCCAGGCGGATGCGCAGGTTCTCGATCCACTGCTTGTAGGGCTTGCTGTTGGCCAGTTGGGTCTTCAGCTCCTCGTCGTCGATCATGCGGCCCTGTTCCAGGTCGATCAGGAACATCTTGCCCGGCTGCAGGCGCCATTTGCGCACGATCTTGTTTTCGGGCACCGGCAGCACGCCGGACTCGGAACCCATGATCACGAAGTCGTCGTCGGTCACGCAGTAGCGGGCCGGGCGCAGGCCGTTGCGGTCCAGCGTGGCGCCGATCTGGCGGCCGTCGGTGAACACCACCGAAGCCGGGCCGTCCCACGGCTCCAGCATGGCGGCGTGGTACTCGTAGAAGGCCTTGCGGCGCTCGTCCATGGTGGTGTGCTGCTCCCACGGTTCGGGGATCATCATCATCACGGCCTGGCTGATGGGGTAGCCGGCCATGGTCAGCAGTTCCAGGCAATTGTCGAAGGTGGCGGTGTCGGACTGGCTGGCAAAGCTGATCGGGTAGAGCTTCTGCAGGTCTTCGCCCAGCACCGGGGACGACATCACGCCTTCGCGCGCCTTCATCCAGTTGTAGTTGCCCTTGACGGTGTTGATTTCACCGTTGTGCGCCACGTAGCGGTAGGGGTGGGCCAGCGGCCACTCGGGGAAGGTGTTGGTCGAGAAGCGCTGGTGCACCAGACCGATGGCGGAAACGCAACGCGGGTCTTGCAGGTCCAGGTAGTAGGTGCCCACCTGGTCGGCCAGCAGCAGGCCTTTGTAGACCACGGTGCGGCTGGACATCGAGGGGATGTAGTACTCGTTGCTGTGCTTGAGCTTGAGCGCCTGGATGTTGGCACTGGCGGTCTTGCGGATCACGTACAGCTTGCGCTCCAGCGCGTCCTGCACGATGACATCGTTGCCGCGGCCGATGAAAACCTGGCGCATGATCGGCTCTTTCTCGCGCACGGCCGGGCTCATGGGCATGTCGCGGTTGACCGGCACGTCGCGCCAGCCCAGCAGCACCTGGCCCTCGGCCTTGATGGCGCGCTCCATCTCCTGCTCGCACGCCAGGCGGGAAGCGTGTTCCTTGGGCAGGAACAGGAAGCCCACGCCGTACTCACCGGCGGGCGGCAGCGCCACGCCCTGTTTTGCCATCTCCTCGCGGTAGAGCTGGTCGGGCAGCTGGATCAGCAGACCGGCGCCGTCGCCCATCAGCGGATCGGCACCCACGGCGCCCCGGTGGTCCAGGTTTTCCAGGATCTTCAGGGCTTGGCCGACGATGGCGTGGCTCTTCTGGCCCTTGATGTGGGCCACAAAGCCCACGCCACAAGCGTCGTGTTCGTTGGCAGCGCTGTACAGACCTTGCTGTTGCAGCGCGGCGATTTCGTTGGATTGGGTCACACCAAACTCCTGAGACTGATGACAAGTGTGCGAAGCATAGTGCAATGCAACAACAATGCCAAGAAAATTAATTGGGGTCGGATGAAAATTAAAATCATTCGAACGACCGCTTCAATTTAATTGGGGACACATCAATGACCGGGGGGATCAGAAGGATCGCCGGCAGGCGCTGCCAGCGGCTTCACCGGGCGCCCTGCCCTGGCCTTGCTGGGGCGCCGCCCGGACCGCTCCTGCACCAGCTGCAAGAAAGGCTCGGCACCCAAGGCCCAGCCTTTCAGGGTGGCGTCGAGCAGGCGCGCCCGGATCGCCTCGCTCACACCCAGGCGCACCCGCTCCGCGTAGGCAGCTTCGCGGGCAAAAGGGGTGTTGCCCAAGGCCCACATCAGGGGGTGCGGGGTCAGCCAACGGTCCTGCCGCAAACCGATGTAGTGCGCGTGGCTGGACCACGGGTACGCCTCCGGTGCATGCACCACACCGGCGCGCACAGGCGCCAGGTCCGCGGCCACCATGGCGGGCAGCAGGTAGGTCTCCGCCTCCAGCAAGGTGGAACGGTAACGCCCCTCCCACAAGGTGCCGCTGCGCCCGTGGCGCTGGTTGAACCAACGCACGTAGCTGCGCCCGACCGCCTGCATCAGGCGCGGCACACCGGTGTCGTTGGTGGGTGTCATCAGCAGGTGCACCGCATTGTCGAGCAGCACATAGGCATGCAGCCGGATCCGCTCGCGCGCGGCCTGTTCGGCCAGCAATGCCAGAAAGCGCTCGCGGTCGGGCACGTCGAGGAACACCGCTTGGCCATTGTTGCCCCGCCACACCACCTGGTGCAGCGTTTCGGCCAGCGTCAAACGGGACAAACGCGCCATGGCCCGGCCCTCAACGCCCGGGCGCTGTCAGGCGCCGCTGCAGCGCCAGCGCCAGCAGCCCCCCTGCCGCACAACAGGCCAGGTTCACGGTCCAGGTCAGGTGCCAGCCACCCACCCATCCGGCCAGCCAGGCCACCAGCGGCGGCCCGACAAACTGCCCCAGGGACGACAGCTGCTGCACCCAGCCCACCGTGGTGGACACCGCGTGCGCCCCTGGCGCCAGGCGCACGGCCAGGGCAAACAGGGTGCCGGGAATCAGGCCGCCCACCGCCGAAAACACCAGCACGGCCACGAACTGCGCGGCCGCACCGCCCCAGCCTTGGAAAGTCCAGAAGGCGCCGGCGGCCATGCACGCATAGCCCCAGCCCAGGAGGGTGACGGGGAGCACGCCCGCGGCCAGGCAGCGGCCCGCAGCGATGTTGCCTGTGAGGTTCACACCGGCCGCCGTGGCACTCAACAGCCCCACCGCCCCGGGCGACCAGCCCGCCTGGGTGTAGATGGTGGGCAAAAACCCCACCACCGCCAGCCATTGGCCCGAATACATCAAGAACGCCAGGGCCACCAGCCAGGGGCCGGCCGAGGTCAGTGTATCGGACAGACGCACCCACATCCCCGGCCCGCGGGCCGGGCCGTGCGCGGGGTCGGCCGGCACCCAGCGCCACACCCACAACGCGCACAACCAGGTGCCGGCCGCCAGGGCGGTCCAGCCCCAACGCCAGCCCCATTCCGCATAGACCCAGGGGCCCAGCAAGAGGGCCGTGGCCGCCCCGATGGGCATGTAAGCCCCCCAGAAACCCAGCGCCTGGTTCAGCACCGCCGGGGCATGCAATTCGCGCCGCAACAGGCCGGGTGCGGGCAAGACCGCCAGCAAAAACCCCAAGCCCTCCAGGGCACGGGTCGCGAGCAAAGCGCCCGGGCTCGGCACGGCGGCCCCCAAGGCACTGCCCAGGCCCAGCAGTCCCAAGCCCGACAGCATGACCCGCCGCGGCCCCAAGCGGTCGGCCAGCATGCCGGCCACCGCACCCAGCCCCATTCCTGCCATCTGGATCAAGGCGAGCAAAAACCCACCCTGCACCAGCGTCAGGCCCAATTCGCGCGACAACACCGGAATCGCCGGCGGCAACTTACCCACGTGCAAGGCACTGAACACCCCCACCGCCACGATGAGGGCGGCGGTGCGCCGGGGATCGCGCAGCCCATCGGTCGAGGCAGTGGCCGGGATCGGGGACAAGCGAGCCTCCTTCAGGCGAACAGGCGCTGCCCGGTCAACCGCTCGTGTTCGCGGATGGCGAAGCGGTCGGTCATGCCCGCGATGTGGTCGGCCACGCGGCGGCGCCAGATCCAGGCACTCGCACCGGGCGCTGCGCCGCGCATCTCCTGGGGCGCCGCACGGTAGGCGCGGTACAGGTCGGCCACGACCTGCCGTGCCCGGCCGGTGGTGTCCATCACCTGCGGGTGCCGGTACAGGTTGAGCATCAGAAAACGCTTCAAATCCGACGAGGCCTGGCGCATCTCCGCCGAGAAACACAGCAGCGGGGCATGGGCCCGCACGTCCGCCAGGGTCTCCACCCCCGCCGCCCGCACCGCCTCGCGGGTCGCGTCGATCACGTCGTAGACCTGGGCACTCAGCATGCGGCGGATGGCCTCGAACAGCACGCGCCGCCCCTTGAGTGAGGGATGTTCACGCAGCACCGCCTGCCGGTATTGGTCGAACAGGGGCACGGCTTCGAGTTGCTCCAGGCTCAGCAAACCCGAACGCACGCCGTCGTCGATGTCGTGGGCGTTGTAGGCGATCTCATCGGCCAGATTCGCCAACTGCGCCTCCAGCGAGGGCGACTGCCCGCTCAGGAAGCGCGCCCCCACCCCACCCGGCTCGCGCGCCTCCAGCCACTGCGCATTGGCGCGGGAGCAGTGCTTCAAAATGCCCTCGCGGGTTTCAAAGCACAGGTTCAAACCATCGAAGGCCGGGTAGCGTTCCTCCAGTTCGTCCACCACCCGCAGGCTTTGCATGTTGTGCTCGAAGCCCCCGCGCGGCCCGGACTGGGCGTCGTCTTCGCCAGGCGCCTCGGGGTCCTCGTGCAGGCAGGCGTTCAAAGCGTCCTGCCCGGCGTGGCCGAAGGGGGTGTGCCCCAGGTCGTGGGCCAGTGCGATCGCCTCGACCAGGTCCTCGTTCAGCCCCAGGCTGCGGGCAATGCTCCGCCCCAGTTGCGCGACCTCCAGGGAGTGCGTCAGCCGGGTGCGGAACAGGTCGCCCTCGTGGTTGAGGAAGACCTGGGTCTTGTAGACCAGGCGGCGGAAGGCCGTGGAGTGGATGACGCGGTCGCGGTCGCGCTGGAAGGCATTGCGGGTGGGTGCCGGCGCTTCCGGGTGGCGCCGCCCCCGGCTGGCCGCCGGGTCACAGGCACAGGACCGCAGAGGCTGCAAACCGTCAGCCGGTGCAAGCATCGATGACCTCGGCCACCACGGCATCCGGCGCACCGCGCACGACCGCGGCGCCCTGGCCGTTGACGAGCACGAACTTGATCTCGCCGGCCTCGGCCTTTTTGTCGACGCGCATCAGTTCCAAGAAGCGACTGGCCTGCTCGGGCGCCAGCACCGGTGCGCGCACCGGCAGCCCGGCAGCGGCCACCAGCCGCGCGATGCGCTCCACATCGGCAAGGGGCAAGAGGCCGAGCCGGGCCGACAAGGTGGCGGCCATCACCATGCCGCAGCCCACGGCCTCGCCGTGCAACCACGCCCCATAGCCCATGCCCGCCTCGATGGCGTGGCCGAAGGTGTGGCCAAAATTCAGGATGGCGCGCAGACCCGATTCCTTTTCGTCCTGGCCCACCACCCCGGCCTTGATCTCGCAACTGCGGCGCACCGCCTGGGCCAGTGCCAGCGGGTCGCGTGCGCGCAACGCCGGCATCTGGGCTTCGATCCAATCGAGAAAATCCAGGTCGGCGATCGGCCCGTACTTGATGACCTCGGCCAACCCGGCGCTCAATTCGCGCTCGGGCAAGGTCTGGAGCGTGTCCAGGTCGCACACCACCCGCAAGGGCTGGTAGAACGCCCCGATCATGTTCTTGCCCAAGGGGTGGTTGATGGCGGTCTTGCCCCCCACCGAGGAATCCACCTGGGCCAGCAAGGTGGTGGGCACCTGCACGAAGGGCACCCCCCGCATGTAACAGGCCGCGGCAAAGCCGGTCATGTCGCCCACCACCCCGCCCCCCAGGGCATACAACACGGTTTTGCGGTCGCAGGCGCGCGACAGCAGGGCATCGAAAATGAGGTTGAGCGAGTCCCAGGTCTTGTGGGCTTCCCCATCGGGCAGTTCGACGACGTGCACCTGGCCGTAGCGGCCGGCCAAGGCAAGCCGGAGGCGTTCGGCGTACAAGGGGCCGACCACGTCGTTGGTCACGATCAACGCTGCCGCCGCGCTGGGCAAACCGTCCCAGGTGGCGGGATCGTCCAGCAGCCCCTGGCCGATCCGGATGGGGTAACTGCGGTCCCCCAGGTCGATGTGAACGGTCAGAGGCTGGGGCAGTGCGTGTGCAGACATCCGCCTAGTGTAGCGACGGCGCGGCCGACCCGACGGGCTCGGCCGGACGGCGACCGTCCAACTCCAGCTGCATCGCGATCATGTTCACCAGGGTCGCCACCGACGGCCGCCCGGTTTCGATGACGAAATGCGCGGTCTCGCGGTACAGCGGGTCGCGCACCGCGTACAGGTCACGCAGGCGCTGCAAAGGGTCATCGACCTGCAACAGGGGGCGGTTGCGGTCGTGCCGGACCCGGCGAAACACGTCCTCGGGGGCCGAACGCAGGTAGAACACCGTTGTGCGTTCGCGCAGGTGCCGGCGGTTGACCGGTCGCAACACCGCGCCGCCCCCGGTGGACAGGACGCAGGGTCCACCCTGGGTCAGTTCATCGATGACGGTCTGCTCCACGTCGCGAAACGCGTCCTCGCCTTCGCGGGCGAAGAATTCGCGGATGGTGCAGCCCAGACGCTCCTCGATCCGCTGGTCCGAATCGAGGAAAGGCAACTGCAAACGGCGCGCCAACTGCCGGCCGACCGTGGTTTTGCCGGAACCCGGCAAGCCTACCAGTGCGATCGGCATCAGCGCGTGGACACCGACAGGGCACTGCGGGCCTCTTCGTTCAGCACACGCGGGGTAATGAACACCAGCAATTCGGACTTGCGCAGGGAGCGCGTGCGCGACTTGAACAGGTTGCCCAGCACCGGCACGTCACCCAGACCCGGGACCTTGCTGGTGCCGTCCAACTCTTCCAGGCTGTAGATACCGCCGATCACGACCGTGCCACCGTTTTCCACCAGCACCTGGGTCTGCACGTTCTTGGTCTGGATGGCCGTGGTGTTGTTGAACACGATCGGGGAGTCGTTGCGGATGTCCAGCTTCATGATCACATCGCCTTCCGGCGTGATCTGTGGCGTGACGTCCAGCACCAGCGAGGCGCTCTCGAAATTGGTGTTGGCCGTGCCGTTCTGCTGGGTGGTGGTGACCGGGATGCGGCGACCGTCCTCGATGCGGGCCTTGCCCTGGTCGGCGGTCAGCACCCGCGGGCTGGCAATCGTCTTCAAACGGCCATCGGATTCGTTGGCGTCGATTTCCAGGTTCACCAGACGGCTCAGGTTCGGGCTGAACAAGGACAGGGCAAAGGTGCCACCGCTGGTGCTGGACGAGGGAATGGTCGTCACGTTGCTGCTGCTGGCGGCGCCCAACGAGCCAAAGCCGAAGGTGGTCTGGACCTTGTCCTTGTTGTTGTTGCTGATCAAAGTCACCGGCTGACTCATCCGACCGCCCAGACGCACGCCCAAGCTGCGGTTGAAGTCGTCGGTGGCTTCCACGATGCGGGCCTCGATCAGCACCTGGCGCACCGGCACATCCAACTTCTTGATCAATTCACCGATTTCGTCCAGCTTGGAGGAAATGTCGGTCACGAACAACTGGTTGGTGCGGGGTTCGGCAAACACCGAGCCCTGTTTGCTGAGCAGGCGAACCGCCGACTCGCCCGACCCCACCGCCGTGGTCAACTGCTTGGAGACGTCGTCGGCCTTGGCGAAATTCAGGCGGAAGCTTTGTGTGCGCACCGGCTCGAGTGCGCGGATCTGCTGGCGCGACTCCAGCTCGGCCTTTTCTTTGGCCAGGATCTCGGCTTGCGGCGCGATCCAAATCACGTTGCCGGTCTTGCGCATGCCCAGGCCCTTGGCCTGCAGCACGATGTCGAGGGCCTGGTCCCAGGGCACGTCCTTCAGGCGCAGGGTCACGTTGCCCGTCACCGTGTCCGAGGTGATGATGTTGAAGTTCGTGAAATCGGCGATCACCTGCAACAGGGAGCGGACCTCGATGTTCTGGAAGTTCAGCGACAGCTTTTCACCGCTGTAATTCGGCCCCTGGGTCAGTTTGTTGGGGTCGGTCTTGATCTCCCGGACCTCCAGCACGAACTGGTTGTCACTCTGGTAAGCGCTGTGTTCCCAGTTGCCGGTGGGCTCGATCAGCAGGCGCACCCGGTCACCGGCCTGGGTGGCCGTCACCATCCGCACCGGTGTGCCGAAATCGGCCACATCCAGACGCCGGCGCAGCCCCTCGGGCAGCGATGTTTTCAGGAACTCCACCACCAGGTTACGCCCCTGGCGTCGGATGTCGACACCCGTCTGGCTGTTGGCCAGGTTGA
This sequence comes from Macromonas nakdongensis, assembly GCF_002837145.1. GTDB lineage: Bacteria > Pseudomonadota > Gammaproteobacteria > Burkholderiales > Burkholderiaceae_C > Macromonas_B > Macromonas_B nakdongensis. Next base: position 64,909 of record NZ_NWMV01000017.1, on the reverse strand, counting down.
CAACGACCCGCCCGGTGTTTTCGGTGCCACGGCGGAAATCGATGTCCGACAGCGGCGACACGTCGATGGCTTCGCTCGGGGCGGCGAACACCGTCTCGCCGGCCGTGGATTTGGCCACGGCGGCCTGCTGCAAGGTCACCAGCAGGGCATTGCCATCGAGGCGGGTTTCGTACCCCACCGACTGGTTCAGGTTGAGCACCACCCGGGTGCGATCGCCCGCCTCCACCACATTGGCCGAACGCAGGTTGCCCTGGTTGATCGGGAACAGGTTTTTTCCGCTGGCGTTGGTGGCGCCGGCAAAATCGAGCGCGATGCGGGCCGGAGACTGGATCGCGAACCCCACGGGCAATTGCTTCAGGGGTTCGCTCATCTGGATGCGGATCACTTCGCCACCGCCCTGGGTGGCCGCCGTGACCGATTGGATGGCCAGTTGGGCCTGGGCCAGACCCGCCATGAGCAAGGCCGACACCATGAACGTAAGTTTGCCTGTGCGCGACATGGTGCGACCCTGACTGTTGCCGGTGGTGTGCTTGTTGGTCATTTGCCGGTTCCCTCTTGTAGCTCCAAGGACGTCATGCGCTCGATCCACTCGCCTGCCGCATCCTGAACGATTTCCCTCAGCTTGATCTCACCCTCGGTGATGCCGAGGATGCGACCGTAGTTCTGCCCCAGGTAGTTGCCCACGCGAACCTGGTAGAGCAGGTTGTTGGCGCGCACCAGCGCGACCTTCTGCCCGCGCCGGTCCAGCAGCCCCACCATGACCATGGTGTCCAAAGGCAGGGCTTCGAGCGGCTCCTTGCGCCGGTTCACTTCGGCGGCCAGCAGACCCGTGGCGGCCGCCGTGGCGGCTTCGTCCTTGAAGGATCGGGTCAGCTTTTCATCACTGAACGGCGACAGCTCGGCCAACTGGGTGAATTCCTGCGGCACGTAAGGCTTGGGCTCGGAAACGGGCTCCACCTTGGGTTTGACGGTGTTGCGCTGCTCGGCCATCCACTGGCTCAGCTCCTCGTTGCCAGAGGTGCCGCAGGCGGACACCAAGGCAACCAACAGCAACAAGCCCCCCAGCCCTCGGACACGGTGCAGAGCGGATGTCATTTCTTCGCCCCCTGGTTCTTTTGCTGCGTCTTGACTTCGTCGGGATCCAGGTAACGGAAAGTCTTCGCAGTGGCGTCCATGGTCAGCACATCCGGACGGTTCGGGTTGAGCGACAGGTTGTTCAAGGTCACGATACGCGACAGGTGGGCCACGTCGGACACGAACAGCCCCACGTCGTTGTAGCTGCCGGTGACGCGCACGGTGATGGGCAGCTCGGCGTAGTAGTCACGCACGGTTTCCTGGCCCGGCCGGAACAGCTCGAACTGCAGCCCCCGGCCCAAGCCGGCCTGGTTGATGTCGGACAACAAGGCGTCCATCTCGGCCTTGCTGGGCAACTGCTTTTCCAACTGGGCCACGTATTGGCGCACCTGTTCCAACTGGGCTTTCAGGATTTCAAAATTGACCGTCTGGCCCAGCTTCTTGGTGTACTGGGCGCGCAACTCCGTCTCGCGGGTGCGCTCGGACTCCAACCGGACATCCAGGTCGGTCAACCAGAGGTACCACAAGGCCACCACCACCGCCACACCCACCACGCCAAGCAGCAGAAACCGGGGCAGGTTCGGCCACAAGGATGGATCGTTGGGATCCAGTCCCGTGAACTGGGTGCGGACCTTTTGCTGCAGAGCCGCGAAGTCGATCGAGGATTTTTTGGAGGTTTTGGCCATGGTGCTTGTCCGACGAAACCGCCGCCTCACGCCTTGCCTGCCGCGGGCTTGGCCGCCGCCGGGGTGGGTTCGGCCGGGGCCGGCCCTTTGGTCAAGGTCACGCGCATTGAAAAGTTGTAGACACGACGCTGGCCCCGCGCACCCAAGGTGGCGGTCGTGGCGGTGATTTCGATCAACTGCGGCTGGGTCAGCCAATCGCTGTGGCCACCCAGGTTGCGCAGCAACTCAGACACCCGCTCCTGCGACTGGGCCAGGCCGGTGAGGCTGATGGTCATGCCCTCCTGCCTCAAAGTCCGCAGGTACACGCCCTCGGGCAACTGGGTCACCATTTCGTTGAGCAGGTGCACCGGCAGGTTGCGGTCGGCCTGCAGGCTTTCCACCGCAGCCTGCCGCGCCTTCAGGCTGTTGAGCTCTTGTTGCAGCGTCGCGATCTCCTTGATCTGGACGTCGAGCTTGCGGATTTCGGTCTGCAGGAACTCGTTGCGCCGCTGCTGTTCGGCGATGCGGGCTTCGTAAAAGGCATAGATGGCCGCCGCCACCGCCAGACCGGCCACCGCAGCCAGCCCCAGGTGCACAAAGAACTGCTCGCGCCGCTTCTTGCGTGCCGCCTCGCGGTGCGGCAGGAGGTTGATGGTGATCATTGGCTGAACCTCCGCAGTGCCAGACCCGTGGCCACCAGGTAGGACGTCGCCTCCATGCTCAGGCGGCTGGCGGGGATGGACGGCGAGATCGACATGCCATCAAAGGGGTTGATGACCTTGCAGGGGAAGGAGGTCTGCCCCATGACGGCCTCGGCCAGCCCCGGCAGGGCAGCCGACCCGCCCGACAACAGGATGTGGTCCACCTTGTTGTGCGGCGTGCTGGTGAAAAAGAACTGGAGGGCACGGCCCAGTTCCTGGCCCAGGCCTTCCATGAAGGGGGCCAGGACCGTGTCCTGGTAATCGGTGGGCAAACCGGCGCCGGATTTTTTCTTGGCCTCGGCGTCGTCAAAGGAAATGCCGTACTGGCGCGCGATCTGGTTCGACAGCTGGACACCACCGAACACCTGGTCGCGCTCGTAAATCATCTCGTCGTTGCGGATCACCTGCAAGCTGGTGGCCTGCGACCCGACTTCGAAGAGGGCGATCAGCATGTTCCGCCCCTTGTTGGGCAGGGACTCGATCAGGCGCGAGGCGGCCAGGCGGGAGGCGTAGGACTCGACGTCCAACACCACCGGGTTCAGGCCCGCGGCCTCGGCCAGCCCCTGGCGGTCCGAGACCTTTTCCTTGCGCGAAGCGGCCAGCAGCACCTCGACGTAGTCCGGCACGTTGGCCGCCGGACCCACCACGCAGAAGTCCAGGCTGACCTCAGACAGTGGGAAGGGGATGTACTGGGTGGCCTCGGACTCGACCTGCAGCTCCAACTCGGCGTCGCTCAGACCGGCCGGCAGGTTGATTTTTTTGGTGATGACGGCCGAACCGGGCAGGGCCAGGGCCACGTTCTTGGTTTTGGTACCGGCTTTGCGCACCAGACGCCGCAAGGCCTCGGCCACTTCGTCGAACTTTTCGACGTTGCCTTCGTTGATCCAGCCCCGCTCCAAAGGCTCAATGGCACAGTGCTCCAGCACCATGCCGCCGTCCCGGCCACGCCCCAACTCGACCAGTTTGACCGTGGTGGAGCTGACATCAATGCCCAGAAGCGGCGCGGGCTCCCGGCTGAACATAGACCCCAGTGAGATCAATTCCATCCCCAAATGTGTGTGTTCGTTTCACGTCACCTGTGAACGTCCTGTTTCAATACTAGCAGCAAGCCGGCTTCGTCCACAAACAAAAGCGCTGCGGCTGCCAGCCCCGACGTTGTCAAAAACACACGTTGCCTCACTCGCTCACGGACACAGTATCCGCCATTTTTTGGCCGTGTTTACAAACTTTCACAGGGAATCCGGCGAAAAAGCGGCGGGCTGAGGCCCGGTTTTTATAATCGTGGCCAGCATTCCAAGGCCTGCATGACCCAACGCTCCCACCCCCAACCCGCCCCCGACCGCCCGAACCCATCGCCCCGCCGGGGGGGGCCGGGCCGGCTTCTGACCTGGCTGGTGGGGTTGGCCGCGGCGGGCGCCCTGGGTCTGGCGCTGGTGATCGGCCTGGGGCTGGCGATGGCCTACCCGAACCTGCCCGACGTGACGGAGCTGGCCGATTACCGCCCCAAGCTGCCGTTGCGGGTGTACGCCCGGGGCGGCGAGCTGATCGGCGAATTCGGCGAAGAGCGCCGCAACCTGCTGCCGTTCGAGGACATACCGGCGGTCATGGTCAATGCCGTGCTGGCGATCGAGGATGCCCGCTTCTTCGAGCACAACGGCATCGATTACCGCGGCATGCTGCGGGCCGCGCTGGCCAACCTGGCCGAGGCCAAGAGCCAGGGTGCGTCCACCATCACCATGCAGGTGGCACGCAACGTCTACCTGTCGAGTGAAAAAAGCTACCTGCGCAAGATCTATGAGGTGCTGCTGACCTTCAAGCTGGAACACCTGCTGACCAAGGAGCAGATCCTGGAGATCTACATGAACCAGATCTTCCTGGGACACCGGGCCTACGGCTTTGCCGCGGCCTCGCAGACCTACTTCGGCAAGCCGCTCAAGCAGGTGTCGGTCGCCGAAGCCGCGATGCTGGCCGGTTTGCCCAAAGCCCCTTCGGCCTACAACCCCATCAGCAACCCCAAGCGGGCCCGGGTGCGGCAGCTGTACATCATCGACCGGATGCTGGAGAACGGTTTCATCACCGCCGAGCAGGCCCGGGCCGCCAAGGACGAACCGCTGAAACTGCGCCAGATCGACCCGGACCAGTTCATCCACGCCGACTACCTGACGGAAATGGTGCGCCAATCGGTGTTTGAGCAGTACGGCGACGAGGCCTACACCCGCGGCCTGCAGGTTCACACCTCGGTCGATGCCCAGGCCCAGCGCCTGGCGCACAAGGTGGTGCGCCAGGGCGTGCTCGACTTCGAGCGGCGCCAGTTCTACCGCGGACCGGAGCGCTTCATCGACCTGCCCGCCGACAAGACGGCCCGCGAGGAGGCCATCGACCAGGCACTGACTGCCTTGCCCGACAACGGCACGCTGCTGACCGCGGTGGTGCTCGAAGCCACACCGCGCCGGGTGCTGCTGGTGCGGGGCGACGACACCCCGTTTGAAGTCACCGGCGCCGGACTGGAACCGGTGCGCTCCGGCTTGGCCGACAACGCCCCACCGCACCTGAAACTGCGCCCCGGGGCCGTGGTGCGCGCCGTCAAGGGCAGCGCCGGCTGGTACATCACCCAAACGCCCGAGGTGGAGACGGCCTTCGTCGCGCTGGACCCGCGCACCGGCGAAATCCGGGCGCTGGTCGGGGGCTTCGACTTCAACCGCAACAAGTTCAACCGGGTCACCCAGTCGCAGCGCCAGCCCGGCTCCAGCTTCAAGCCCTTCATCTACTCGGCCGCGCTGGAAAAAGGCATCACCCCGGCCACCGTGGTCAACGACGCGCCGCTGTTCTTCAGCGCCACGGTCACCGGCGGCAAACCCTGGGAGCCGAAGAACTACGACGGCAAGTTCGAAGGCCCGATGACGGTGCGCACCGCCCTGGCCAAATCGAAGAACATGGTGTCCATCAACATCCTGAAGGCGGTGGGCACCACCAGTGCGCAGGAGTGGGTGACGCGCTTCGGCTTCGAAGCCGAAAAACACCCCCCCTACCTGACCATGGCCTTGGGCGCGGGCTCGGTCACCCCGCTGCAGATGGCCAGCGCCTACGCCGTGTTCGCCAACGGGGGGCATTACGTGCCGCCGATGCTGATCACCCGCATCACCGACCAGCGCGGCAAGGTGCTGATGGCGTCCCCGCCCCACCTACCGGACGAGTCGCAGCGCGTCATCCCCGAGCGCAACGCTTTCATCATGAGCCAGTTGCTGCAGGAAATCACGCGTTCGGGCACCGCGGCCCGTGCCCAGGCCACGCTCAAACGCCCAGACCTGTATGGCAAGACGGGCACCACCAACGACTCGATCGACGCCTGGTTCGTGGGCTACCACCCCACCCTGTCGGCCGCGGTCTGGATGGGCTACGACACGCCGCGCAACCTGGGCCGCCAGGCCACCGGCGGCGCCCTGAGCCTGCCCGTGTGGGTGCAGTTCATGGGCGAAGCCCTGCGCAACGTGCCGGTGCAGGAACCGGTGGCCCCGGCCGGGGTGGTGTTCACCCAGGGGGAATGGTTCTACGAGGAATACCAGCCCGGCTCGGGCGTGGCCAGTCTGGGCATGAACGCGGGCAGCGCCGAAGCCGGAGCCCCCGAAGCCGAGTCCCAGGAAAAGCGCAACATCCTCGACCTGTTCAGGAACTGAAGACCAGAGCCTGCCCCGACTGGGCCGAGGCCTCCCGGCTCAGGTGGGCAAAAAATTCACCGGCGCCCTTGGTGTCCATCCAGCACTGGCCGTCGAATTTGTAGTGGTAGCCGCCGGAACGGGCCGCCATCCAGATTTCGTGCAAGGGTTTCTGCAGGTTGATCACGATCTGGCTGCCGTTGCGGAACACCAGCGTGATCATGCCGCCCACCCGCTGATTGTCGACGTCGGCATCGGTTTCGTCGTTGATGCGGTCGCACGCCGCCTCGATCGCCTGCAGGGCGGTTTCGGCGCGGTCCATGTATTCCAGGTCGGTCATTACAATTCCTCGATGTTCACATTTCGCCAAATTTTAGGCCGGCGTTCGGCCACCACCCCGGATGCAGCACTTGACCGGGCCGCGGCCGTGGGCATGTGGGGACGTGGAGGGTGCGCGGCCGCCCTGGCACTGGCCCTCGCGGCGTGCGGCCAGAAAGGTCCGCTCTACCTGCCTGCCCCCACCACCCCGACCGCCGCGGTGCCGGACGCGTCCCGCACCCCCACACCCCAGCCCGACGCGACCGCCCCCCGCCGCCCCTGATTTCCATCCCGCTTGCCCATGGCCCAGCCCTCCCCTTCCGATCTCCGCCTGCCCGGCCACCCGCACTTCGCCTACCGCAACGGCGAGTTGATGGTGGAAGACCTGTCCGTGTCGGCGCTGGCGCGCACGCACGGCACGCCTCTGTTCGTCTACTCGCAATCCGCCATGCTGGCGGCCCTGGCCGCCTACCAGCGAGGCTTTGCCGGGCGCCAGGCCCTCATCTGCTACGCGATGAAGGCCAACTCCTCGCTCGCGGTGCTGCAGACCTTCGTGAATGCCGGCTGCGGCCTGGACATCGTTTCGGGCGGGGAACTGGCCCGCGCATTGCGCACCGGGGTGGCCCCGGAAAAAGTGATTTTTTCCGGCGTGGGCAAAACCCGCGCCGAGATGCGCCAGGCGCTGGAGGCCGGCATCGGCTGCTTCAACGTCGAAAGCCTGGCCGAACTCGATGTGCTGAACGAGGTGGCCGCGGCCCTGGGCCGGCGTGCGCCGGTCAGCCTGCGCGTCAACCCCGACGTGGACGCCAAGACCCACCCCTACATCTCCACCGGCCTCAAGGGCAACAAATTCGGCATCGCCCACGACGCGGTGCTGCAAGCCTACCGGCACGCGGCCCAGCTGCCCGGGCTGCGGGTGGTCGGCATCGACTGCCACATCGGCTCACAGATCACCGAGATGTCGCCCTACCTCGACGCCATGGACCGCATCCTGGACCTGGTGGACGCGATCGAAGCCAGCGGTATTGCGCTGGAACACATCGACTTCGGTGGCGGCCTGGGCATCGACTACCAGGGCGACACGCCGCCCGCGGCCGACGCCCTGTGGCAGGCCCTGCTGGCCAAGCTGGACGCGCGCGGCCACGGCCAGCGCAAGCTGCTGATCGAGCCGGGCCGTTCCCTGGTGGGCAACGCCGGCCTCTGCGTGACCGAAACGGTGTGTCTGAAACCCGGCGAGCAGAAGAACTTCCTGGTGGTGGACGCGGCCATGAACGACCTGCCCCGACCCGCCATGTACGAGGCCTACCACGCCATCGTCCCGCTGCAGCCGCGCGCGGGCGAGCCCACGGTCTGGGACGTGGTCGGGCCGGTCTGCGAAAGCGGCGACTGGCTGGGCCGCGACCGGGCCATGAACGTGCAGCCCGGCGATCTCCTGGCGGTCTGTTCGGCCGGCGCCTATTGCATGAGCATGTCGAGCAACTACAACACCCGCGGCCGGGCGGCCGAGGTGCTGGTACGCGGCGACCGGGCGCAACTGATCCGCACCCGCGAAACCGTGGACGACCAGCTGCGCCTCGAATCCCAGCTGTCGCTGGGCTGAGGCCGTTCAGTCACGGGGGCGCAAACCCACTGGCGCGCCACCCGCAGAACGCGGGGCGCGTGCCCACCGCCCCACACGCCAGCCCAGCAGCAGGGCCAGCAGACCGGCGTAAACATACACCTCGGTGAAGTGGTTCTTGCCGGCACGCATCCAGTAAAAATGCGCAATGGCCAGGCCCGCCACCGCGTACACCGCCTGGTGCAGGCGCCTCCATCGGGCGGCACCCAGCCAGCGCATGGCGCGGTTGAATGAGGTGGCGGCCAGGGGCAGCAGACACAGCCACGCCACGAACCCCAGGGCGATGAACGGGCGCTGGGCCACGTCGCTGGCCACCTCGTCCAAGCCCAGGCCCATGTCGAGCCAGGCGTAGGCCAGCGCGTGCTGGCTGGCGTACGCAAACGTCCACACCCCCAGGCCACGCCGCCAAGCGGCCAACGCCGCCAGGCCGAACGCCTGCCGCAATGGGGTGATCAGCAAGGTGAGGCACAGCAGGCGCAGGGTCCAGTCGCCAAGCCCGCGGATGAGGGCCTCGGCCGGATTCGCCCCCAGGCGGTCGGTGAAACCGGCCCACCAGAGCCACATGGCCGGCAGCGCGCACAGGACCAGCAGCGTGGGCTTGACCCAGGGGGCGGCCAGACGGCGTTGCCACATGGCGGGCTTGCGCTCAGTAAAAACGGCGCAAATCCATGCCCGCGTACAGCTGGCCAACCTGCTCGCCGTAACCGTTGAAGGGCAAGGTCTTGCGGCGCTTGGCCAGCAGGCCTCCCTCGCCGATGCGGCGCTCGCTGGCCTGGCTCCAGCGCGGGTGCGCCACGTCGGGATTGACGTTGGAATAGAAACCGTATTCCTGCGGAGCCGCCACGTTCCAGGCGGTGGCCGGCTGTTTGTCCACGAAACGGATCTTCACCAGCGATTTGCCGCTCTTGAAGCCGTATTTCCACGGCACCACCACGCGCACGGGCGCGCCGTTCTGCTGGGGCAAGACCTCGCCGTACATGCCGAACGCCAACATCGTCAGCGGGTGCAGGGCCTCGTCCAGGCGCAGGCCTTCCACATAGGGCCACAGCAGGACGCTGGAGCGCAGACCGGGCATGGCCTCGCGGTCGGCCAGGGTGTGGAATTCGACGAACTTGGCACTGCCCAGGGGCTGGGCCTGGCGCACCAGGGCGGCCAGCGAATAGCCCACCCAGGGAATCACCATGGACCAGCCTTCGACACAACGCAGGCGGTAGATCCGCTCCTCCATGGGCGCCAGCCGCAGCAGCTCGTCCAGGTCATAGGTGCGGGGCTTGGCCACCAGCCCCTCGACCTGGACGGTCCAGGGCCGGGTTTTCATGCGGCCGGCCAGGCGGGCCGGATCGGCCTTGTCCAGACCGAACTCGTAGAAGTTGTTGTACGTGCTGGCGTCGCGGTAGGGAGTGGGGGCTTCGGCGGTGAGCGCCCCCGGGACGTCCGAAGGCACACCGGCCAAGGCCGGTAAGCGCCCCGGCCGGCCCTCGGCCCAGGCCTGGCGCCCGGCCCAGGCAACCAGCGTGACACCGCCCAGCCCCCAGGCTGCCTGCTGCAGCCAGCGACGCCGTTCCTGGTAGACCGCGCGCGGGGTGATCTCACTGGGAATGGGGTGCTGAAATCCGTCTTGTCCGGTGCGGATCCTCATGGCGACTTCCTTTCGTGCGGTGGGGTGCAGCATCAGAGCCCAGAAATGGCACGGGGGTTCCGCGGAACCCCCGTGTGCCCAGTCACGCAGACGGCATCACAACTCGCCGTAGCTGTGGAGGCCGCTCAGGAACATGTTCACGCCGAGGAAGGCGAAGGTGGTGACCACCAGGCCCACCAGCGCCCACCAGGCCGCCACGGTGCCGCGCAGGCCTTTCATGAGGCGCATGTGCAACCAGGCGGCGTAGTTCAACCAGACGATCAGGGCCCAGGTTTCCTTCGGGTCCCAGCTCCAGTAACCGCCCCAGGCCTCGGCCGCCCACAGCGCGCCCAGCACGGTGGCGATGGTGAAGAAGGCAAAGCCGACGGCGATGGCCTTGTACATCACGTCGTCCAGCACTTCCAGCGCGGGCAGGCGCTCGGCGATGCGGCCGCGCGCAGCCAGGATGCCGCCGACGATCAGGGCCGAAACGCCGAAGTACACGAACCAATAACTGCCGCCGCCGCTGGTGGCACCTTGGCGGAACACCAGGGGCTCGAAGCACAGCACCACGCCCAGCAACCAGAGAGGCGCGAGCTTGTACCAGCGGGTTTCGCCGGCGCTTTGCTTGATCAGGTAGGCAAAGGCCAGCATGGCGGCGATAGCAAAGGTGCCGTAGCCGATGAAGTTGGCCGGCACGTGCAGCTTCATCCACCAGCTTTGCAGCGCCGGCACCAGCGGCTGGATCTGGTGGGCTTCGCGCACCACGGTGTACCACAGCAAAAAGCCCACGGCGGCGCTGACCACCAGCATCACGAAAGCACCCATGCGGCGGGTCTGGTAGCGGTCTTCGTAGTACAGGTAGTAGGCGGCGGTGAGCCAGGAGAACAGCACGAACACTTCGTACAGGTTGCTCACTGGGATGTGGCCGATGTCCGGACCCAGCAGGTAGCTTTCATACCAGCGCACCAGCGAGCCGACCAAGGCCAGCGTCACCGCCACCCAGGCCAGGCGCGAGCCGAGTTTTTCGAAGGCGTCGGCGTTGGCTCGCGAGAAAATCCCGACCCAGAAAAACGCGGTGCTCATGAAGAACAGCATGCTCATCCACAAGATGGCGGACTGGCTGGAGAGGAAGTACTTGAGCAGGAAGGCCTCGTCGGCGCGGGCCACCTGCGGCGCCCCATCGACCTGGTAGAGCCAGATGGCCAGCAGGGCCAGACCGGCAGCGGCCACCGTCAGCAGGCGCACCGGCCGCCAGAACCAGGCCAGCGCGGTCAGGCTGGGCACGGTACCGACGAGGATGGCTTTTTCGTAGCCGTCCATGTGGTCGCCGTACAGGAACAGCGCACCGGCACCGGCGGCGGCAACCAGCAGGGCATACAGCCAGTCCCACAGGTTGCGGCGGGCGAAGTAGCCCGGGCGCAGGCCGACGGTGCCGCCGCCTCGTTTCAGGTCCAGGGTGTGGGTCGCAGCGTTCATGGTGTCACCTCGGTCGGGTTCTGCAGCAAGCGTTGTTTCAAGGTTTCAAATTCGCGGTCGTTGTCCATCAGCTTGCGGTTGGACGACAGCGCCATGCTGGCCTGCGCGCCCCCGCCCTGGGGCGACAACCAGATCCACAGGCGGCGCTCGCGCACGTACAGCATGGCAAAAACCCCCAGGATGAGCAAGAGGCAGCCCAGGTAGACGATGTTCTTGCCCGGCGCGCGGGCCACCTGGAAGACGCTGGCCTGGACCTGCTCGAAGTCGGTCAACTGGAAAGTCAGGGGCGCGGGGTAGAAGAAGCCGTCGCTCAGGCTCAGCACCGCCTGAGTCATGAAGGCGGCGTTCTGCTCGCCGCGCTCGGCCGGCTTCAGGCCGGCGCGCTCGCGGCTCAACTGGTACAGCTCGAACAGGGTGCCGTTGAGGATGCGCAACAGCACTTCGCCGGCGCGATCGCGCTCGGCCTCGGGCACGTTGGCCTCCATGAAGGCCGACACCGCCTGCAGACCGCCCAGTTTGGGCTGGCCGTTGTGCGGCAGCTTGGCCAGCTCGGGGTCCACCCCGGCGAACAGGTCGATGGCGCGTTGGGCCGACAGGCTCAGGGCCTGCGCCAGTTCTTCGCGCTGGCCGCGGGTGGCGTCCTTGGCGTAACGGCGCACCGCCTCGCGGCGCAGCGTGGCGTCGTCCAGGGCAGCACGCAGGCGCACGTAACCGTCCATCGCGTCGTTTTCGTCGGCCGGCAGGCGCAGGTAGCGGAAGGCCTCGGCCGGGGTGTCGCGCACACCCAGCACGAACACGCGCGTGCCGTCCAGGTCGATCGGCAGCATGTAGTTGTGGTATTCGCGGGCCTGACCGGCCGCGTCGCGCAGCTTGTAGGTCACGCTCGGCCCCACGTTGCGCAGCTTTTTCTCGGTCATGGTCTTGTGGGCCGACCCCAGGCGCCCTTCGATGGCCTGGCGCAGGTCCACCTTGCGCACATCGGCACCGCTGCCGGCCTGGCCGCCGCCGAAGTTCTCGACGTTGATCACGCGCAGGCCGGTGAACTCCAACTGCATGCGGGCATCGCCGTTGCTCAGGGCGGTGCTTTCGCCGACACGCCCTTGCACCTCGAAACCTTTGAAGGCCCCGCCCATGGGCACGGCCTTGAGCTTGAGCCGCGAGCCACCGTCGTCGAAGCTGGACTGGTAGATCTGGATGCCGCGGTAGCTCACCGGGTGGTTCACCTCGACCCGGGCTTCCTCGGTTTCGCCGGTGTAGCGGTCGTGGATCACGATGTCGCTGGCGAACAGCTTGGGCATGCCGGTGGAGTAGTACTCGACCACGAACTTCTTCAATTCGACATCGAAAGGCAGGTCCTGCAGGATCACGCCCTGCGGCTGCGCCAGCAGCGCGGTGCCCGAACGGGTGCCTTCGGTCACCAGCAGGTTGCCGCGGAAGGTCGGGTTGCGGTCGCTCAGGCGGTGCTCGGGCGCCACATCGGCGATCAGGCCACCGCCGGTGAACGGCGTCTTGCCGTTGAACCACATCTGCGCGCGCACCACCAGGTCGCCGTCGAACAGGCCGCCGATGCACACCAGCACGATGGCGACGTGGGCGGCGATGTAGCCCAGCTTGTTCGCCGCACCGGCCTTGGCCGCCACCATCCATCCCGGGCCTTCGGGCGTGTCGCGCCGCTGCAAACGCACCTTCCAGCCCGAGGCGATCAGCGCCTGGCCCATGCGCTGGGCAGCGGCTTCGGTGCCTTCGGCCAGGGTGGCCTGCGCCTTGTGCGGGAAGGCCTTGAGGCTTTGCTCGCGGATGTTTTCCTTGTACTGGCGCAGGTCGGTGAAGATCTTGGGCGTGTTGCGCACGATGCACAAGCTGGTGCTGACCACCAGAAACGCCAGGATGAGCAGGAACCACCAGGCGCTGTAGACCGAGTAGAGGCTCAAGGCCCCGAACACCTCGGACCAGAACGGGCCGAACTGGTTGACGTAGTTGTTCAGCGGCTCGTGCTGCTTGAGCACGGTGCCCACCACCGAGGCGATGCAGATCACCGTCAGCAGCGAGATGGCAAAGCGCATGGACGACAGCAGTTCCACCGCCGCGCTCAGCCGTTGCGAGCCGCTTTTGAGTTCGATACCAGCGGTGGATGCGGTCATGTCAACAAGCAAATGGCAAGAAAAAAGGCAGGTCCGAAAAGGACCTGCCCTGACTGTGAGTCAATTGCCGGCAATCGGTTCAATGCACAGGGCCGAAAGGATTGTCCGGCTGAATATTAACGCTGGCTTATGGATGTACCGAATCCCGACTTGGTGCTGGGGCCACTGGCGCGTGCACGGGGCCCCATGGGGTCAGCGCAGGCCGGCGATGTAGTCGGCCACGGCCGCGATTTCCTTGTCGGTCATGTAGGCGGAGATCTGGGCCATTTGCGTGCTGTTCTTGCGCTCGCCGGCGCGGAACGCCTTCATCTGGGTGCTGGTGTAGTCGGCGTGCTGGCCTGCCAGGCGCGGGTACTGCGCCGGGATGCCGACGCCGTTGGGCGCGTGGCAGCCGGCACAGGCGGCCACCTTGCGGTCGGCAATGCCGCCGCGGTAAATGCGCTCGCCCAGGGTCACCAAGTCTTTGTCGCGCGAGAAGCCGGTCTTGGCCGGCTGGCTGGCCAACCAGTAGGACACATTGCGCATGTCGGCTTCCGACATCGCGGCCGCGAAACCGGCCATCACGGCGTTCGCGCGCTTGCCGGACTTGAATTCCTGCAACTGCTTGACCAGGTATTCCGGGTGCTGCTGGGCCAGCTTGGGGTTGGCGGCCACGGTGGAGTTGCCGTCCGCGGCGTGACAGGCCACGCACACCTGACCGAACAGCTCGGCGCCCTTCTTCAGGTCGGGTTTGGCGGCCTGCGCGTGCACAGACAGAGACAGCGTGGCGAGTGCGGCGGCACCGATGAGAGAGGCGATGAATTTCATTTCGTGGGCAGTGGGCGTGGATTGCTACGAAGTCGCCCCCCTGGCACAGGGCCGTGCGGAGGCAAATCGAACAGATTTTACAATGTCCGATGACCACAGATTTTCCCATGAGCCCCAACACCCCTCCGGCCAGCCCTTTGGTGGACGCCAAAACCGCCAACGGCTGGCTGCACACGGCCCGTTTCCTGACCGAAGCCCCGCAGCTGCACCACCTGCCCGCCCTCGACGTGCCCGAGGTCGCCTTCGTCGGCCGATCGAACGCGGGCAAGTCCACCTGCATCAACACCCTGACGCAGCAAAAGCGGCTGGCCTTCGCCTCCAAAACGCCGGGGCGCACGCAAAGCATCAACCTGTTCGCCCTGGGCAAGCAAGGCGCCACCGACGCGGTGCTCGCCGACCTGCCCGGCTACGGCTACGCCGCGGTGCCGCAGGAGGCCAAGCGCCGCTGGCAGCAGGTCATGGCCAACTACCTGGTCAGTCGCCCCAACCTGACCGGCGTGGTGCTGCTGTGCGACCCGCGCCTGGGCCTGACCGAGCTCGACGAAGCCCTGCTCGACGTCATCCGCCCGCGGGTGGCGCAGGGCCTGAAGTTTCTGGTGCTGCTCACCAAAGCCGACAAGCTCACCCGCGCCGAAGCGAACAAGGCCCTGTCGATTGCGCGACTGCAGGCCGGCGGCGGCGAGGCGAAACTGTTCTCTGCCCTGAAAAAACAGGGCATCGACGAAGTCGCCCTCACGCTGTGGCACTGGACGCACGCTGCCCCGGCCCCCGACACCCCGCCGCCCGACACACCATGATCCACACCCGCACCGTCCGACTCCCCCACGGCATCGACCTGGTCTGCCGTACCGCAGGGGAAGCCGGGCGGCCGGTGCTGCTGTTCCTGCACGGCTTTCCCGAAGCCGCCTTCGTCTGGGACGAGCTGCTGCAGCACTTTGCGCAGCCGGCACACGGCGGCTACCACTGCGTGGCGCCCAACCTGCGCGGCTACGCCGGCTCCAGTGCACCAGCGGATGTGGCCGCCTACCGCGCCAAGCACCTGGTGCAGGACATCGCCGCCCTGATCGCCGACATCACCGCCGACAGCCCCGACCCCGGACGGGTGCACGCCCTGATCGCCCACGACTGGGGCGGCGCCGTGGCCTGGGGCGTGGCGGCCCAGCACCCGGCGCAGGTGCGACGGCTGGCCATCCTGAACGCCCCGCACGCCGCCACCTTCCTGCGCGACCTGCAGGCCGACCTCGCCCAACAGGCGGCCAGCGCTTACATGAACTTCCTGGTGCGCCCGGACGCCGAAGCCCTGCTGGCCGAAAACGACTTTGCCCGCCTCTGGCCCTTTTTCACGAACATGGGCGATGGCGGGCGCTGCGACTGGCTGACCGAACCGCTGCGCGAGCAGTACCGCGCCGCCTGGCGCCAGGGCCTGAACGGCCCGCTGAACTACTACCGCGCCTCGCCCCTGCGCCCAGCCACTGCCCAGGACCCGGGCGCCCAGGCCGTGCAACTGCCCGACGCCTTGCTGCGCGTCACCGTGCCCACCCTGGTGGTGTGGGGCCTGCGCGACCACGCGCTGCTGCCCGGCCTGCTGGACGGACTGGACGCCCACGTGCCCGATCTGCGCATCGAGCGCCTGGCCGACGCTTCGCACTGGCTGCTGCACGAACGACCGGCCCAGGTGCAGGCGCTGCTGGCCGACTTCGTTCAAGGCTGACCCGACGCAGGTTCAGCCCCCCTTGCGCGGCGCCTTGTAGCGGGCGTAGCCCCACAGGTACTGGTCGGGCTGGCGCAGCACCATGCACTCCATCGCCCGGTTGATCTGGGTGGCGGCCTGGGTCATGTCGTCGGCCAGCGGCTCGCCCACCACCTCGTGCCAGGGCTGCACGTGCACCACAAAGCCCCGGCCCCACGACAAGCGCTCGCCCCAGATGAACAGCACCTGCGTGCCGGGGGTGCGGGCGAAGCGCACCGACAAGGTCATGGTGTAGGCCGGCTCGCCAAAAAACGGCGCCCACACGCCCAGGCCCTCGGGCGGCACCTGGTCGGGCAGCAGGCCCACGGTCTGGTGCTGCTTGAGCGCCTGGATGAGCTGGCGGACCCCCGCCAGGGTGGTGGGCGCCGTGGCCAGGCCTGGGCGTTCACGCGCGGTGCGCAGCACCTCCGCGGCCCAGGCCTTGCGGGGCGGGCGGAACAGCACCGTGATGGGCTGGGCCCCCTCAACGGCCGCATCGCCGAAGCGCGCCGCGTACGCCTGGGCGGTGATTTCAAAGCAGCCCAGGTGCGGCGTGAGGAGCAGGATGCCCTGGTCGTGGCGCAACGCGGCTTCAACATGGGACGCTCCCTCCCACCCGGTCGGCACCGGTGCGCCAAACCACAGGCGCGGCAGTTCGGCCACCTGCTTGCCGGCTTCGCCGATGGACGCCCAGCGGGCCCGGCCCCGCACCCCCGCCAAGGCGGTGTTGTGGAACCAGCGGCGGCGGTAACTGGGCGCCAGCAACCAGGCCAGCCAGCCCAGGCCCCAACCCACGGCGTGCAGCAGCGGCAGGGGCCAACGGGCCAGAAATTTGAAGACAGACAGCATGGTTCGTCCAAACGGGGGCGGCAGCGACTGGGCCCGTGCCCCACACCGCCGGCGGGTTGGAATTACAATCGATGCATCGCCGAGTTACTGAACAACTTGCGGGCGATTCAAAAATTCAGCTAAAGCGTTCGCCAAGCACCCTTTGCCCGGCGACCGCCAGGCAGTTCATAGGAGTGTATTCAAATGGCGAACGACTTTCTTTTCACATCCGAATCGGTCTCCGAAGGCCACCCCGACAAGGTGGCGGACCAGATTTCGGACGCCATCCTAGACGCGATTTTCGAGCAGGATCCGCGCAGCCGCGTGGCCGCCGAAACCCTGACCAACACCGGTCTGGTGGTGCTGGCCGGTGAAATCACCACCAACGCGCACGTGGACTACATCCAGGTGGCGCGCGACACCATCAAGCGCATCGGCTACGACAACACAGAATACGGCATCGACTACAAAGGCTGCGCGGTGCTGGTCGCCTACGACAAGCAGAGCAACGACATCGCCCAGGGCGTGGACCACGCGAGCGACGACTACCTGAACACCGGTGCCGGCGACCAGGGCCTGATGTTCGGCTACGCCTGCGACGAAACGCCGGAGCTGATGCCCGCGCCCATTTACTACGCACACCGCATCGTGGAACGCCAGGCCCAGCTGCGCAAAGACGGGCGCCTGCCCTTCCTGCGCCCGGATGCGAAAAGCCAGGTCACCATGCGCTACGTGGACGGCCGCCCGCACAGCATCGACACCATTGTGCTGAGCAGCCAGCACAGCCCGGAAATGAGCGACGGCAAGCACATGAAGCCCGCCTTCATTGAGGCGTGCGTGGAAGAAATCATCAAGCCGGTGCTGCCCAAAGAGTGGCTGCAGGACACCAAGTACCTGATCAACCCCACCGGGCGCTTCGTGATTGGCGGGCCGCAAGGCGATTGCGGCCTGACCGGGCGCAAGATCATTGTGGACACCTACGGCGGCGCCTGCCCGCACGGCGGTGGCGCCTTCAGCGGCAAAGACCCGACCAAGGTGGACCGTTCCGCCGCCTACGCCGCGCGCTACGTGGCCAAGAACATCGTGGCCGCCGGTCTGGCCAAGCAGTGCCAGATCCAGGTGGCGTACGCGATTGGCGTGGCCCGCCCGATGAATGTGACGGTGTACACCGAAGGCACCGGCGTGGTGTCGGACGAACAGATTTCCAAGATCGTGGGCGAGGTGTTCGACCTGCGCCCGCGCGGCATCATCCAGATGCTGGACCTGCTGCGCCCGGTGTACAGCAAGACCGCCGCCTACGGCCACTTCGGCCGCGACGAACCCGAGTTCACCTGGGAGCGGACCGACAAGGTGCAGGTGTTGCGGGACCTGGCGGGGATCAAGTAAGCGGCTTGGATGGGCCAGCCTCCCGGCTGGCCCAGGCCATGCTGACCAGCAGCGCGGCCATCAGGCTGAAGAAGTGGCTCTCGCGGGCGCTCCACAGGGCGGAATTGAACAGACCGTTCACCGCCAGCAGGGCCGTCAGACCCAACAGCAGGGTGCGGGCCTGCGGGTCGGCAGACTGCCAGGCCACCCACGCCATGCTGGCCAACAGGGCCAGGTACAGGCCCAAACCCACCACACCGTGGTCGGCCGCAAAGAACAAATACTGGTTGTGCGGGTGCCAGCTGTACGAGGGGCATTCCTCGGGCTTGTCCAGCACGTGGCAAATGGCCGTGTGGTAGGCCCCGGTGCCCCAGCCCAACAGCGGCTTTTCGGCAATCAGTTTGGGCGTGGTTTTGTAGTTGTACAGGCGGTGGCCGATGGACGACGCGTTGTTGGTGTCGTGCTGCTGCGCTTCGGTCACGGCCAGTGCAAAGCGCTCGCGCATGGTGTCTGACGTGGCCAACAAGCCACCCAGCAACAACACGCCCCCCACCAGGGCCCCCCAAGCGACCCGCCCTGTGAGCCGCGTGAGGATGAACACCCCCACCGCCACCACCAGCAGCACGTAACCCGTGCGGCCCATCGACAAATGGGTCATCGTCACGGCCGACAGCAGCGCCACCGCTGCCCACCCCCATCGCTGCCATGCCTGCGCCGCGTGTGCCCGGAACAGGGCCAACAACACGAACAACGACATCATCACGTTCTGGGTGATGTAATCGCCAAACACGTGGTGCGACACGCCCCAGCCCGGCTCTTGGCTTTGCGACCACGGCAGCTGGTACCATACGTTCAACCAAGTGGAGGCGGCCGTGAAAGCCATGGCCGCGGCAAACGCGTTCAGCGCGTGCTGGCGAATGCTGGCCGCCTGCCACAACAGCGCCAGCCACACCATCACCATGGGCAGCTTGATGTATTTCTTCAGGTGCAGTTGCCAGTCGTCAGCCGGCGCGGGGGTGTAGAGTACCCCCAGCAGCATCAGCCCGTACAGGGCCAGCACCAGCCAGGCCACGGGGTTGCGGCTGACGGCCTGCCAACGCTCGGCCCAGTGGCCGCCCAGGCACCACAACAACACGGCGAGCAGCATCAAGGCGTTGGCCAAACCCAAGGCCATGGGGAAGGCGCCAAAGGCGGCCACCAAGGTCCACTGGGCGGCGGTGTTGCATCCGCGGGAAAACTTGTTCATGGTCATCGGTTGGCCTCCAGGGCTGCGGGTTCGATGGGCAGTTGCACGGGGCGGCTGAGGATGTCGATGAGCACGATGGCGCGCTGCTGGGCGTCGGTCATCTGGTAGACGGCGTCCAGGCCGGCAAATGGGCCCTGAGTAATGCGCACTGCGTCGCCGGGCTGGAAGCGTGCCTGCTCGGGCAGGGCCAGCTCGTGCTGTTGCAGCCACTGCACCAGGGCGTCGTCCACCCTGGCAGGCTGGCTACCGAAGTGCACCAAGGTGCTCACCCCCTGCGTGGAACGGATGGGCGACCAGCTTTTGGCGCTCATGCCGGTGTCGAGCTGAATGAACAGGTAGCGGGGGAACAGCGCCTCGGTCACCCACACGGCTTTGCCGCGGCGTATTTTTTCGGCGCGCAGTGTGGGCAGGTAGCAGTGGTAGCCCTGGCGTTGCAGATGCTCCAGCGCCATTTGCTCCTGGCGAGGTTTGGTGTAGACGAGGTACCAGGTGGGCATGGGTTTGTTGGCGAAGGCATCAGTTACGGCCGCCACTGTACCCATTGGGGTTCATGGATTGCCAGCGCCAAGCATCTCTCATCATGTCAGGCAGGCCACGTTGAGCTCCCCAGCCTAACTCTTTCCTGGCCTTGGTCGGGTCGGCATAACAGTTGGCAATGTCGCCTGAGCGGCGGGGGGAGATGCGGTACGGTACAGGCCTGCCACTGGCGGCTTCAAAGGCGCGTACCATCTCCAGCACGCTGTAGCCTTGGCCAGTGCCCAAGTTCCACACATGGGCGCCGGTGCGGGTTTGCAGTGCCTTCAGTGCGCACAGATGGCCTTCGGCCAAGTCCAACACGTGGATGTAATCGCGCACCCCCGTGCCGTCGGGTGTGGGGTAGTCGTTGCCAAACACGGCCAGTTCGGGCAGCTTGCCCACCGCCACTTGAGTGATGTAGGGCAACAGGTTGTTGGGAATGCCGTTCGGGTCTTCGCCCATCAGCCCACTTTCGTGAGCGCCTACGGGGTTGAAGTAGCGCAGCAGCGCCACCCGCCAGCGCGCGTCCGCTACCGCGAGGTCGCCCAGCACTTGCTCCACCATGAACTTGCTTCGGCCATAGGGGTTGGTCGTCTGGCCTACCGGCTGGTCTTCGGTGATAGGTACTGTGGCTGGATCGCCATACACCGTGGCTGACGAACTGAACACCAAGGTGAACACGCCTGCCGCCGCCATGGCCTGGCACAGGTTGATGGTGCCCCCCACGTTGTTTTCGTAATAGCGCAGCGGCTGGGCCACGCTTTCCCCAACGGCCTTCAAACCCGCGAAATGCATGACGGCCTGCACGGGGTGGTGGGCCAGCAACTGATCCAGCAAGGCACGGTCGCGAATGTCGCCCTGCACAAACACAGGCTCACGGCCCGCCAGCTGCGCCACTCGCTTCAGCGACTCGGCCGACGCATTGCACAGGCTGTCCAGCACCACCACTTGAAAGCCGGCCTGCAGCAGCACTAGGGTGGTGTGCGAGCCAATGTAGCCGGCACCGCCAGTGACCAATATGGTTCGGGTCATGAGCGGACCCGTGAAGTTGTTTCCTGGCTGGACGACGCCTTCAGCACCGTGGTGATGGCGTGGACGGTTCGGGTGATCTCGTCTTCGGTCAAAGTGGGGTGTACCAAAAACATCAGGCTGGTTTCGCCCAGCTCGCGGGCCACGGGCAGGCGCTGCGCGGGGCGCCAGCCGGTATCGTCAAAGGCTTTTTCAAGGTACACCTCGCTGCAACTGCCTTGGTAGCAGGGCACGCCCTCGGCGTTGATGGCTTCGATGATGCGGTCGCGGCTCCAGCCGGGGTCCAAGTTGTGCGGGCGCACGTAGGCGTAGAACTTGTACTGGCCGTGTACGCAGTCAGCAGAGCCCGTGGCGCAGGGCCGGGTGCCACCGGGGCCGCAACCCGCCGCGCAGCCATGGCACCCCAGTTGCGGCAAGCGCACAGGCCCGCACTCCCCGGCAAATGGCTGCAGGGCAGCCACCAGTGCCGCTGCATGGGCTTGGCGGCGCGCCGTCCATTCGGTCATGCGGCGCAGCTGGATGCGGCCGATGGCGGCCTGCATTTCCAGCATGCGCCAGTTGGTCCCAAAGCTTTCGTGCAACCAGCGGAAACCGGGCGGGTGCTGGCGTTCGTACACGGCCTCGTAGCTCTTACCGTGGTCCTTGAAACTCCACATGGCACGCCACAGGGCGTCGTCGTTGGTGGTGACCATGCCGCCTTCGCCGCCGGTGGTCATGATTTTGTCTTGGCAAAAGCTCCAGGCCCCCACGTGGCCCATGCTGCCCACGCTGCGGTCCTTGTAGCGGGCGCCGTGGGCCTGGGCGCAGTCCTCAATCACTTTCAGGCCATGCTGCTCGGCCAGCGCCATGATCGGGTCCATGTCGCAGGGCCAACCGGCCAAGTGCACACAAATCACAGCTTTGGTGCGGGGGGTCAGCACCGCCTCAATAGTCTTTGCAGTGATGTTGCCGCTGTTGGCATCCACATCGGCAAACACTGGGGTGGCGCCGGCATTGACCACGCACGACACGCTGGCAATGAAGGTACGCGGGGTGACCACCACCTCATCGCCGGGGCCAATCTTCAACGCCTTCAGCGCCACATCCAGTGCCAGCGTGCCGTTGGCCAGCGCCACGGCATGGCGAGTGCCGGCCCAGGCTGCAAATTCCTTTTCGAACTCGCGGCATTCGGTGCCGGTCCAGTAGTTCACCTTGTTGCTCAGCAGCACGCGCTGCACGGCGGCAGCCTCTTCGTCAGTGAAGTTGGGCCAAGGCGAAAATAGCGTGTTCAGCATGGGCCTACCTCGGCTGGTTTGCTGCCATTTGGCTTGGGGCAGGTTGACCGCAATCCATCAATGTGTTCCATCAGGCTGTCTGACACGGAACGCCACATGGGGTCAAGTACAAAATCAATGCCCTCTCGCCTGGCCAACTTGGCTGCGGGCACAAAGTCTGCGTCTCCAGCAAACAAAACTATCTGATCCACCTGTCGTTTGAAAGCCAGCGAGGCAACATCCACACCAATGCGCATGTCTACCCCTTTCTGACGGATAGCCGGCATCACGTCCTCCTCCGTCAAAGAAGAAAAAACGCACTTCCCTGCCAGCAATTCAGCCACCTTGGTCGGCTTGATGGTCCACGGCGAATCGTTCGTCAAGTGCCCCAAGCGCAGGGCCAGCTTTCTCTTTTTCAGCAAACGCTGATGCAATTCAAGTCGAAATACCGCCTCTGCCGATTTGGCGAAATCGACCGCCTTTTTTGAAAGGGGGTTGTGTAGTTTTTTTTGGAGCGGCGGACAATCATAAAAAAAGACGCGGTACAACTCTCGTCGACGAGAGCGTTGTTCTGCCGGCTTGGAGGCCACTCTCTCTGACAGGTGGGCAACAGCCCACCGAAAAATGCAGTCAGCGGCCCGTTCTGCGTTGTAGGCGTTGTGCGGTTCAAGCGCCCTGAAACGTTTTACAAAATACCCACCGTCTATCAAAATCGCCGTAGGCATGTTTCTCCCCGAACCAACAAAAACGCCCTAGGGTTCGGCACGTCCTGGATGATTGGACGGCGTACTGCCAAGGGCGGGATACTTTTTACTATATCACAAGCCTGTCATGACAGCACCATCGGCCGCGCCGGGTTGCCCACCACCGTGGCTCCGGGCGGCACGCTTTTGGTGACAACGGCGCCCATGCCCACCACCGCCCCACGGCCAATCACCAGGGGCTCGCCGGGCTGGCCCTGTTTGATGACGGCGCCGGTACCGATGTAGGCGTGGTCTTCCACCACCACGTTGCCATTGCACTTCACCCCGGGGGCGAAGGTGACGTAGTCGCCAATCACGCAATCGTGTGCCACATAGCTGTAAATGTTGGCGTGGAAGTGTTGGCCTATGCGGATGTTGCTGGTGAGGGTGACGAAAGGGCAGAGGATGGCGCCTTCGCCCAGCTGCACGTCGTCCAGCTGCACCACGTTGGCGGCGCGCACCTCGAAGAACTGCACCCCGTCGGCCAGGCAGCGCTGCACCAGCCTCTGGCGCACCGCGCTGTTGGCAATGGCGATGTTGATGTGCCGGCTGCTGGCGGGCTGGGCCAGCCATTCGGCGTAGGTGAGCACGCGGTGGCCGTTGCATTCGGCGGCGGGGGGGTGGTCATCTACAAACACCAGTTGGTGCGGTTCGCCACCGGCGGCCCATTGCTGCCGGGCCAGTGGCATCACTTCGCGGCCAAAGCCGCTGGCGCCGAAGATGGCGACTTGCTTCATGGTTGTGGTTCCTGGGTATTGCTGCCGGTAAACCGGGGCATGGTGGCCTCGCCAGCCGCGCTGATGCCGTCGCGTACCAGCACTTTCTTTACCGTGAGCCACAGGATTTTGATGTCCAGCCAAAGGCTGCGGTGGTCCACGTACCACACGTCGAGCTGGAACTTGTCTTCCCAGCTGATGGCGTTGCGGCCGTTCACCTGGGCCCAGCCGGTGATGCCGGGGCGCACCTCGTGGCGGCGGGCCTGTTCGGGGGTGTAGAGCGGCAGGTATTCCATCAGCAGCGGGCGCGGGCCCACCAGGCTCATGTCGCCCTTGAGCACGTTCCACAGCTCGGGCAGTTCGTCCAGGCTGGTGGCGCGCAGAAAGCGACCAAACGGCGTCAGGCGCACGGCGTCGGGCAGCAACTGGCCGTCGGGGCCGCGTTCGCTGGTCATGGTGCGGAACTTCACCATTTCAAACGGCTTGCCGTGCAGGCCGGGGCGCACCTGGCGGAAGAAGACGGGGCTGCCCAGCTTTAGGCGCACGGCCCATGCCAGCAAAAGCAAAGGCAAGCTGAGCAGTGTCAACGCAACCGCAGACCCGCAAACGTCAAAGATGCGCTTCATCGCACTTCCCTCACACCCAAGACCTCCATCAACCTCTGGTTGATTTTGTCCACATCAAAACGCTCCTCTGCCAAGCGACGGCTTTCTGTGCCCATGGTGGCCACCAGGCTGGGGTTTTGGACGAACTTGAGCATGGCTGCTGCCAGCGTAGGCACATTGCGCGGAGGCACCATGAAACCGTTCACACCATCCACTACCGTTTCGCGGCAGCCCGGTACGTCTGTGGTGATGACGGGGCGGCCCATGGCCATTGCTTCTTGCGTGCTCCGGGGCACACCTTCACGGTATGAAGGCAATACATACACACTGGTCTTGGCCAGCCAAGGCTTCACATTCACCTGGCCAGGCCATTCCACGGTGCCATCGTCGAGCCAAGGCTGTATGTCGGCTTGGTTGATGGCACCGGGATTTTCGTCCAGCCCACCGAGCAGGTAAAAACGTACCTCTGGGTGTTGCGCTTTCACCAACCGTGCCGCTTGCAGATATTCCAAAATGCCTTTTTCGCGCAGCAGCCTGGCAATCAGTGTGAAGCTGATGGGCTGGGTATGGGGTGGGTGCAAGGGCCAGTCGGGCAGGGGCACGCCAATGCCGCCCAACATCACCGTTTTGTGCGGCGCCAGGCCGCACAAGCGCTGCAGGTCAGCTGCGTCGTCTGGGTTGAGCACCACCACCTTGTGCGCCAGCTTGAATGCCAGACGGTATAGCGTAGCCAGCACCGCACCCACCAGCCGCTGCTTGAAGGTGCGACCATTGGCACTTTCGGTAAAGGCGTAGCCCATGCCCTCCACCATGGCTACGCGGTGCGGCACCCCTGCCAGCGCGGCGGCCAGCATGCCCCACACATTGGTTTTTGCGGCGTAAGTAAATACAATATCTGGCTTCTCTGTCTTAAGTGAGCGCCACAAATCCCATAGAGTAATTAAATCACTCAAAGGATTCAATCCAGTGCGTTGAAGATGATATGAAAATGCCCGCCCCCTGCTGTTTTTTACAAAACCGACCGCACCTTCATTCCATTCCGAAGAATACACAATAAATTCTAAATTTAAATCGCTTAAGGCTGAAATTAACGAGCCTCGGAAGTTAATTATTCCCGATGCATGATGAGCAATGAAGGCCAACTTTTTCATTTAAATTATCTTACTAATCTTGATGGCGAAATTGCCTTGCATGCTCAGATGCAAGATAAAGAAAGGCCAATCCGATCCAAAACATCCAATTTCTGAGATTATAAGTGCCAAAGCTATAAGCCAATGGAGCAAAGAACAGCAGTTTCATCCACACTGTATCAAGCCGCATCCAGATTTTATACAGAAAAATGAGCAAGAAAAACAAACCAGGGATCCCATAATAAAACCATACACCTGCAAAGGTGGAATGAACTTCTCCATGAAATATGGCCTCGGCCTCCCATCTATGGTTTGCGCCTTCGCCAGCACCATAAAACAGATACTCAGGAAATTTCCACAGTCTGTCATATCCACGCCCTTCAAATGAAGAGTTTAAGCCTCTGTCAGAAACACGATCGTAAAGCGCCGTGTGTCGCGAAGCTTGTGAGATATGCTCATTTCCAAACAGACTGCAAAGCGATGGCGTAATAAAATTTACAAACAACAAAGGAGCTGATAAGATAAATGCTACACCGATCACTTTGACCACCCGAAAATCATTGGCTTTTAGAAAAATTTCAGACCTTGATTTCGAATAGAGTAGAACAAGCAATCCTACTAGCATGACAACAACCAAAGCGAGCATCCCGCTTCGGGATAGTGAAGCCAATATACCAGAGGCAGCCAAACTGAATGCAATCACGCCAGGCATACATGATTTCTTTATTGCCCAGCCAATTGCCGAAATAATCAATGCAACCCACAATAACCAATGAGCGAATTGATTGGGGTCGTTAAATGTAGACATTACCCTATATCCACCGAAACTACGCCCCAAACAAGAAAGTGCTATCATCAGCACAACGACCAATACACACCAAAAAACAATATAGAATATTTTTAGAAATATTTTTAAACCATATTGGGATGCGATTTTTATTATAAAAATAAACGAAATAATATTGAAAGCGTAATAGATGCTTGATAAAATTGTACTGCCATCTTGATGATAAACAAATACAGTCGTGTTTACGACAATTGAGTAAAACAGAAAAGCCAATGCATAATTTGATATCGGTGGAATGCTCATGGATTTTAAATTTTTTAAATTTAAAATCATCCACAACATCAGCCCAACTGAAAACAGAAGGTGCGAAGGTTGCGGCAGGCCGCTTGACCATAGATAAACTGGTGACAACCCTATGGCAACAGCGGCAATGATTCCAGTCAACTTTATTTGCATAAGAGAAATTTATTTATATTTAATAAATTATTTTCTGAGAGCAGTAATCATCAATCTTCTACAGAAACGAATCAGCGACCAAAAAGTCAATGCCATATAGGTTGCGAAATTTATCTCTCCCTCGTCTCTTATTCTTCGATATACATCGATTTCTCCCCGCTGCATTTTCCACAGCTGAGCTGAAAGCCCACCTTCACCGTAAGGCGCCTTGAATAAGTATGCAAGTGGCAAATCTATCGTGATCAGCGAGTTGGATTTACAAGCAAGCTGCAGCCATAACAAATAATCTTCGGCATGGAATTTGCCTGAAACAAATCTATACGGCACGTCTCGTCTCAGCATGACTGACCGTGTTGAAAAATAGTTTTTAAGAAGCAATTTAACCTTCGTGATACGGAGGCACTTTATAGAATCGATGTTGTAATTTGTATTAGGGAGAGATTTGCCTGTATCCCATTGTGCACAGCTGTGACCTGTTAATAAAATGTCAGGATTCTTAGACATCCAGCCATACTGGATTTCTATTTTCTGTGGATGCCAAGCATCATCTGCATCGAGGAATGCGATGTAATTTTGACGGGCAACTGACCAACCTGCATTTCGTGCTTCGCCTGGCCCACTATTTTTATGCAGATCGATTACCTGAATCCACTCATCCGAATATTTTGATTGAATTTTTTTGAGGAGCTCAAGTGTTCCGTCACTACTGCAATCATTTACCAGAATGACCTCTGCCGGCAATACTGTTTGCGCCGCAATCGATTCAATGGCACGCCTAATGGTATCAACACAGTTGTAACACGGGATAATAGTCGATACATCAGCTATTGATCTATTTATTTTCTTCATTGGTTTTTTGCTTTTCTTTTAATAGTTAAATTTCAGTTGTTTTGAATTTTTTATTTATACACATAAGAGTTAAATCATCTACTTTTCGCCTTAAAGATATACAGACCGTCATCGCAAGAGTTTGGGGTAGTTTTTTATAATTCGCAAGATGTAAAGCGCCACTTGTAGCCCTTTCAAGCGTTCGGTTTCGAGCTGAACACAAAAGAACTCAGATAGAGTGCCTGCCAAATTTACAGAACTCACACCTGTGTCACCAAACCGGCCGGCAAGAAAATTTCCAACTGCAATAGATGCACCGGATTGTACTGCACGCTTGATAAATAGTTGATCTGCAGCAATTGGATAGGCTTTCGAGTAATACCCAATTGACTTTTGGTTATGCAGCGACTTCCGAAACACAGATCCAATAGCATGTCCAGTGACGTAAGCCATTCCCCCATGAAACCATGAAGCTCCACTGGGACGTCTAACGACATAACGTCCATTCATTATTGCAACTGCTGCCGTCAAAATGTCAGCCCCTGTCCGAGAAGCTAATATCTTAAAATTCTCAATAGCAGTTTGATCGAGTTCATCATCGGCGCCGCTGACGAGATAATATTCACCACTTGCAAGTCTGACTGCCTTATTCAACGCATCATAAATCCCAAAATCGGGCCGTGAATCAATCACTACATTTCTCAGTTGCGACTTTGCCTTCTCCAGAAGCTCCAATGTTCCATCGGTAGATCCCCCGTCAGCCACCACCCATTCAAATTCTTGGTCGGTTTGCGCAACGAGTGATTCGATGAGCCTTGGCAAGTGCTCTGCCGCGTTGTATGTGGCCGTGATGATGCTGATAGTGGGTGTAGCTGATTCAGTCATGCCAACGCACTCTGTTTGAAGTCTTCATACGCCAGCCGAAGCCCGTCGTCCAGTTCAACAGCTGCTTGCCAACCGAGTTGATGCAGCTTGCTGCTCTGCATCAGCTTACGCGGTGTGCCATCGGGTTTGGAGGTGTCGAAACGTATGCTTCCTTCGTAGCCGACGACATGGGCCACCTGCTGGGCCAATTCACCAATGGTGTGGTCTTGGCCACTGCCTACATTCAAATGTGAGCACATGAGCTGCACCTGTGACTGCCACACCTCGGGGGGCAGGTTCATCACGTGCACGCTCGCAGCGGCCATGTCATCTACGTACAAAAATTCTCGGCGCGGTGTACCGCTGCCCCACACCACCACCTCGGCGTCGCCGCGCTGCTTGGCTTCGTGAAAACGGCGAATCAACGCTGGGATGACATGGCTGTTTTCGGGATGGTAGTTGTCACCAGGGCCGTACAGGTTTGTGGGCATCACACTGCGGTAGTCGCGCCCGTATTGGCGGTTGTAGCTTTCGCACAGTTTGATGCCCGCAATCTTGGCAATCGCGTATGGCTCGTTGGTGGGTTCCAATGGACCTGTAAGCAAAGCATCTTCAGCCATAGGCTGCGCAGCAAGTTTGGGGTAAATGCAAGAGGAGCCCAGAAACAACAGCTTTTGCACACCGGCCATATGGGCAGCGTGGATGACGTTAGCCTGAATCATCAGGTTGTCGTAGATGAAATCGGCCGGGTAGGTGTTGTTGGCGTGTATGCCACCCACCTTCGCCGCCGCCAAGTACACCTGGTCAATGCGCTCTTGCTGGAAAAAGGCTTGTACTTCCGCTTGGTGGCACAATTCGAGTTCGGCGTGCGTTCGGGTGATGATATTTTGCGCACCAAGCGCCTGAAGGCGCCGCACGATAGCCGAGCCGACCATGCCACGGTGGCCCGCGACGAAAATGGTTGGGTGCACAGGGGTCTGATTGGTCATGATCAGTTTTCTATCGAAACCACGACATTGTGCCCATGTGCCTTGAGCAGGGCATGGCGCTGCGCGGCCTTCAGGTCTTCTGACACCATTTCGGCGCACATGTCATGCACGGTGATTTCGGGCACCCAGCCGAGCTTTTCTTTGGCCTTGGTGGGGTCACCTAGCAGGGTATCCACCTCGGTGGGGCGGAAGTAACGCGGGTCCACACGCACCAGCACGTCGCCTACCTTCACTGCAGGGGCTTTGTCGCCTTCTACAGCCTGCACTACGGCGTGCTCATCAATGCCATAGCCGTCAAACCGCAAAGTGATGCCCAGTTCACGGGCTGACCATTCGATGAACTGGCGCACGCTGTACTGCAGGCCTGTGGCAATGACGAAGTCTTCAGGCTGGTCCCGCTGCAGCATCATCCACTGCATGCGCACGTAGTCTTTGGCATGGCCCCAGTCGCGCAGGGCATCCAGGTTGCCCATGTAAAGGCAGGTCTCCAACCCTTGTGCAATGTTGGCCAAGCCACGGGTGATTTTGCGGGTGACGAAGGTTTCACCCCGGCGCGGGCTTTCGTGGTTGAAGAGGATGCCGTTGCAGGCGTAGAGACCATAGGCTTCGCGGTAGTTCACCACGATCCAGTAGGCATAGAGCTTGGCCACCGCGTACGGGCTGCGGGGGTAGAAGGGGGTGGTTTCCCTCTGTGGGGTTTCCTGCACCAAGCCATACAGTTCGCTGGTGGATGCTTGGTAGAACCTGGTTTTCTTCTCCAAGCCCAGAATGCGAATAGCCTCCAGCAGGCGCAGGGTGCCCATGGCGTCCACATCGGCCGTGTACTCGGGCGACTCGAACGACACCGCCACGTGCGACTGAGCGCCCAAGTTGTATACCTCGTCTGGCTGCACCTCTTGCAAAATGCGGATTAGGTTGGAGGTATCGGTTAAGTCCCCGTAATGCAAGCGGAAATGGGCGTTTTCCACATGCGGGTCTTGGTAGATGTGGTCAATCCGCTGAGTGTTGAACAGCGACGCCCGGCGCTTGATGCCGTGTACCTCGTAGCCTTTGGCCAGCAGGAATTCGGCCAGATAGGAACCGTCTTGGCCGGTGATACCAGTAATAAGTGCTTTTTTCAACAAAACTTTCTCCTGCGACTCAATAACAAGCCAAACATCAATGACATCTCAGCAACCACCAGTGAAATAGCCGCACCCTTTAGACCAAGTAACGGAAGTAAAACAGAAATCAGAAATAAGCACAGCAACCCAAAGGAGACCCTCATTTTAACAAAATCCACATACTTACAATCCAAAATATAGTAAATCTCCATCACTACGTTAGGAAATCTGAATACAAAGTAAGCCGACGCAACCGAGAGAATAATCACGCCCTCATCATAACCCAAAGGATAAATTCGAGAGAAAAAGAAATAAGCAAAAACCTGATAAACCAAAGACACCAGCAAACCAAGGCAGCTCATTAGAAATATTTGCTGGCGGTGCGACCATATTTTCTCGCCACGAGAAAGCCTTGGCATGTACAACGACCATAGGACACTCACAGCTATTTGCCCCACACCCATAAATGCCATCGCAGCAGAATATACACCCAAGCTTTCAGCCCCCAACCCCCACTGAATCACAAGCTTATCAGCACCAAAGTACAGGAAGAAAGAGAAAAATGAAATGCTATATAAGCCCCAGCCCCTCCAATCCAACAAAACCCTCTTTAAATCAATAATTAAATTTTTCTTGCTCAAACCAGAAAAAAAATCAAAGGAACCCAACCATGAAGCATAAACAACTAACGAAGAAATTGATCCAACAAGCAACGCCAACACTAGATTATCAAAAGTTAAAAAAATCAAGATTTTCAACAAAACAGGAAGCGGCCTAACAAATACCTCCAACGCTGAAAACCTTGTCAACCTATTATCTGACTGATAGCTGTAGTACAAAGACTTATGAATTACGCCGAGTGCGTAAGCCTCCAGAACAAGAACCGCAAACAACAAAAAACTCCCGCCGCCGTAAATCACGAGAGGCACTTGAATTGCCAATATTATCAAAAATACAAAAGAGGAAACACCAAGCAAACAAGATGCACTCGCATAACCCGCAAGCAATCCATCTTTACTTAAGAAATAATCTTTTAACCCAAGATCAGAAAACCCAACAAGCAAGGAAAAAAACACCAACACATACGAAAAATCTCCAAAATACTTAACATCCACACCCTTCGCTACAATGATCAAAAATAGCAAACTAGACAAGGGCGCCAATATCATTGGCATTGACACTACAAAGATTTTTTTTAATTCTTTTGCAATCAAAGAAAATACCTCCAGGCACTCCTGGCAACCCATGAAATAAAACGGAAGCAAATAGAAGGAAACAAGCGGGATTTCATTTCCGGCGCCCATATGCATCTTGCAAGCGCACGATGTCGTCTTCGCCCAGGTAACTGCCAGATTGCACCTCGATGATCTCTAGTGGAATGCTCCCGGGGTTGGCCAACCGGTGAACTTCACCCAGAGGGATGTAAGTGCTCTGGTTCTCCGTTAAGAGCTGTGTTTCGCTGCCACGGGTAATTTCGGCGGTGCCTTTCACCACCACCCAATGCTCCGCGCGGTGGTGGTGTTTTTGCAGGCTGAGGCTGGCGCCGGGATTGACCTGGATGCGCTTGACCTTGAAGCGCTCACCTTCGTCTACGCTGTCGTACCAGCCCCATGGGCGTCGTACTTTGCGATGCGCTGAGTACTCTTCGCGCTGTGATTTTTGCAGTTGGGCAACGATGTGTTTTACATCCTGGCTTCGTGCTTTGTCGGCCACCAACACGGCGTCAGGGGTTTCCACCACGATAAGACCGTTCACGCCCACCAGGCTGACGAGGCGGCTCGTGGCGTGCACCAAGTTGTCTCTGCTGTCTGTGGTCAACACATCCCCCACGTGGGCGTTGCCATATTGGTCTTTGGGCAGCACGTTCCAGACGGCATCCCAGGCGCCCAAGTCATTCCAGCCCGCGTCCAGCGGCACCATGTGGATGGGGAAGGTGCTGCCTGGGCAGTGTTCCATGACGGCGTAGTCCACCGACTCGGCTGGAATGGAGGCAAATTCCGACTTCCTGGGACGCACGAAGGAAGTGCTGAGGTTTGGGTCTGTGTGGCGATGGTGCCAGGCCCGCGCTGTGGCTTGGTGAATGTCGGGCCGGAAGTGCTCGAGCGCCTTGAGCCAGACCGAGGCCTTGAGGACAAACATGCCCGCGTTCCAGAAGTAACCCCCCTCATTCACATAGGCTTGTGCAATGGCTACATTGGGCTTTTCCACAAAGCGCTTCACGGTGTGAGTGACCGCCGTAGTACCTGCTGGGACATCACCTTTTTCGACTTGGATGTAGCCATATCCGGTTTCGGGCCGGCTGGGGGTGACACCCAAAACGACAATGCTGCCTTGAGCGGCTTGTTCTATTGCACTTTGTATGGCAGAGATGAAGGCAGCAACATCCTTCACGGTTTGGTCTGCCGGGGCGACAACCAGAACAGGATCCTCCCCATTTTGGATGGCAGCATAAGCTGCGAGAGTGAGGGCGGGAGCGGTGTTGCGACCCACAGGCTCCAGCAAAGCAGACCCGAGGGGAATATTCCCCTCTCGCAGTTGCTCAGCGGCAAGAAAGCGATGTTCTTCCCCGGTGACGATGATAGGGGCAGCCACTTGAATGGAACTATTGCCCACACCCATCAAGCGCTTTGCCGCCTGCTGGAACAGACTCTCATCCCCCGTCAGACACAAGAACTGTTTAGGAAATCCCGTGCGCGACAGGGGCCATAGGCGAGTGCCTGAACCGCCACAAAGAATGACAGGAACCGCGTTAATCATTGAGATGGTCTGATGCGTTAACTTGTAATTTGTGTGGGCACGCTACCGCCCTGCCGTACAGCGCACAACATCAAAAAATCGAACCCGCGGCGGTGCCTGAGCACAGGCTCAGGCGGTGCGTTGCTGTTCGTGAACCCAGACGTGGTCCACCACCCCTTCGGCTGGCTGGTAGCCGCTGACGCATTGCGCCAGCAGGGCCTTGAGGGTGGGGACGTCGTGGTGCTGGGCGGCTTGCTCGATGCGTTGCAGCAAAGGTTGCAAGGCCGACCAGGGCAAAAATTCTTCGTGCGCCTTGAGGATGCGCGGGTGCTGCGTGGGCGTAGGGTTGTCGCCGATGAGCAGCTCTTCGTACAACTTTTCGCCAGGACGCAGGCCGGTGGTGACGATCTCGATGTCACCGTGGGGGTGTTGCGAGTCGCGCACGGTGAGGCCAGAGAGTTCGACCATGCGGCGGGCAAGGTCTTGGATGCGAACGGGCTCGCCCATGTCGAGCACGAACACATCGCCCCCGCTGGCCATGGCACCGGCCTGGATGACGAGCTGGGCGGCCTCGGAGATGGTCATGAAATAGCGGGTAATGTCCGCATGGGTGAGCGTGACGGGCCCACCCTGCTGAATTTGCTGCCGGAACAACGGCACCACCGAGCCGCTCGAGCCCAGCACATTGCCAAACCGCACCATGCACAGTGTGGTGGCTGACTGGGGATGCGCGGCGTGCAGCGATTGCAGCACCAGCTCGGCCAACCGCTTGCTGGCACCCATGATGTTGGTAGGGCGAACAGCTTTGTCGGTGCTGATGAGCACCATTTCCTGCACCTGGGCCACCATGCATTCCTGGGCTACTACCCAGGTGCCCCACACGTTGTTGAGCACGCCCTGCAGCGGGTTGTGCTCAACCATAGGCACGTGCTTGTAGGCGGCGGCGTGGTAAACGGTCTGCGGCCGCCATGTATGCAACACACTGCGAATGCGCGCAGCGTCTTGCACGGACCCCAGCAAGGCAATCACCGGGCATGGCGCCTTGGGCAAGAGTTCCTGTTCGATCTGGTACAACGCGTATTCGCTCACATCGAGCAGCAGCAAGGCCTTGGGCTGACAAGCGAGCACCTGGCGCGCGATTTCGCTGCCGATGCTGCCCCCCGCCCCGGTGATGAGGACCACCTTGCCGTGCGTGTTTCGGTTGAGCAGCAAGCCGTACGGTGGCACAGGGTCGCGGCCCAACAGGTCTTCAATGTCGAGCTCGCGCACGTCACTCAAGGTGACACGGCCACTGGCGAGATCAGCCAAAGCGGGCAAGGTGCGAACGAGAACGGGGTACGACTGGAGGGCGTTGAGGATCTCGTTTTTGCGCTGGCGGCTGGCAGAAGGCAGGGCCAGAAGGACCTCGTCGGCCTGGGTCTTGGCCAACACTCGATCGAGTTGAGCGGGGTTGAAAACGCGCAGGTTGTCCAAGGTATGCCCGTGGAGGCGGGCATCGTCATCGAGGTAGCCCACCACCAACTGCTGGCTGGACCGAGCCATGGCGGCCGCGATCTGGCGGCCGGCCGAGCCGGCGCCATAAACCAGCACGCGCGGCACGCCGTGGCGTGCCTTCCGCGAGGCACGGTAAGTGCTGTCGAGCAACACGCGGGCGAACAAGCGCGCGATCACCATGAACAACAACAAGGTGACCGGTTGCGCCACGCCCACCGACCTGGGCACCCCAGGCACCAGCTTGGCCACGGTGACCAGCGAGACAAAAACGGCGGCGTAAACCAACCACACCTTGCCCAGCGACATGAGGGCGTTCCAGCCCGTGTACCTGAAGATGGCACGGTAGGTGCCCGCCAATGCCAGCAACGGCAGCAGCAAGAGCACGGACAGTGCCGAGGTGCGCCAGAAGACGCTGTTCAGTGGGTACCAAATTTCAAGCCGAAGGCTGAGCGACAGCCAGACGGTGAACAGGCACAGCGCCACGTCCAACACCATGACCAGCAACTGCTTGAGCAGCCTGGGCCAGACCAACACCCCCTGCAACACAGAGGGCGAGAGTCTCATGCCACGCTCCTCTGCCGGGTCAAGGCCAGGCGTATGCGCTGGATTTTTTCAAGCGCGGCCGGATCGGCCTGGGCGTTGCGCCAGGACTGCCGAACAAACACCCAGAGCAAGAGGACAAAGCCTGCAACCAGGCCACTGAGCACAGTGATGAGTGCGCGTTTGGGCTTTGCAGGTTGCTGGGGCAAGGTGGGCGGCACCAAAACCGAATCGGCAGGCAGGCCTTGCAGGCGGGCTTGCTGCTCGGCCACAGAAGCCGACAAAGCCGTGATGGCTGCCAGCACATTGCCGTACGCGCTGGCGGCCTGGGGGCCAGATGCGCCTGCAGACGAAATTTGTTGCGCCAGGGAGGCCTCGATGGCACGGGAACGCTCCAGCGTGGCCATGTCGCGTTGCAAATTGGCTTGCAGCGTTGCAAACTCATCGCCTTGGGGGCGGCTCTGCGCCAGCAAAGCGTCAATCACGGCCTGGAGCGTGGCTTGCGCCGCCGGGGCATTGGAGGCAGAGACTTCCAGACTGATGGAAGGCGAGTTGCGCACGACGGAAGCCTTGACCGTGCCACTTGATGAGCCACTGGCTGCCTGCGCTTGGAGGCCTTGGGCTTCGGCCGCAAAGCCCGTTTGTGCCAGTGCACTGGCAGCACCGCTGAGCGTGGCAGCGGATGTGGCCAGCTGTGCCACCTCTGCGGGACTGAACAGCGGAACCTCTTTGCCGCCTACAACCAACAAGCGCTCGCCATGGAGTACGGCCTTGCTTACATAGGTGGGCTGAAAAAAACCAGCAGCTACAAAACCTAAAACAGCAGCCGAACAAGAACCCAAGACCAAAAGCCAGAAGTTTTCGGCAACGACAAGAAGCAAATCGAGCAGGCTGATTTCGTCATCGACCACGGACGCCGATGCACAATTTTCTACGGTTGAACTCACGTTTTCTTGTCCTTTCCCTCCCGGCATTGTCTCACCGATAGGGCAGGAATTGATCGCCCCAACCTGGTGCAGCGGCATCTTTTTCTGCCAGGATGGGCTGGCCCTGCAAGGGCCAGGCAATGCCCACCTGCGGGTCGCTCCACAGCAAACTGCGCTCGTGCTGGGGGTACCAGTAGTCAGTAGTTTTGTAGAGGAATTCGGCCGACTGGCTCAAGGTCAGGAAGCCATGCGCAAAGCCCGGCGGCACCCACAGCTGCTTGTGGTTGCTGGCGCTCAGCACCTCGCCCACCCACTGGCCGAAGGTGGGGCTGCTTTGGCGCAGGTCCACCGCCACGTCGAACACCTCGCCCTGCACCACCCGCACCAGCTTGCCCTGGGGGTGCTGAATTTGGTAGTGCAGCCCGCGCAGCACGCCCCGGGCGGATTTGCTGTGGTTGTCTTGCACGAATTGCACGCCTTGCAGGCCGGTGGCTTGCTCGAAGTCGCGCTGGTTGAAGCTTTCGAAGAAGAAGCCGCGGGCGTCGCCGAACACTTTGGGTTCGAGCACCAGCACTTCGGGGATGGCGGTGGGGGTGACGGTGTAGGGCATGGCAAACTTTATTTGAGCAAACCCAGCAGGTACTGCCCGTAGCCGTTCTTGGCCAGGGGCTGCGCGAGCCGTTGCAATTGTTCGGCACCGATCCAGCCGTTGCGCCAGGCGATTTCTTCCGGGCAGGCAATCTTCAAGCCCTGGCGCCGCTCCAGCGTGGCAATGAACTGCCCCGCGTCCAGCAGGCTGTCGTGGGTGCCAGTGTCCAGCCAGGCGTAGCCGCGGCCCATGGTTTGCACGTTCAGCTGGCCTTGCTGCAAATAGGCTTGGTTGACGCTGGTGATTTCCAATTCACCCCGCGCGCTGGGCTTCACGGCCTTGGCGATATCCACCACCTGCGGGTCGTAAAAGTACAGGCCGGTGACGGCGTAGTTGCTTTTGGGTTGTTTGGGCTTTTCTTCGATGCTGATGGCCTGGCCCTGGGCGTTGAATTCGACCACGCCGTAGCGTTCGGGGTCTTGCACGTGGTAAGCGAACACGGTGGCACCGGTGGTTTGCGCATCGGCCGCCTGGAGAAGCGGCTGGAAGTCGTGCCCGTAGTAGATGTTGTCGCCCAACACCAGCGCGCTGGAGGCGTTGCCGATGAAGGGCTCGCCAATGATGAAGGCCTGGGCCAGCCCGTCGGGGCTGGGTTGCACGGCGTACTGCAGGTTCATGCCCCACTGGCTGCCGTCGCCCAGCAGTTGCTGGAAACGGGGCGTGTCTTGCGGGGTGCTGATGAGCAGCACATCGCGCATGCCCGCCAGCATGAGGGTGCTGAGCGGGTAGTAGACCATGGGCTTGTCGTACACCGGCAGCAGCTGCTTGCTGATGGCCAGGGTGGCGGGGTGCAGCCGGGTGCCGGAGCCCCCGGCGAGGATGATGCCTTTGCGTGCGGTCATGTTCGAGTTTCTCCCTGTCAAAAATTCACAGAATTTCGGCCAGCAGCCGGTCCACCCCTTGCTGCCACGGCGGCAGGTGCAGACCGAAGGTGGCTTGCAGCAAGGTGGTGTTCAGGCGCGAGTTGTGCGGGCGCCGCGCGGACGTGGGGAAGGCGCTGGTGGGCACGGGGGCCACGTCCTGAACCGTCCAGTCGGCCTCGGGCCGCAGGCGCCGGGCCTGGGCGATGACGTGGTTGGCGTAGCCGTGCCAGGTGGTTTCACCCGCCGCGGCCAGGTGGTAGGTGCCTTGCCCTTCACCGGTGTGCAGCAGGTGGCGGATGCAGTGAGCGGTGACGTCGGCGATGAGTTCGGCCCCGGTGGGCGCACCGAACTGGTCGGCGATGACGGTGAGGCGTTCGCGCTCGCGCGCCAGGCGCAGCATGGTTTTGGCAAAGTTGCCGCCACGCGCTGCATACACCCAACTGGTGCGCAGGATGAGGTGCTGGCGTCCGGCCTGCAGGATGCGCTGCTCACCCTCGAGCTTGGTGAGGCCGTAGGCGTTGAGGGGGCCGGTGGCATCGCCCTCTTGCCAGGGGGTGTGGCCGCTGCCGTTGAAGACGTAGTCGGTGCTGTAGTGCACCAGCCAGGCCCCCACGGCGTGCGCGGCCTGGGCCAGCACGCCCGGGGCCTCGTCGTTGATGCGGCGGGCCAGGGCCACGTCGGACTCGGCTTTGTCCACGGCGGTGTAGGCGGCCGCGTTGACGATGACGTGCGGGCGCAGGGCATGGACCGTGCGGGCCAGGCCAGCCAGGTCGGTGAGATCGCCGCACAAGGGCTGGTCCAGCAGGGGCAGGCCCTGCCACGCGGGCAGGTGGGTGGCTTGCTGGGGTGTCAAGCCCTCGCGGTCCAGCGCGATGACGTGGCCCAGCGGTGCCAGGCTGCGTTGCAGCTCCCAACCCACCTGACCGTTTTTGCCCAGCAGCAGGATGCGCAGGCCCGGCTCGCCCCCTGCGCTCATGCGTCGGCTCCGTATTGCCGACTCACCCAATCGCGGTAGCTGCCGCTTTGCACGTGCTGCACCCACTCGGGGTGGGCCAGGTACCACTGCACCGTCTTGCGGATGCCGGTGTCGAAGGTTTCGGCCGGCTTCCAGCCCAGTTCGCGTTCGATCTTGCGCGCGTCGATGGCGTAGCGCCGGTCGTGGCCGGGGCGGTCTTGCACATGGGTGATTTGCGCTTTGTAGCTGCTGCCGTCGGCCTTGGGGCGCAACTCGTCGAGCAGCGCGCAGACGGTGTGCACGATCTCGATGTTGGGCTTTTCGTTCCAGCCGCCGACGTTGTAGGTTTCGCCCAGGCGGCCGGCCTCCAGCACACGGCGGATGGCGCTGCAGTGGTCTTGGACGTAGAGCCAGTCGCGCACCTGCAGGCCATCGCCATAGACCGGCAGCGGTTTGCCGGCCAGGGCGTTGACGATCATGAGCGGGATCAACTTTTCGGGGAAGTGGTAGGGCCCGTAGTTGTTGCTGCAGTTGGTGGTGAGCACCGGCAGGCCGTAGGTGTGGTGCCAGGCGCGCACCAGGTGGTCAGACGCGGCTTTGCTGGCGCTGTAGGGGCTGTTGGGTTCGTAGGGGTGGGTTTCGGCAAAGGCGGGGGCTTCTTGGCTGAGGGTGCCGTAGACCTCGTCGGTGCTGACGTGCAGGAAGCGGAAGGCGGCTTTCTCGTCTGCGGGCAAGGCGGACCAGTGGGCGCGCACGGCTTCGAGCAGGCGGAAGGTGCCGACGATGTTGGTCTGGATGAAGTCTTCCGGGCCATGGATGGAACGGTCCACGTGGCTTTCGGCGGCGAAGTGCAGCACGGCGCGCGGACGGTTTTCGGCCAACAGGCGGTCCACCAAGGCGCGGTCGCCCAGGTCGCCCTGGACGAAAAGGTGGCGTGCATCGCCCTGCAGGCTGGCGAGGTTTTCCAGGTTGCCGGCGTAGGTGAGTTTGTCCAAATTGACGACGGGCTCGTCGCACTGGGCCAGCCAGTCGAGCACGAAATTGCTGCCAATGAAGCCGGCGCCGCCGGTGACGAGAATCATGCGAAAACCCCTGAGTTGTTGGACGAAGCGAGCGAATTATCGATGAGGCGACAGGCGATGCGGGCCGGCGGGCGGCCGAATGGCCGGGGAATAGGCACAATGGATGTCTGTTGTGTTTGCCCCCTTGACCCGCATGTCCGACCTGAAAACCGCTTTTGAAGCCGCCGTGTCCGCCACCCAGGAGCTGACGCAGCGCCCCGACAACCAGACCCTGCTGAAGATTTACGCCCTGTACAAGCAGGCCACCGAGGGCGACAACACCGCCACCAAGCCGGGCTTCACCGACCTGGTGGGCCGCGCCAAGTGGGACGCCTGGGCCCTGCTCAAAGGCACCAGCGCCGACGAAGCGATGCAGCGCTACACCGAGCTGATCGACACGCTGGAATAAACGGCCGCGCCGCTCAGGCCGGCGCCACCTCCACCAGACAGTCGTAGAACGTGGGCGCCCGGCCCAGGTCGGTCAGGCGCTGGCTGGTGAGTTCGTTCACGTTGGTGCCATTGAGCCCCAATTTGCGCCACCAGATGCCCAGCCCGTTGACCACGCCAGGGCGGGCCCGTTCGCTGACGCGGGCGGCGCACACGTAGCTGCCGCGGTCGTTGAATACGCGCACAGTGCTGCCGTCGACGATGCCACGGTCGGCGGCATCGGCCGGGTGGATTTCCAGCAGCGGCTGGCCTTCGGCGTCGCGCAACGACTGCACGTTGACGAAGGTGGAGTTGAGGAAGTTGCGTGCCGGCGGCGAGATCATGGCCAGCGGGTAGCGCGGGTCGCTGCCCGGCGCCTCGTGGTTGGGCAGCACCTCGGGCAGGCCGTCCAGCCCCTGCGCGGCCAGGCGTTCGCTGAAGAATTCGCACTTGCCCGAAGGCGTGGGGAAGCCGCCCTGGGCGAAAGGCGCCTCCGGCAGCGGCAGGGTGACGAAACCGTCGCGCAACAGGGCATTGAAGTCCACCGCGTCGCCGTAGGCCTGGCGACACAGGGTTTCGTCGTCGTCCTGGAAGCAGGGGTCGGTGTAGCCCATGCGGCGTGCCAGTTCGCGGAAGATGTGCGTGTTGGGCCGTGCCTGCCCCACCGGGGCGATGGCCGGGCGGTTCAGCAACACGTCGGTGTGGCCGTAGCTGGCGTGCACATCCCAGTGCTCCAGTTGGGTGGTGGCGGGCAGCAGGTAATCGGCGTAATCGGCGGTGTCGGTCTGGAAGTGCTCCAGCACCACGGTGAACAGGTCGTCGCGGGCAAAGCCCTGCACCACCTTAGACGATTCCGGCGCCACCGCCACCGGGTTGCTGTTGTACACCACCAGCGCCTCGATGCGCGGGCCGAATTCGGCCGAGGTGGACCGCAGCAGGTCGTCGCCGATGGTGCTCATGTTGACCACGCGCGGCTGCGCTTGACCCGAGGCGGCGAACAGATCGGGCCGCTGCAACACCTGGCGCTGCACCGGAAACGCGCCGGAACTGCTGAGCAGCAGCCCCCCGGCCCGGTGGCGCCAGGCCCCGAGCACGGCCGGCAGGCAGGCCACCGCCCGCACCGCGTTGCCGCCGCCGCGCACCCGCTGCATGCCGTAGTTCAGGCGGATGGCCACCGGCGTCTGCTGCTCAAAGCAGGCGCCGATGTCGCGCGCCAGCGCCTCGATCTGCGCCACCGGCACGCCACAGACCTCGGCCGCGCGCGCCGGTGGCCATTGCAGTGCCCGTTCGCGCAACTGCGGCCAGCCCACCGTGTGCTGCGCCAGGTAGGCGTGGTCCACCCAGCCGTGCTGGACGCAGGCGTGGATGAGCGCGTAGGCCAGTGCCGCGTCGGTGCCCGGCCGCAGGGCGATATGTTCGTGGCACTTGTCGGCGGTTTCGCTGCGGCGCGGGTCGATGCACACCAGCCGGGCGCTGCGGCGCTTGGCCTCCTGCGCGTGGCGCCAGAAATGCAGGTTGCTGCCCACCGAGTTGCTGCCCCAGATGAGGATGAGGCGCGATTCGGCGAAATGCTCCACCCGCATGCCCTGTTTGGTGCCCAGGGTGTACTCCAGCCCGGCCGCTCCGGCCGAGGCACAGATGGTGCGGTCCAGCCACGAGGCGCCCAGGCGGTGGAAAAAGCGCGCGGCGATGCTCTCGCCCTGCACCAGCCCCATGGTGCCGGCGTAGCTGTAGGGCAGGATGGCACGCGGGTCGCGCGCGGCGATGGCCTGCAGGCGGGCGGCGATGTCGTCCAGCGCTTCGTCCCACGACACCGGCTCGAACCGCCCGGCGCCCTTGGGCCCCACCCGCTTGAGCGGCGTCAGCAGCCGTTCGGGGTGGTGGGTGCGCTCGTGGTAGCGCGACACCTTGGCGCAGAGCACGCCACCGGTTTGCGGGTGGTGGGGGTTGCCCTGCACCTTGACAGCCACACCGTTCTGCACGGTAGTGACGAAGGAGCAGGTGTCGGGGCAGTCGTGCGGGCAGGCACCGACGACGGTGCGGACACCGGTTTCAGGGACGGCAGGGGTGGCAGTGAAATCCATGCGACCATTGTGCGACACGCGTGCCCACCCGAACAAAGCGGCGGGTTTTCGTTAACATGGCCGTTCCACGCGAGAGAGACCGGCCATGAACCTGAACGACTCCATCCTGGCGCAAACCGCCGAGCTGACCCGTCTGCGACGCGACCTGCACGCCCACCCCGAGCTGTGCTTCCAGGAGGTGCGCACCGCCGACACCGTGGCCACCAAACTGGCCGAATGGGGCGTCGAGGTGCACCGGGGCCTGGGCAGCACCGGCGTGGTGGGCGTGGTGCACGGCCGCGACGGCGGTGCCTGCGGCCGCGCCGTGGGCCTGCGCGCCGACATGGACGCCCTGCCCATGACCGAGCTCAACACCTTCGCCCACACCAGCCGCCACGCCGGGCGCATGCACGCCTGCGGCCACGACGGCCACACCGCCATGCTGCTGGCCGCGGCCCAGCACCTGGCCCGGTACCGCGACTTCGACGGCACCGTGGTGCTGATCTTCCAGCCGGCCGAAGAAGGCGGCGGCGGCGCTCGCGAGATGATCAAGGACGGCCTGTTCGAACGCTTCCCCGTGGAAGCGGTGTTCGGCATGCACAACTGGCCCGGCTACCCGGCCGGCAGCTTCGCCGTCAGCCCCGGGCCGGTGATGGCCTCGAGCAACGAGTTCAAGATCGTCATCCGCGGCAAGGGCAGCCACGCCGCACTGCCCCACAACGGCATCGACCCGGTGCCCATCGCCTGCCAGATGGTGCAGGCCTTCCAGACCGTCATCACCCGCAACAAGAAGCCGGTGGACGCGGGCGTGATCAGCGTGACCATGATCCACACCGGCGAAGCCACCAACGTGGTGCCCGACAGCTGCGAGATCCAGGGCACGGTGCGCACCTTCACGCTGGAGGTGCTGGACCTGATCGAACGGCGCATGCGCGAGATCGCCCAGCACACCTGTGCGGCTTTCGGCGCCAGCTGCGACTTCGAGTTCGAGCGCAACTACCCGCCCACGGTGAACAGCCCGGCCGAGGCCGACTTTGCCCGCCAGGTGATGCGCGAGGTGGTGGGCGACGCGATGGTGCTGGCGCAGGAGCCCACCATGGGTGCGGAAGACTTTGCCTACATGCTGCAGGCCCGGCCTGGGGCCTACCTGTTCATCGGCAACGGCGACGGTGCGCACCGCGCCGGCTACGAAGGCGGCGGCCACGACGCCGGGCCCTGCACCCTGCACAACCCGCGCTACGACTTCAACGACGCGCTGATTCCGCTGGGCGGCACTTACTGGGTGGAACTGGCCACGCGCTGGCTGAAGCGCTGATGCGCGATGGCCAGCAGGCCATCGAAAATCAGGCTGTCCACCAGTTCGAACGACACCGTCATGCTCGGGGCCATCTTCCAGCCGGCACCGCCGGTCATGATGC
Organism: Macromonas nakdongensis; assembly: GCF_002837145.1. GTDB lineage: Bacteria > Pseudomonadota > Gammaproteobacteria > Burkholderiales > Burkholderiaceae_C > Macromonas_B > Macromonas_B nakdongensis. The sequence goes on along the minus strand of NZ_NWMV01000017.1, from coordinate 21,517 downwards.
AGGCCGGCTCCTCGCCGGTGTGCTGGCGCAGGTTGTCGACCATGCGCTGCACCGCCCCGGCGATGGCAAAGGTGCCGCCGCTGGTGAGCGCGTCGCTGGTGTTGGTGGGGAAGTTGCAGACCTCGCCGGTGGGCACGTGCAGGCCGGCGGTGCCGGACTCCAGCGCCCGCAGCATGATGCCGTGGCCCGGCAGGATCAGCCCACCCAGGAAACGGCCATCGGCGTCAATGGCTTCCACCGTGACGGCGGTGCCGACCATGACCAGCACGCAGGGCCGGCGCTGACCGCGGGCCAGCAGGCGCTGGCGCGCCCCGATCATGGCCACCCAGCGGTCGGAGCCGAGGCGCGAGGGATGGTCGTAGCCGTTGCTCAGGCCCGCCTCGGCAGCGCTGGACACCACCCATTGCGGCGCCACGTCCCACAGTTCCAGCTGCTCCTGCACCCGGCGGCGCACCGCGTCGCCGGCCACCACACAGCCCAGCACGTGGGTGGGGGGGCGCAGGCTGCTCCAGTCGCCTTCGGCCAGGGTTTCGATGTTTTCCAGGAACTGCACGCCGTGCGCGAGCATGCGCGCGCCCACACCGGGCGCCTCGTACAACGCCCACTTGAGGCGCGTGTTTCCCACATCCAGTGCCAGCAAAGTCATGTACGGATGATAGCGGGGGCGGTTTCGGTAGAAACCCGGTGGCGGTTTGAGCAGACGCTCAGTTCTGGCGCCAGGGCAGGCCGTGGAAGCGCCAGCCGCCGCGCTGGCCGCGGTGGGCGTCGCCGTCGGGGTCGCCTTCAAAGCCTTCGAGGATGTTGTAGGCCTCCAGCCCCAGTTCGGTGGCGCGTTTGGCCGCAGCGATGGAGCGCACCCCGCTGCGGCACAGCAGCACCAGCTTGTGGCCACCGGCGGCCGCAGCTTGCAGGCCTGCGTCAAAAGCCGGGTTCATGGCCATGCCCGGCCATTGCTTCCAGGCCAGCGCCACCGCGCCGGGCACAAAGCCCACCCACTCGCGCTCGGCGTCGGTGCGCACGTCCACCAGCACGGCCTGGCCGGCTTGCACCCATTGCCAGGCCAGGGGCGCCGGCACGTCCCCGGCGTAACCGGCGGCGGCGCGCGGCACCTGCAGCAGTGCGCCGTCCACGTCGTGGCGCAGGCCTGAGCTGAGGTTGGCCGGCACGGCCTCGTCCATGCGCTTGGGGCGTGGCAGGTGCAGCTTGTTCATGAGTGCCACGAATTCGTCGCGCGTTTTGCCGGCCACGCGGGCGTTGCCGGCCTTTTCCTGGCCGATGCTGGAATGGGTGCGGCCCTGGTAGTCGTGCCCGGGCCAGACGGTGGTGTCGTCGGGCAGGCGGAACAGCACCTCGGTCAGGCTGTGGTACAGCGCCTCGGGACTGCCGGACTGGAAGTCGGTGCGGCCGCAGCCGTTGATGAGCAGGGTGTCGCCGGTGAACACGTGGCGCTGGCCACCGGCCTCCCACGTGTAGCACATGCTGCCGGCGGTGTGGCCCGGGGTGGCCAGGGCACACAGGGTGTGCGCGCCAAAGCGCAGGGTGTCGCCGTCCTGCAACTGGCGCGCCGCGGTGGTGATGCCGCACGCGGCCGGTGCTGCGGTCTGGGCGCCGGCGTGTTCGGCCAGCTTGCCGGCGCTGGTGATGTGGTCGGCGTGGGCATGGGTTTCCACCGTCCAGACCAGGCGCAAGCCGTAATCGCGCAGCACGGCCAGGTCGCGCTCCAGCTGCAGATCCACCGGGTCGATGATCAAGGCCTCGCGCGTGGCCACGTCGAACAGGACGTAGGTGTAGGTGGAGGAATCGGGGTCGAACAGCTGGATCGGACGCATGCGGGGCCTCGCTCAGGGGGTGCGGACCCCGATGATAAAGAAAGTCGGCCACGCCCCACCCCAATGACGATTTTTGGCGCGGCGTTTGAAATTTTTTCCATCGCCCCCCGTCTCCCTAGAGGCGCAGCACAAAACCGGCGGCAGAGGTGTCTCGGAAAAGACCCCATATCGGTATAAACCCCCGTCGGCAGTCTGCATGGCGGCACCACAACCCCATGGAGACATTGACCGTGACCGCTCCCGCTCAGCCCAACTCCCGCCGCAAACTGCTCAAAGGCGCCGCCGTGGCCGCCGGGGCCATGTCGGCACCGATGATTGCATCGGCCCAGACCACCACCCTGCGCTTCCAGAGCACCTGGCCGGCCAAGGACATCTTCCACGAGTACGCCAACGACTTCGCCAAGAAGGTCAACGACATGGCCGGTGGCCGCCTGAAGATCGAGGTGCTGCCCTCCGGCGCGGTGGTGCCGGCCTTCCAGTTGCTGGAAGCGGTGAGCAAGGGCACGCTGGACGGCGGCCATGGCGTGATCGCCTACTGGTACGGCAAGAACTCGGCGCTGGCGCTGTGGGGTTCCGGCCCGGCCTTCGGCATGGACCCGAACATGGTGCTGGCTTGGCACAACTACGGCGGCGGCAAGGAGCTGGTGGCCGAGATCTACAAGAGCCTGAACATGGACGTGCAGAACTTCCTGTACGGCCCGATGCCCACCCAGCCGCTGGGCTGGTTCAAGAAGCCGGTGGCCAAAGTGGAAGACATGAAGGGCCTGAAGTTCCGCACCGTGGGCCTGGCCGTGGACGTGTTCACCGAAATGGGCACCGCCGTCAACCCGCTGCCGGGTGGCGAGATCGTGCCGGCGCTGGACCGCGGCCTGATCGACGCGGCCGAGTTCAACAACGCCTCGTCCGACCGCGTGCTGGGCTTCCCCGACGTGGTGAAGAACTGCATGCTGCAGAGCTTCCACCAGAGCGGCGAACAATTCGAAATCCTATTCAACGGCCCCAAGTACCGCGCGTTGCCACAGGAACTGCGCTCCATCATCGACTACGCGGTGCAGGCCGCCAGCGCCGACATGAGCTGGAAAGCCATCGAGCGCAACTCCAAGGACTACGGCGAGCTGAAGAAGCAGGGCGTGAAGTTCTACAAGACCCCCGACGCCGTGCTGCGCGCCCAACTGGCCGCCTGGGACAAGACCATCGCCAAGAAATCGGCCGAAAACCCGATGTTCAAGAAAGTGCTGGACTCGCAAAAGGCCTTTGCCCAGCGCGCCGGCCAGTGGCAGAACGACTACATGGTGGACTTCAAGATGGCCTACAACCACTACTTCGGCAAGGGTGCCAAGAAGGGCTGAGGCCAACGTTGTGACGCATCTCGCAGGGGCACAGGCGTGCCCCTGCCTTGTTTTTGAGGCGACCCAAAATGCAAAACCTGTTGCTGGCGGTGGACCGGCTGTCCACCTGGATCGGCCAATTGGCTGCCTGGACGGCGGCCATCCTGACCCTGCTGATTTCCTGGGAAGTCTTTTCCCGCTACATGCTGAACACGCCGCACGCCTGGGTGCTGGACATGCAGATCATGCTCTACGGCACCCTGTTCATGTGCGCCGGGGCCTACACCCTGTCGAAGAACGGCCACGTGCGCGGCGACGTGCTCTACGGTTTTTTCCAGCCGCGCACCCAGGCCGCCATCGACCTGGCGCTCTACATCGTGTTTTTCCTGCCCGGCATCATCGCCCTGACCTGGGCCGGCTGGAATTTCGCGCAGGACTCGCTGGCCATCAAGGAGCAGACCTTCTCGGCCGACGCCCTGCCGCTCTACCCCTTCAAGTTCGTGCTGCCGCTGGCCGGCGGCATCCTGCTGTTGCAGGGTCTGGTGGAAATCGTGCGCTGCGTGATCTGCCTGCGCGAGGGCGCCTGGCCCGCGCGTGAAGAAGACGTGGAAGAGGTGGACGTGGACAAATTGAAAGACATGGTGCACGTGAAAGACGCCGACATCGAGGCGCTGGACCGCTTCGTCACCCAGCAAGGCGCACAGAAAGGCGGCCAGGCATGAAAATCCGCAAAGAACTCTGGTTCGGCTTCAGCCTGATGGGGCTAATCCTGAGCGCCGCGCTGGCCATGATGCTGAGCGTGGACACCATGACCAACGGCCACTACGGGCTGTTGATGCTGTCGCTGGTGGTCGTCGCCATCATGCTGGGCTTTCCCACCGCGTTCACGCTGATGGGCATGGGCATGCTGTTCGCCTTCTTCGCCTACCACTCGGGCGACCAGTCGGCCATCGGCGCGGTGACGCAGACGCTGGACCTGATGGTGCAACGCGCCTACTCGGTCATGAGCAACGACGTGCTGATCTCGATCCCGCTGTTCGTGTTCATGGGCTACCTGGTGGAACGGGCCAACCTGATCGAGAAGCTGTTCAAAAGCCTGCACTTGGCCCTGGCCAGCGTGCCGGGCTCGCTGGGCGTGGCCACACTTGTGACCTGCGCCGTGTTCGCCACGGCCACCGGCATCGTGGGCGCGGTGGTGACGCTGATGGGCCTGCTGGCCATGCCGCAGATGCTGCGCGCCGGCTACGACGTGCGGCTGACCGCCGGCGCCATCACCGCGGGCGGCTGCCTGGGCATCCTGATCCCACCGTCGGTGCTGCTGATCGTGTACGGCGCCACGGCCGGCGTGTCGGTGGTGCAGTTGTACGCGGGCGCCTTCTTCCCCGGCATCATGCTGGCGGGCCTGTACATCGTCTACGTGATCCTCATCGCCAAGCTCAAGCCGCAATGGGCGCCGCCGCTGACCGCGGAACAGCGCTTCGTACCGCTGCCGCCACCGCTGCTGAAGATCGGCGCCCAGGGCGGCGCCTCGGCCCTGGCCGGCCTGGTCAAAGCCCTCAAAGGCCGCAACAACGCCGCCGTGCCCACCGGCTACCTGCTGCGCCAGCTGGGCATTGCCCTGCTGCCGGCGGTGCTGTTCGCCGTGGTGGCGCTGGCCAGCTACCAGTCCGTGACCCGGGTGGTGGTGGAAGAGAACTACAGCGAACTGCAGGCCATGGGCGAGGGCGCGGCCGAATCGGGCAGCACCGAAGAAGGCGGTCTGAGCGAGCCGCCGGCCGCCGAAGACGGCCTGGCCACCCCGCCCGACGACAGCAGCGACAGCCTGAGCCCTCCCCCGGGCGCCGAGGCCGGTGCCGCCGTGGCCGAGCCCGCGGGCAGCGACAGTGCCGCGGCACCGGCTGCACCCACCGAAGCGGCAGCCAACACCCCGCCCGCGGCCGAAACAGCCCCTGCCGCCACCAGCCAGCCGGCGCCGCAGAGCTACTGGATCGGCCTGGGGGCCGGCGCGGTGGCCCTGGCCGCGTTCTACGCCGTGCTCAGCTTCACCCGGCTGGAGGTGTTCAAGATGCTGCTCTCCAGCTTCTTCCCCCTGCTGGTGCTGATCCTGGCGGTGCTGGGCTCCATCGTCTTCGGTCTGGCCACGCCGACCGAGGCGGCGGCGGTCGGCGCCTTCGGTGGCTTCCTGCTGGCGGCGGCCTACAAGCAGCTCACCTTCAGCGTGGTCAAGGAGTCGGTGTTCCTCACCGCCAAGACCAGTGCCATGGTGTGCTGGCTGTTCGTCGGCTCGGCCATCTTCTCGGCGGCGTTCGCGCTGCTGGGCGGACAGGAACTGGTGGAGACCTGGGTGCTGTCGATGAACCTCACGAAGACCGAGTTCCTCATCCTCAGCCAGGTCCTCATCTTCATCCTGGGCTGGCCGCTGGAGTGGACCGAGATCATCGTGATCTTCATGCCCATCTTCATCCCGCTGCTGGACAACTTCGGGGTGGACCCGCTGTTCTTCGGCCTGCTGGTGGCGCTGAACCTGCAGACCGCCTTCCTCAGCCCGCCGGTGGCCATGAGCGCCTTCTACCTCAAGGGTGTGGCGCCCAAGCACGTGACGCTGAACCAGATCTTCGCGGGCATGCTGCCGTTCATGGGCATCCAGGTGCTGGCCATCGTGCTGCTGTACCTGTTCCCGGGCATCGGCCTGTGGCTGCCCGAAGTGCTCTACAAGTGACGCATTCCCTTCCCCTCACAGGGCGCTTCGGCGCCCTTTTTTGTGGATTGCGGTTAAGATTGACGTTTACGTAAACGTAAAGCAAGCCTGGGCCTTCAAAATCCAGGTTCATCGCCCACAACAGCCCAGGAGACCCGCGACATGACCAACCTGTCCGCCGAATTCAAGGCCCTCGCCGAGTACCGCCCCACGCACAAGGTGCGCTTCGTCACCGCCGCCAGCCTGTTCGACGGGCACGACGCGGCCATCAACATCATGCGCCGCATCCTGCAGAGCATGGGGGCCGAGGTGATCCACCTGGGCCACAACCGCTCGGTGGACGAGGTGGTGACGGCCGCGCTGCAGGAAGACGCGCAGGGCATCGCCATCAGCTCCTACCAGGGCGGGCACGTGGAGTACTTCAAATACATGGTGGACCTGCTCAAGGCACGGGGCGGCGCGCACATCCAGGTGTTCGGCGGCGGTGGCGGGGTGATCGTGCCCAGCGAAATCCGCGAATTGCACGACTACGGCGTGGGCCGCATCTACAGCCCCGAAGACGGTCAGCGCATGGGCCTGGCCGGCATGATCGGCGAGATGGTGATGCGCTGCGACCAAGACATCTCGGGCTACGCGCCAACGTCCATCACCGCCATCCAGGGCCAGACCGAGAGCGCCTGGCGCGCCTTGGCCCAGCTCATCACCGTGCTGGAAAACGGTTCGGCCGACGCGGGCCTGGTGGAGCAACTGCGCGCCGCGGCCCAGACCACCCAGGTGCCGGTGCTCGGCATCACCGGCACCGGCGGCGCGGGCAAGTCGTCGCTGACCGACGAACTGATCCGCCGCCTGCGCCTGGACCAGGACGACGAACTGCGCGTGGCGGTCATCTCCATCGACCCGTCGCGCCGCAAATCGGGCGGTGCCCTGCTGGGCGACCGCATCCGCATGAATGCCATTTCGCCGTGGCAAAAAGGCAGCCGCATCTACATGCGCAGCCTGGCCACGCGCGACTTCGGCTCCGAGATTTCCGCCGCCCTGCCCGACGTGGTGGCGGCCTGCAAGGTGGCCGGTTTTGACCTGGTGATCGTCGAAACCTCCGGCATCGGCCAGGGCGATGCCGCCATCGTGCCGCACGTGGACGTGCCGATGTACGTGATGACGCCCGAATTCGGTGCGGCCAGCCAGCTCGAAAAGATCGACATGCTGGACTTTGCCGAGTTCGTGGCCATCAACAAGTTCGACCGCAAGGGCGCCAGCGACGCGCTGCGCGACGTGGCCAAACAGGTGCAACGCAACAAGGAAGCCTGGGGCACCCCGACCGAGCAGATGCCGGTGTTCGGTACCATGGCCGCCCGCTTCAACGACGACGGCGTGACCGCGCTCTACCAAGCCCTGAAGGTGCGTCTGGCCGACCTGGGCCTGCGGTTGCAAGAAGGCCGCCTGCCGCGCGTGACGGTGCGCCACAGCAGCAACCAGACCCCCATCGTGCCGCCGGCGCGCACCCGCTACCTGGCCGAAATCGCCGACACCGTGCGCGGCTACAAGAAGAAAGCGCTGCAGCAGGCCCGGCTGGCGCGCGAGATCCAGCAACTCTACGCCAGTGCCGAGATGCTCAAGGTCGGCAAGGCGCACCGCCCCAAGGCCGCCGAAGCCGTGATCGACCTGGCCCAGGCGCGCGAACTCGACCAGGACCCCGCCGCCCGCAAACTGCTGGCCCAGTGGCCCGACATGCAGCAGGCCTATGCCGGTGACGAGTACGTGGTGAAGATCCGCGACAAGGAAATCCGCACCCAGCTCACCCACACCACGCTGAGCGGCAACAAGATCCGCAAGGTCGCCTTGCCGCAGTACGAGGACCACGGCGAAATCCTCAAATGGCTGATGCTGGACAACGTGCCCGGCAGCTTCCCCTACACCGCGGGTGTGTTCGCCTTCAAGCGCGAGGGCGAAGACCCGACCCGCATGTTCGCCGGCGAAGGCGACGCCTTCCGCACCAACCGCCGCTTCAAGATGGTGAGCGAAGGCATGCCGGCCAAGCGCCTGTCCACCGCCTTCGATTCGGTCACGCTGTACGGCGCCGACCCGGACCCGCGCCCGGACATCTACGGCAAGGTCGGCAACAGCGGCGTGAGCATCGCCACGCTGGACGACATGAAGGTGCTGTACAGCGGCTTCGACCTGTGCAACCCCACCACCTCGGTGTCCATGACCATCAACGGTCCGGCCCCGAGCATCCTGGCGATGTTCATGAACACCGCCATCGACCAGAACCTGGACAAGTTCAAGGCCGACAACGGCCGCGAGCCCACCGACACCGAAGCCGAAAAAATCCGCGAATGGGTGCTGGCCAATGTGCGCGGCACGGTGCAGGCCGACATCCTGAAAGAAGACCAGGGCCAGAACACCTGCATCTTCAGCACCGAATTCAGCCTGAAAGTGATGGGCGACATCGCCCAGTACTTTGTGCACCACGACGTGCGCAACTTTTACTCGGTGTCCATCAGCGGCTACCACATCGCCGAAGCCGGGGCCAACCCGATTTCACAGCTGGCGTTCACGCTGTCCAACGGCTTCACCTTCGTGGAAGCCTATTTGGCGCGCGGCATGCACATCGACGACTTCGCGCCCAACCTGAGCTTCTTCTTCAGCAACGGCATGGACCCGGAGTACACCGTGCTGGGTCGGGTGGCGCGGCGCATCTGGGCCGTGACCATGCGCGACAAGTACGGTGCCAACGAACGCAGCCAGAAGCTCAAGTACCACATCCAAACCAGCGGCCGCTCGCTGCATGCGCAGGAAATCCAGTTCAACGACATCCGCACCACGCTGCAGGCGCTGATCGCGGTGTACGACAACTGCAACAGCCTGCACACCAACGCGTTTGACGAGGCCATCACCACGCCGACCGAAGACTCGGTGCGCCGCGCCATGGCGATCCAGCTCATCATCAACCGCGAGTGGGGCCTGGCCAAGAACGAGAACCCGAACCAGGGCGCCTTCGTCATCGACGAGCTGACCGAATTGGTGGAAGAAGCCGTGCTGCGCGAGTTCGAGCGCATCGCCGAGCGCGGCGGCGTGCTGGGCGCCATGGAAACCGGCTACCAGCGTGGGCGGATTCAGGACGAGTCCATGCACTACGAAATGCTCAAGCACACCGGCGAGTACCCCATCATCGGCGTCAACACCTTCCGCAACCCCAAGGGCGACGAGGTGCTGGAGAGCCTGGAACTGGCGCGTTCCACCGAAGACGAAAAGCAGAGCCAGCTCACGCGCCTGGCCGACTTCCACCGCCGCCACGCCGATCGGTCACCGGCCATGCTGCAGCGCCTGAAAGACGCGGTGATCGACAACCGCAACGTCTTCGAGGTGCTGATGGACGCGGTGCGGGTGTGCAGCCTGGGGCAGATCACCCAGGCCCTGTTCGAAGTGGGTGGCCAGTACCGGCGCAACATGTGAGCGCCCAAATGGCACCAGAAAGGGGCGTGGCCGCGGCTATAGTCGTTCGGTGACCCTGCCGACGACACCCCTTTCGCCCCACGCGGGCAACTTGCAGAGCATCACCGCCATGGTCGTGGCGGTGGGCTTTTTCGCTTTGATGGACAGCGTCCTCAAGACGCTGGCCGACCATTACCCCGCCGTCCAGGTGGCCGCCCTGCGCGGCCTGGTGGCCCTGCCCCTGGTGTTCGCCTACCTGACATGGCGGCGCGCCTGGCCCCGGGTGTGGCACCTGCGCTGGCCCCTGCACCTGCTGCGCGGGGTGTTGGCGGTGGCCATGCTCTCGCTCTTCACTTACGGGGTGCACGGCCTGCCCCTGTCCAACGCCTACACACTGTTTTTCATCGCACCGCTGCTCATCACCTTGCTGGCCATCCCGGTGCTGGGCGAGCGCGTGCCGCGCACGCACTGGTGGGCGATTGCGGCGGGGCTGGCGGGCGTGCTGGTGGCCATGCGCCCCAGCCCCGGTGCCTTCGTCGGCTGGGCCGGCCTGGCGGTGCTGGGCGCGGCGGCCTGCTACGCGGCCTCGGCCGTCTCGGGCCGGCTGCTGTGCCGCAGCGATGCCCCCGAAAGCCTGGTGCTGTGGTCCATGGTGATGATGGCCGTGTTCGGCACCGCCCTGGCCCTGCCCGGCTGGGTGCCGGTGCGCGCAGCAGACGGCTGGCTGCTGCTGGCGTTGGCCGTCACCGGCTTCGGCGGACAACTGGCCATCACCCAGGCCTTCCGCCACGGGCAGGCCTCGGCCGTCGCGCCCTTCGAGTACACCGCCCTGGCCTGGGGCCTCGGGCTGGACTGGGTGTTCTGGCAGACCCTGCCCGACGGCTACACCCTGCTGGGTGCGGCCATCATTGTGGCCAGCGGCATCTACCTGCTGCGGCACGAACGGGTGCACGCCCAGGCCGACATCCACACCAGCACCGAACACCCCTGAGCGCCGGGGCGTCCGGCGCCTCGCCGCCGTTCAGCCCAGCGGCCAGACCACGCCGTTGTCGTTGAGGATCGCGTCCAGCGGCACGTCGTGCGGCTCGGGCTCCAGCTCGGGCAGGAAACCGTGGGTGTAGCCCAGCCCGACGGTGAACGGCCGCGGACTCAGTTCGCTCAAGGTGCGGTCGTAGAACCCGCCGCCGTAGCCCAGGCGGTAACCCCCCAGGCCGTAACCCACGCAGGGCACGAACAGCAGGGTCGGCTCGATGATCTCGGTGTCCTTGGGCTTGGGGATGCCGTAGGCGTCCTCTTCCATCGGGCAGCCCGGGTACCAGGTGTGGAAGGTCAGCGTCTTGGTGAGCTTGTTGATCACCGGCAAACCGATCTGGCGGCGCCGGCTGGCCCCCAGGGCATCGGCCTCCATGCCCGCCTCCTGCCAGCGGAACAGGGCCGGCAAGGGATCGAACTCGCCCTTGATCGGCCAGTACGCCCCGATGACCACGTCCGGGCGGTCCACCAGCCACACCCGCATGACGCGCTGCAAGGCATCGTTGCGGGCCAGGCGGTCGTCCAGATGCAACCGCTCCTCGACCAAGCGTTTGCGCCATTGGGACTTCAGATCTTTCTGATCGGACTGGGCTGCGGGGGCTTTGTTGTCCATAATTCTCCCTATGCGATTCACACTCATGTCGAAGCACTGGATGGCGGTGGCCACCCGCATCTTACTGCCTGCGGCACTCGCCTGGAGTCCCCTGGTCACCTCGGCTCAAACCGACGCCGAACGCGCCCTGCTGGACATGCGCCAGGCCTTCCAGGCCGGCAACGCCCAGCGCCTGTCGGCCCTGCTGCCGCGCACCCAAGGGCACCTGCTGGAACCCCAGGCCGCGTACTGGGAGTTGCGCGCCCGCCTGAACACCGCCAGCCCGCAAGAGATCCGGGCCTTCCTGCAGCGCCACGCCGGCAGCTACCACGAAGACCGCCTGCGCAACGACTGGCTGCTGCAACTGGGCAAGGCCCGGGACTGGACCACCTTCGCCCAGGAACTGCCGCTGTTCCGCATGAACGACGACCGCGAGGTCAAGTGCTACGGGCTGCTGGTGCAGCGCGACCGCCCGCTGACAGACCTGGCACCACAAGCCAAGGCCCTGTGGCTGGCGCAGCGCCGCGCCGACGACGGCTGCGCCACCCTGGCCGAGCGCCTCCTGGCCAGCGGCGCGCTGCCCGCCGACGCCGCCTGGCAGCGCGCCCGCTGGGCCATGGAGAACAACCAGCTCGCGGTGGCCACCCAGGCCATCGGCCTGCTCAACCCGGCCTGGCTGCCCCTGGTCAACACGGTGCACAGCGACCCGGCCCGTTACCTGGACGAGAAAGTCACCGCCATCCGCAGCCGCACCAAGGAGTTGGTGACGCTGGCCCTGGTCCGCCTGGCCGTCAGCAACCCCGACGCGGCCGCGGCCGAAGCCTCCAAACTGCGCTGGAAGACCCAGCTGACCGACGAAGAGCAAAGCTGGGTCTGGGGCGTGATCGGCAAGCGGGCCGCCTTGCGCCTGTCGCCCGAGGCCATGGCCCATTTCGCCAAGGCCGACAACCGCCACCTGAACGACGACCTGCTGGCCTGGAAGGCCCGGGCCGCACTGCGCGCCGGTGACTGGGAGCAGGTGCTGGGCGCCACCGCCGCCATGCAGCCGGCCCAGCGCGACGAGCCGGTCTGGCGCTACTGGCAAGCCCGCGCCCTGGACGCGCGCGGCACCCCCGAGGCCCGCGCCCAGGCCCGCGCCTTGTACGAACGCACCGCCAGCAGCACCGGTTTCTACGAGCAGCTCTCGCTCGAAGCCCTGAACCGCACCGTCACCACACCCCCGCCGCCCGCCACCCTGAGCGCCGCTGAAAAGGCCGACGCCCGCCAGAACCCCAGCCTGCAACGGGCCCTGGCCGCCATCGCCCTGGGGCTGCGCAGCGAAGGCGTGCGCGAATGGAACTACGCCGTCGCCCTGCACCACCCCGGCGGCATGACCGAGCGCGAACTGCTCGCCGCCGCCGACCTGGCCTGCGAACACGAGGTGTGGGACCGCTGCATCAACACCAGCAAACGCACCAGCGGCGAAATCGACCACGCCCAGCGCTTCCCCATGCCCTTCCGGCAGGCGGTGGTGCAGCGCGCCCGCGAGATCGGCCTGGACCCGGCCTACGTGTACGGCCTGATCCGCCAGGAAAGCCGCTTCGTAACCGCCGCCCAGTCGCACGTCGGCGCGGCCGGGCTGATGCAGGTCATGCCCGCCACCGCGAGCTGGACGGCCAAACGCATCGGTCTGCGCGACTTCAAGCCCGAACAGATCACCGAACGCGACACCAACATCGCCATCGGCACCGCCTACCTCAAGCTCGCGCTCGACGACTTCGAAGGTTCCATGGCCATGGCCGCGGCCGCCTACAACGCCGGGCCGGGCCGCCCCCGCAGTTGGCGCAATGGGCCGACGCTGGAGGCCGCCGTCTGGATCGAGAACATCCCCTTCGACGAAACCCGCGACTACGTCCGCCGCGTGCTGTCCAACACCACCAACTACGCCGCGCTCATCACCGGCCAGCCGCAACGCCTGAGCGCGCGGTTGGCCCCCATCGGACCGCGCCAGGCCAGCGCCCGGGCACCGAACACCGACCTCCCCTGAAACACTCCACCCCTTCCGCTTGAACATGATGCAAAAAGTCCTGGTCCTGGGCGGCACCGGCTTTGTCGGTCGCCACGTGTGCGAACAACTCAACCGCGCAGGCCTGCGCGCCACCGTCCCCACGCGCCGCAGCGCGCATGCCCAGGCGGTGCAGATGCTGCCCCTGGTGGACGTGGTCGAGGCCGATGTGCACGACGAAGCCACCCTGCGGCGGCTCCTGCCGGGCCACGACGCGGTGGTCAACCTCGTGGCCATCCTGCACGGCAGCGAGCGGGCCTTCCAGCGGGTGCACGTGCAACTCCCCCAGACCCTGGCACGGGCCATGCAGGCCAGTGGGGTGCGCCGCCTGGTGCACCTGAGCGCCCTGGGCGCGCAGGCCACCGGCCCCTCGTTGTACCAGCGCAGCAAGGCCCAGGGCGAGGCGGTGCTGGCCGCCGCCGGGCTGGACCTCACCGTGCTGCGCCCCAGCGTCATTTTCGGGGCCGAAGACCGTTTCCTGAACCTGTTTGCCCGCCTGCAGGCCACCCTGCCGCTGATGCCCCTGGCCGGGGCCCGCACCCGCTTCCAGCCGGTGTGGGTGGGCGACGTGGCCCAGGCCGTGGTGCGCTGCCTGCAACGGCCCGACACCGTGTGTCAAACCTTCGAAGGCGTGGGCGAACAGACCTTCACCCTGGCCGAACTGGTGCAACTCGCCGGCCGCCTGTCGGGCCACGAGCGCCCGGTGCTGAGCCTGCCGGTGGCGTTGGGCTACTTCCAGGCCCTGTTCATGGAACTGCTGCCCGGCGCGCCCCTGATGAGCACGGACAACCTGCGCTCGCTCGAGGTGGACAACGTCGCCAGCGGCACCCTGCCCACCCTGCATGCGCTGCACATCCAACCGAGCGCGCTGGAACCGATCGCCGCCGCCTACCTGGACAGCGCTGGCCGGGCCGACCCGCTGCTGCGCATCCGCGAGCGCTACGTCGGCCCGCGCTGACACGGGGCACAAATAAAACCGCCACACGCACGCGACGCAGGGCGGTGGCTGGGGCAAAAGCCGGCCCAAGCCGGCACCCCAGGGTCAGAACTTGCGGGCGTACTGCAGGCCGAAACCGTTCTGCTTCATCTGGATGGTGGCCGTGCCCCCACCCATGGCCGGGCCGGACACGGCGTTGTTCTTGCCATGCCACAGGGCCACGCTCCACTCCTCGTCTTTGCTGGGTGCGTACGTGGCACCGAAGGTGTAGTGCTTCTCGATCACGCCCGGCGCCAGGATGTTCAATTGCGCATCGCTGGACCGGATCGGGTTGTCGCCATCGTTGTAGCCGGCGCGCAGGGTCCACTGCGGGTTCATCTGCCACTGCACCCCCAGCTTGACAACGTTGACGTCCTGCCAGCCGAAGCCCGGGCCATTGGCGGCGCCGAACGGGGCCATCGCCGAACTGGAATTGCCGATGGACGCCACCTTGCTGTAGTGGATGCCCTGGTAATCCAGCGCCACCTGCACCGTGGGCGTCACCTGCAGGGCCATGCCCACGGTGTAGTTTTCCGGGATGTCGAAGTCGCCTTGCTCGGCAAACAGGTTGGCGTATTGGTCGAACTTGGACATGTTGATCTTGGGCGCGTAGGAAGCCCCCACCGTGACCATGTCGCTCAGTTTGCCGAAGTAGCCGATGCGCACACCCAGACCGTGGCTGTGGTCGTTACCGGGGTTGTTCACCCCAAATGCTTGCAAACCATAGGCCTTGAAACGCTGGTACACCAGCAAAGGCGACACGCCAATGGAATGGTTCTCGGCGACCTTGTAGGCCAGGGTGGGGGCGATGATGAGCTGCATCAGGTCCACGCCCAACTTTCCGGAACCTGCGGGCCCCAGCAGGTTGGAGCCATCGGGAAACGGGGCGTAACTGGTGTTCATGCCGCCGTTGCCGTACACCGTGAGCCCCAGGGACAGTTTGTTCGACAGCGCCACGTTATAGCCAAACTCGGGGATCAGAAAGGTTTCGCGGCCGCTGGTGGACTGGGCCGGGGTGCCGTCGTAACCGGCCGAGCGCTTGGGGTTGAAAATCTCGGCGCCCATCTCCCAGCGGTTGCCGGCAAAGGCGGAAGAAGCCGGGTTGTTCACTCCGGCAAAACCGTCGTGGGCCAGGGCCACGCTGGCGCCACCCATGCCCTTGGCCTTGATGCCGAAACCGTGCGGCATGTAGCCGTTGGTCGCGTGCGCGGCCCCGCCTGCGGCCAGCACGGCCACGGCCACGGCGGCGCGCTGCCAGGAAATCTGCTTGCCCATCTCTCGTCTCCTCGTTCGTGTGGTGAAAATGCGTGTCGGCCCAGGCGGCCTCAGAACTGGCCTTGCGAGGCGCGTTCCATCATTTCGTAGATGGTGTCGCGCACGGCCATGGCCTCCTCCTTCAAGGGCGAGGGGAGTTTACGGCCCATCTTGACCATCATGTCCATGTTCAGGGTGTAGAGCCACAGGCCGTCTTCCTTCTCGACCACGCTGATGCGGCAGGGCAGGTAAGCCGCCATGTGCGGGCTGAAATCCACCATCTTGCGCGCCGTGGTCGGGCTGCAGTAGGAATAGACGGTCAGGTGCTTTTCCTTCTTGCCGGAGCGTGCTTCCAGCTCTTTCGACAGGGGCAGCACGCCCACGTCGCGCATGTTGCGCTCGACAGCCACCAGCTTCAGGATCTCGGCCACGTCGCTGGGGCTGACGCCGTCCTTGACTTTGCGCTCCCAGGTGGTGGCCACGGCGATGTCGCCCTGGCCATCGACCCAGCGGTCCCACATGCGGCCGGCCTCGGCGGCGGCCCCATCTTCCAGCTTGCCGATGGTGCCCAGGGTGCCGCAGCCGGTGGTGATCAGCAATGCCGCGGTCACCGCGGCTCCCAGCGCCAGGCGCTTGAACGTCTTCATCCCATCTCCTCGCGGGCCCTCAAGCCCAGGTGTTGCAACTCGCATTCCAGACGCCCAAACAGTAACCGAGCAGATTGCTCAACCACATCCGTATCTACCCTAGGGGGTAGGGTTTAATGGGTGCTCACCAAAACAATGGGGTGCCTGCTGGCACAGCCGAGTTGCTTTTTTGGCACACTCCTAGTTGTTTCAGACCACACCGAAAGGGTCCACCGTGCCTACCGCCAAGAAAACCGCCGCGGCCCCCGCTGCCACCGCCCGCGCCGTCAACGCCTACCGCAGCGAGCACCAGCGCGATGTGATCAACCGCCTGCGGCGCATCGAAGGCCAGGTCCGTGCCCTGGCGGAGATGGTCGAAACCGGTCGCCCATGCGAAGATGTGGCCCAACAAATGTCGGCCGCGCGCAAAGCCATGGACAAAGCCTTCTACCGGATGATGGCCTGCTCGGTGATGGAGGCCGTGACCGGCACCGAGGCCGAGGCCGACGTGGAACGCTCCACCCGCATCCTCGAAAAATACGCCTGACCCCATGCTGCAGCTCTACATCGGCAACAAAAACTACTCGTCCTGGTCGATGCGGCCGTGGGTGCTGCTGCGGCAGTTCAACCTGCCGTTTGACGAGGTGATGGTGCGCTTCGATTCGTTCGAGGCCGATTCGCGCTTCAAGCAGACGCTGGCCGGCGTGAGCCCCACCGGCAAGGTGCCGGTGCTGGTGGACCACGCCGCCCCCGGGGGCCCGCTGACGGTGTGGGACACCCTGGCCATGGCCGAGTACCTGGCCGAACGCTTTGCCGACCACGCCCTGTGGCCGCGCGACCCGGCGGTCCGCGCCGTGGCCCGCAGCGCCTGCGCCGAAATGCACAGCGGCTTTGCCGCGCTGCGCAACGCCTGCCCCATGAACGTGGAAGCCCACCTGCCCGACGTGGGCGCGCTGGTCTGGCGCGACCAGCCCGGCGTGCGCGCCGACGTGGCCCGCCTGAGCGCCCTGTGGGAAGGCCTCCTGGCCCGCCACGGCGGCCCCATGCTGTTCGGCGACTTCAGCATCGCTGACGCCTACTACGCCCCGGTCTGCCTGCGGCTGCACGGCTACGCGCTGCCGGTGTCGCCCACGGTGGCCGCCTACGTGGCACGGGTGCGTGCCCTGCCCGGCGTGCAGGCCTGGATCGACGGCGCCCTGGCCGAGCAGGACTTCCTCGACTTCGAGGAGCCCTACCGCCTGCACCGCTGACCCCAGCCGCCGCCGCGACAGCGATCCGGCCCCCGCAGCGCGGCACCGCGGCACAATCGGTCGATGGACATTTACCTTGTGGGCGGGGCCGTGCGCGACGGCCTGCTCGGCCACTACCACACCCCGCACCCAGGCGCCGATGGCACGCCCCACGCCGACCGCGACTGGGTGGTGGTCGGCGCCACGCCCGAAGCCATGGTGGCGCGCGGTTTTCTGCCGGTGGGACGCGACTTCCCGGTGTTCCTGCACCCCGTCACGCGCGAGGAATACGCGCTGGCCCGCACCGAGCGCAAAACCGCCCGCGGCTACCACGGCTTCGCCTTTCAGGCCCACCCCAACGTCACCCTGGAGGAAGACCTGGCCCGGCGCGACCTGACCGTCAACGCCATGGCCCTGCCCGCCGCGGCGCTGGACGCCAACGGCCGCTTCGACCCGCAGCACCCCGCGCTGGTGGACCCCTACGGCGGCCGGCGCGACCTGCAGGCCCGCGTGCTGCGCCACGTGACCGACGCCTTCCACGAAGACCCGGTGCGGGTGCTGCGCATGGCCCGCTTTTGCGCCCGCTGGCCCGAATTCACCGTGGCGCCCGACACCCAGGCCCTGCTGCGCCAGATGGTGGACCACGGCGAGGTGGACCACCTGGTGCCCGAACGGGTCTGGCAGGAACTGTCGCGCGGACTGATGGAGCCGCGCCCCTCGCGCATGCTCGGCCTGCTACGCGACTGCGGCGCCCTGAAGGTGCTGCTGCCCGAGGTGGACCGGCTCTGGGGCGTGCCGCAGCGGGCCGAATACCACCCCGAAATCGACACCGGCCTGCACCTGAACCTGGTACTCGACATGGCCGCGCGCCTGCAGGCCCCGCTGACCGTGCGCTTCGCCTGCCTGTGCCACGACCTGGGCAAAGGCACCACCCCACGTGATGTGCTGCCGCGCCACATCGGCCACGAAGCGCGCAGCGTGAAACTGCTGCAGGCGGTGTGCGAGCGCTGGCGCGTACCGCGCGACTGCAAGGAACTGGCCGAGGTGGTGGCACGCGAACACGGCCACATCCACCAAAGCCTGGGCCTGGGCGCCGAGGCCACGCTGCGCCTGCTGGAACGTTGCGACGCGATCCGCCGGCCACAGCGCTTTGCCGAGGTGTTGCTGGCCTGCGAATGCGACGCACGCGGCCGCCTGGGCCACGCCGACGACGCCTACCCCCAGGCTCCACGCCTGCAAGCGGCGCTGGACGCTGCGATGGCCGTGGACACCGCGCCCATCGCGCAAGCGGTGCTGGCACAGGCCACCGACCCGGCCAAGGCCGGCCTGCAAGTGGCCCGCGCCATTGCCCAGGCCCGGGCTCAGGCCGTGGCACAGGCCCCGGGCGCCACGGTGTAGCGCCATGGGTCTGAAACCCCGGGACCTGGCGCTGGCCGGGCTGATCGTGCTGGTGTGGGGCGTGAACTTCGCCATCACCAAGGTGGGGCTGGCCGGCCTGCCCCCGATGCTGCTGGGCGCCTTGCGCTTTGTGCTGGCCGCCTTCCCTGCGGTGCTGCTGGTGCGCCCGCCCCAGGTGCCCCTGCGCTGGTACCTGGCCTATGGGCTGACGATTTCGGTCGGCCAGTTCGCGCTGCTGTTCACCGCCCTGTACGTGGGCATGCCCACCGGCCTGGCGTCGCTGGTGCTGCAGGCGCAGGCGTTTTTCACGCTGCTGCTGGGCGCCTGGTGGCTGCGCGAACGCTGGCAACGGCCGCAGCTGGTGGGCCTGGGGCTGGCGGCGCTGGGGCTGGGCTGCATCGGCAGTGCGCACGGCGCGGCCATGCCCTGGCTGGGTTTTGTCTTCACCCTGGGCGCGGCGCTGTCGTGGTCGTGCGGCAACATCGTCTCGCGCCAGATCAGCCGGCTCGGGCCCATCAATCAGTTCGCCTTCGTGGTCTGGGCCAGCCTGGTGCCGCCGCTGCCCTTCCTGGCCCTGTCGCTGTGGCTGGAAGGCCCGCAGGCCATGCACGCCGCGCTGGCGGGGCTGAACTTGGCCTCGCTCGGGGCGGTGGCCTACCTGGCCTGGGGCGCCACCCTGCTGGGCTACGGGCTGTGGACCTACCTGCTGTCGCGCTACCCGGCCAACCAGGTCTCGCCGTTCACGCTGCTGGTGCCGGTGGTGGGGCTGACCACGGGCTGGCTGGCCTTCGACGAGGCCCTGCAGCCGGTGCACCTGGCCGGGGGCGCGCTGCTGATGCTGGGCCTGGGCGTCAACCTGTTCGGTGCGCGGCTGCTGCAGCGCTGGCGGACCCGCGGCGCCTGAGCGGCACACCGGCCCCCGCCGGCATCAGCGCCCCAGGTGGGCGCGCACCCAGCGCACGATGTCGGCCTGCCCCATGGCACCGGGCTGGCGCGCGATTTCGCGCCCACCCTGGAACAGCGCCAGCGTGGGAATGCTGCGGATCTGGAACCGGGCGGCCAAGGCCTGCGCTTCCTCGGTGTTGACCTTGGCTAGGCGCACCTGGGGCTCCAGCTGCGCCGCGGCCGCCTCAAACGCCGGCGCCATCGCGCGGCATGGGCCGCACCAGGGCGCCCAGAAGTCCACCAGCACCGGCAGGTCGCTGCGGCCAATGTGCTTGTCGAAATTGCCCTCGTCCAGCGCCACCGGGCGCGCGGTGAACAGCGGGCGGTGACATTTGCCACAGTCCGGCGCGCTGGTCAGGTGGGCCGGGGCGACGCGGTTGGTGGTGTGGCAGTGCGGGCAGACGAGGTGCAGGGGATCGGTCATGGCGAAGACTTTCGGTAACGGCTGGCCATGTATGTGCAGGCCCTGCCGGCCTTTTCAAGATACCGGCGACCGTATCGCCTGCGGGTCAGAGGAGCCGCTGGATCAGGCTCGCCGCGCCGCTGAGCAGCAGCGTGGTGGTGACGGGCAAAAACCACTCGCGCCCAAAGGCGCGAAAGCGCAGGTCGCCAGGCAGCTTGCCGAAACCCAGCTTTTGCAACAAAGGGGTGAACCAGCTGATCAGCACCAACGCCAGGAAGATGACGAGGACCCAGCGGATCATGCGGCGGCTTTCACAAGGTGTGGGTGCGGTCGCCCTGGGCAAAGCCCAGGGGCAGCCAGTCGTCGGCGCTGGCAGCCGGCGCCAACGCAAGCACCTTGAACAGCTCGCCCATTTCGTGCTCGTTCACCAGCTTGGCCAAGTGGGCGCGGTCGGTCAGCGGGGCCTCGGCGGCCAGGTCCAGCAGGCCCGCGTTCAGCAAAAAGCGCCCCTGGCTGGTGTAGCCCATCACCTGCAGGCCGGCGTCCTGTGCAGCCAGCGCCACCCCGGTGAAGTTGACGTGCGCGGTGATGTCCTTCAACCCCAGGTCGGTCAGCGGGTCGGGATCGCTGCGGTGGGCACGGTGGCAAATCAGCGTGCCCATGTGGCGCTGTGGGTGGTAGTACTCGGCTTCGGGGAAGCCGTAGTCGATGAAAAAGGCCGCGCCGCGCCGCCAGCGTTCGGCCAGGGTGCGCACAAAGGCTTCGGCCTGGGGGTGGATTTCGGTCAGGTAATCGTGCGGGCCGGGCACGGCCAGCGGCGGGCGCAGGTCGGTCGGGCGATCGGCCCAGGCCAAGGCGGGGGTGCCGTCGGCCGCCGGGGCCAATGCCACGCCGCGTTCGTGCCACGCGCCGTTCAGGCGCACCAGCAGTTGCACCGGCATCGCGTCCAGCACCTCGTTGCCCAGCAGCACGCCGTTCAGCGCCTCGGGCAGTTGGTCCACCCAGTCCACCACGTCGGCAAACTCGGCCAGGCGCGCGCGCTGGCGTTCGCGCAGGGTGCCCGACAGGTCCACGATGCGGTAGCGGTGCACGGCCACGCCCTCGGCACGCAGTTGCTTCAGCACTTGGTGCGCCAGCGCGCCGGTGCCGGCACCGAATTCCCAGACCTCGTCGGTGCCGGTGGCGCGCAACGCCTGCGCCACCTGATGGCCCAGCGTGCGGCCGAACCAGGGCGACAGCTCGGGCGCGGTCACGAAGTCGCTGCCCCCGCCCGGCATGGCGCCGAACTTGACGCTGTCGTTGGCGTAATAGCCCAGGCCCGGGGTGTACAAAGCCAGCGCCATGAAGCGGTCAAACGGCAGCCAGCCGCCGGCGTCGGCCAGCTCGCGGACAATATGGGCTTTCAGCCGGTCGGTTGGGGAGGGTTCGCTCACGGTGGGGTCGCTTCTGGGTACTGGGGGCGGCGCCATCATACGGCGGCCGCGCCCACCGGCCCTGCCCACCGCCTCCATGCCCACTGCCTTGCACCCCGCACCGTCTTCCACCGCAGCGTCCGCCGTGCTCGTCACCGGCGGCGGGGTGCGGCTGGGCGCGGCCGTCTGCACCGCGTTCGCGCAGGCGGGCTGGCACGTGGTCTGCCAGTACCGGCAATCGGGCGCGGCGGCACAGGCCCTGTGCGAGCAACTGCGCGCCCAGGGCCACCTGGCCACCCCGCTGGACGGCGACCTG
>NZ_NWMV01000169.1:704-2392 GCF_002837145.1 Macromonas nakdongensis | reverse complement strand
ACACGCTGGACGCCGCCCTGGATGGCATGACCCACCTGTGCGCCACTGCGATGACGCCGCGCGACTTCGGCCCGCCGACCCGGGCACCGCGCGAACACCTCGGGGCCCTGGCGGCCGATTGGCTGGCGCCGGGTGCTGCTGCCCCGGTCGCGGCCCAAGGCATGGCCCTGCTGTTCGGCAGCGAGCGCTATGGCATGAAAAACGAAGACGTGTACCGCTGCCACGCCTGCCTGCGCATCCCCACCGCGGCCGGGTACGGTTCCCTGAACATCGCCGCCGCGGTGCAACTGATCGCCTACGAATGGCGCCAGGCGCTGGGTGGGTTCGACGGGGTGGTGCCTGCGGCCAACCCGGCGCCCCTGGCCGATGGTGCGGCGCCGGCCGATGCCCAGGCCATCGCCGGCCTGCTGGCGCATTGGCACGAGGCCCTGGTGGCGGTGGATTTCCTCGACCCCGCCGCGCCGAAAAAACTCCTGCCCCGGCTCAACCAGCTGTTCAACCGGGCCCAGCCCACGGTCGAGGAAATCCACATCCTGCGCGGGGTGGCGCGGGCCATGCTGCAGACCGCGGCCCGGGCAAAGCGCTAGACTGCACCCTCCACCGACCTGTCCCACACGCATGTTCGCCCGCCTCAAGTCCGACATCGATTGCATCCTGGAACGCGATCCGGCCGCCCGCTCGCGCTGGGAGGTGCTGACGTGTTACCCCGGCCTGCACGCGGTGGTGTTCCACCGCTTGGCCCACGCCTGCTGGCACGGCGGTTTCAAGTGGCTGGGGCGCTGGGTGTCGCACTGGAACCGCTGGCTCACCGGCATCGAAATCCACCCCGGTGCCCGCATCGGCCAGCGCGTCTTCATCGACCACGGCATGGGCGTGGTCATCGGTGAAACCGCCGAAATCGGCGACGGCTGCACCATCTACCACGGCGTCACCTTGGGCGGCACCTCGCTGTACAAGGGCGAAAAACGCCACCCGACGCTTGGCCGGAACGTGGTGGTGGGGGCCGGCGCCAAGGTGCTGGGCGGCTTCACCGTGGGCGAGGGTGCCAAGGTCGGCAGCAACGCGGTCGTCACCAAGCCGGTGCCGGCCGGGGCCACGGCCGTGGGCAACCCGGCCCGCATCATCCAGGCCGAGGCCGACGCCAAACGCGAGGAGGCGGCTTCGAAGATGGGTTTTTCGGCCTATGGCGTGACGCAGAACGACGACCCGCTGAGCCAAGCCATGCGCGGCCTGATCGACAACGCCGCTGGCCACGAACACCAGATCGCGCTGCTCTGGCAGGCGCTGGAGAAATTGAGCTGCCCGCGCAAGGAAATGCCGGCCGACGCCGCCACCACCGAGCACTTCGAGGCGCAGAAGCTCAACGACCTGGTCGGCAAGTGAGCCGCCGGCCCCCAGGGGCGGCGCGGCGTGTGCCCGGCCTTCAGCCGCCCGGCGGGCGGATGGCGTGCTTCGGCCGGAAGGCCTTGCAGACGGCCTCGTGCGTCTCCAGGTAGGGCCCGCCGATGAGGTCGATGCAATAGGGCACGGCGGCAAAAATCCCCGGCACCACCGACCGGCCCTCGGCGTCCTTCAGGCCCTCCAGCGTTTCGGCGATGCTCTTGGGCTGGCCCGGCAGGTTGATGATCAGCGTGCGCCCGCGGATCACGGCCACTTGGCGCGACAGGATGGCGGTGGGCACGAAGCGC
>NZ_NWMV01000169.1:0-536 GCF_002837145.1 Macromonas nakdongensis | reverse complement strand
CTGCAGGGCGGGCAGGCCCTGGTCCTCGTAGACGCCGCTGCTGGCGCGGTCGCTGACGGACACGATGCCGATTTTGATGGGGTCGAAGGGGCTCATGGTCGGGGGCGGTCTGGGGGCGGGCTTCAGTCGGCCGTGGAGTTCTCGGCGTCGGCGTCCAGGCGGGTGCGCACCAGCTGGAAGATCTCGCGGTAGCTCTTGCCGTGGCGCTGGGCTTCGCCCGGTTGTTCGGCGGTGGCTTTGTCCTGCGCGTCCTTGCGCGCCTGGCGGATCAGCGAGCGCAGGCGCTGCAGGTCGGCGTCGGGGTCCAGCGCCAGCCACTCGGTCAGGGCGCCGTCGTCGGCGATCAGGCGGTCGCGCCACTGCTCGGCCAGGTGCAGGCGCAGGGTGTCCGCGGCGCTGCCCTGGTGTTGCACCGCCAGCGCTTCTTCCACGGCCTGTACCGTGTCCTCGTCGAGCTTGCGCATCAGTTTGCCGATGAACTGCATCTGCCGGCGCCGGCCTTCGAAGTTGGTGATGCGCCGGACCTCGGCCAGCGC
>NZ_NWMV01000168.1 GCF_002837145.1 Macromonas nakdongensis | reverse complement strand
CCCGATCGCCCGCGACCAATTCTGGCGGCTGATGATCGAACTGGCCCGGCGCGACCAGGTGACGCTGTTCATCTCCACCCACTTCATGAACGAGGCCGAGCGCTGCGACCGCATCTCGCTGATGCACGCCGGCCGGGTGCTGGTGAGCGACACGCCGGCGGCCATCGTCGCCGCCCAGGGGGCCCGCACCCTGGAGGAAGCCTTCATCGGCCACCTGGTGGCGGCCGGCGGCGGCGAAGCGCCCCGCCCCCCCGTGCGCACCCCTGAACTGGCCCTGTCCAGCGCCGCCGCCCAGGTCCCGGCAGCCGGACCGCCCCGGGGCCAGCGCCTGCGCCGCAGCCTGCGCCGCATCTACAGCTACAGTTGGCGCGAGGCCCTGGAGCTGCAGCGCGACCCGGTGCGCGGCGCCCTGGCCCTGCTCGGTTCGTTGCTGCTGATGTTCGTGATGGGCTACGGCATCAGCATGGACGTGGAGGACCTGCGCTACGCCGTGCTCGACCGCGACCAGACCACGCTCAGCCGCGACTACACCCTGAACCTGTCGGGGTCGGGCTACTTCGTCGAACGCCCGCCGCCGGCCGACCACGCCGAGATCGACCGGCGCCTGCGCAACGGCGACCTGGCCCTGGCGCTGGAAATTCCGCCGGGCTTTGCCCGCGACCTGGCCCGTGGCCAGCCGGTGCAGATCGGTGCCTGGGTGGACGGCGCCATGCCGCAGCGCGCCGAAACCGTCAGCGGCTACCTGCAGGGCCTGCACGGGCACTGGCTGGCCCAGCAAAGCGTCGAACGCACCGGCACGGCGGCCACCGGTCTGGTCAACGTGGAGACGCGCTTCCGCTACAACCCCGACGTGAAAAGCCTGCCGGCCATGGTGCCGGCCGTCATCCCGCTGCTGCTGCTGATGCTGCCGGCCATGCTCACCGCCCTGGCCGTGGTGCGCGAAAAGGAACTGGGCTCCATCATCAACCTCTACGTCACGCCCACCACGCGCACCGAATTCCTGCTGGGCAAGCAGCTGCCCTACGTCGCCCTGGCCCTGCTCAACTTCGGGCTCATGGTGCTGGCCGCGGTCACACTGTTCGGCGTGCCCATGACCGGCAGCTTCCCCGCGCTGACGCTGGCCGCCCTGCTCTACGCCTTCAGCGCCACCGGCATGGGGCTGCTGGCCTCCACCCTGGTGCGCAGCCAGATCGCGGCCATGTTCTTCGCCATGGTGGGCACGCTGATCCCGGCAGTGCAGTTCGCCGGCCTGATCCACCCGGTGTCGTCGCTGGAGGGCGTGGGCCGCTGGGTGGGCGAGGTCTACCCCGCCAGCCACATGTTCGTCATCAGCCGCGGGGTGTTCAGCAAGGCCCTGCACTTTCAGGACCTGAGCGCCTCGTTCTGGCCGCTGGCCGTGGCCGGGCCGGTCATCGTCGGGCTGGCGGTGCTGCTGCTGAAGAAGCAGGAGACCTGAATGCGGCGCCACCTCGCCAACATCTACCGCCTGGGTGTGAAGGAACTGTGGAGCCTGTGGCGCGACCCGACCATGCTGTTCCTCATCGTCTACACCTTCACGGTGGCGGTGTACACCGCGGGCACGGCCATGCCCGAGACGCTGCACCGCACGCCCATCGCCATCGTGGACGAGGACGACTCGGCCCTGTCGGCGCGCATCTTCGGCGCCTTCTACCCCCCCGCCTTCAACGCGCCGGTGCGCATCGAACAGCCGGCGGTGGACCCGGGGCTGGACGCCGGCCGCTACACCCTGGTGCTGGTCATCCCACCCAACTTCCAGCGCGACGTGCTGGCCGGGCGCCAGCCGGCGCTGCAGCTCAACGTCGATGCCACTCGCATGAGCCAGGCCTTCACCGGCAGCGGCTTTGCCCAGCAGATCGTGCAGGGCGAGGTCAACGAATTCGTGCAGCGCCACCGCGGCACGGCCGCGCTGCCGGTAGAGCTGGTCACGCGCATTCGCTTCAACCCCACGCTGTCCAACGTCTGGTTCGGTTCGCTCATGGAGCTGGTCAACCTGGTCACCATGCTGTCCATCATCCTGACCGGGGCGGCGCTGATCCGCGAGCGCGAACACGGCACCGTGGAACACCTGCTGGTGATGCCGGTGACGCCCACCGAAATCATGCTGGCCAAGGTCTGGGCCATGGCGCTGGTGGTGATGTGCGCGTCCGCCGTGTCGCTCAACGGCGTGATCCGCGGGGTGCTGCAGGTGCCCATTGAAGGCTCGCTGGCCCTGTTCTTCACCGGGGTCGGATTGCACCTGTTCGCCACCACCTCCATGGGCATCTTCATGGCCACCGTGGCCCGCAGCATGCCCCAGTTCGGCCTGCTGATGGTGCTGGTGATGATGCCGCTGCAGATGCTCTCCGGCGGCGTCACCCCGCGCGAAAGCATGCCCGAATGGGTGCAGTGGCTCATGTCGCTGGCGCCCACCACCCACTTCACCGAGATGAGCCAGGCCATCCTCTACCGCGGCGCGGGACTGGCGGTGGTCTGGCCGTCCTTCGTGGCCCTGGCCCTCATTGGTGCGGCCTTGTTCACCCTGTCGCTGCGGCGCTTCCGCCGCACCATCGCGCAACTGGCCTGACGCCCCCCGACCCGCACCACGGCAGCGCGTGAAAGTGATCCTATGATCACGCCCTGGACGCCGCCCGCCCCTGGGCCGGTGCAACGCTTTGAGTGATCGATGACCCCCGACCGTTTGGCCCCCGGTGCGGCCCTTGCCGGCCACACCCCCATGATGCAGCAGTACCTCCAGCTCAAGGCGGGGCACCCGAACACCTTGCTGTTCTACCGCATGGGCGACTTTTACGAACTGTTCTGGGAAGACGCCGAAAAAGCCGCCCGCCTGCTCGACATCACCCTGACGCGCCGCGGCCAGTCCGCCGGCCAGCCGGTGGTGATGGCGGGCGTGCCCTTCCACTCCATGGAAACCTACCTGGCGCGGCTCATCAAGCTGGGCGAATCGGTCGCCATCTGCGAACAGGTGGGCGACCCGGCCACCAGCAAGGGGCCGGTGGAGCGCCAGGTGGTGCGGGTCGTCACCCCGGGCACCCTGACCGACAGCGAACTGCTGGGCGACAAGACCGAATCGCTGCTGCTGGCGGTGCACCCCGGCGCACGCGCCACCTGCGGCCTGGCCTGGCTGAGCGTGACGCAGGGCGTGGTGCACCTGGCCCAGTGCCGCGCCGACGAGTTGCGCGCCTGGATCGTGCGCATCGGCCCGAGCGAGGTGCTGCACAGCGCCGAGGTCACGCCCGGCTTCGAGCAACAGCTGCAGGAACTGCAGCGCCAGTGGCCGGCCCTGGCCCCCAGCGGCGGGCAGTCGCGCCTGACGCTGGCCCTGCGGCCCGCCTGGGCCTTCGAC
This sequence comes from Macromonas nakdongensis, assembly GCF_002837145.1. Classification (GTDB taxonomy): domain Bacteria; phylum Pseudomonadota; class Gammaproteobacteria; order Burkholderiales; family Burkholderiaceae_C; genus Macromonas_B; species Macromonas_B nakdongensis. The sequence goes on along the minus strand of NZ_NWMV01000168.1, from coordinate 2 downwards.
GG
>NZ_NWMV01000167.1 GCF_002837145.1 Macromonas nakdongensis | reverse complement strand
GGCCACGTTGTCCAGCGCGCTGAACTCGGGCAGCAGGTGGTGGAACTGGTAGACGAAGCCCAGGTGGCGGTTGCGCAGCACGCCCTGTTCGGCCGGGCTCAGGCGGCCCAGCACCTGGCCCCCCAGACGCACCTCGCCCGCGGTCGGCGCGTCCAGCCCGCCCAGCAGGTGCAGCAGCGTGCTCTTGCCCGAACCGGAGGCGCCGACGATGGCCACGGTTTCGCCGGCGCGCACCGCCAGGTCCACGCCGTGCAGCACGGTCACGTCCAGCCGCCCTTCCTGGAAGCGCTTGACCAGGCCTTGGGCCTGCAACACCACGGGAGCCAGGGGGGTGTCACTCATAACGCAGGGCCTCGGCCGGGTTGACGCGGCTGGCACGCCAGCTCGGATACAGCGTGGCCAGGAAGGCCAGCACCAGGGAAATCAGGCCGATGGGCAGGATGTCGGCCCGCTGCGGGTCGCTTGGCATGCGGCTGATGAGGTAGATGTCCTGCGGCAGGAAGCTGGCGCCCAGCAGGCGCTCCAGGGCCGGCACCAGGGTGTCGATGTGAAACGCGATGCCCAGGCCCAGCAGCAGACCGGCGCCGGTGCCGATGACGCCCACCATGGCCCCCTGCACAACGAACACCGCCATGATGCTGCCCGGGCTGGCGCCCAGCGTGCGCAGGATGGCGATGTCGGCGCGCTTGTCGGTCACCGTCATCACCAGGGTGGAGACGAGGTTGAACGCCGCCACCGCCACGATGAGGGTGAGGATGATGAACATCATGCGCTTTTCCAGCTGCACCGCGGCGAACCAGGTGCGGTTCTGGCGCGTCCAGTCGCGCACCAGCAGGTCGCCGCTGAGGCGGGCGGCCAGTTCCAACGCCACCTCGCGCGCGGCGTGCAGGTCGCGGATTTTCAGGCGCACGCCGGTCGGGCCTTCCAGGCGGAAGATGCGCGCGGCGTCGTCCTGGTGCAGCAGGGCCAGGGTCGAGTCGTACTCGTAGTGGCCCGAATCGAACAGGCCGACCACCGTCATCTGGCGCAGGCGCGGCACCACGCCCGCCGGCGTGAGTTGGCCACTGGGCGCGATCAGGGTGACGGCGTCGCCGGTGCTCACGCCCAGGCTGCGCGCCAGGGCGCCGCCCAGCACCACGCCAAACTGGCCCGGCACGAGGCGCGGCAGCACCGAACCGGCCAGGTCGGCCCCCAGTTCGGTGACCTGCGGTTCCAGCGCCGGGTCGATGCCGCGCACCAGCGCGCCCTTCATGTCCTCGCCGCGCGCCAGCAGGCCCTGCGCGGCGATGAAAGGGGCTGCGCCCACCACCGCCGGGTGGGCCTGCACCTCGGCCAAGGTGCGGGCCAGGTCCGGCAGGGCCTGGCCCTGGGGCTCCAGCACCTCGATGTGCGACAACACGCCCAGCATGCGGTCACGCACTTCTTTCTGGAAGCCGTTCATCACGCTCAGCACGATGATGAGCGCGGCCACCCCCAGCGCGATGCCCAGCATGGACACGCCACTGATGAAGGAAATGAAGCCGTTGCGCCGGGTGCCGCGCCCGGCGCGGGTGTAGCGCCAGCCGAGGCGGAATTCGTAGGGGAATTGCATGGATGTCCACGGAAACCAGCCCGGATTGTGGCATCCCCGACAATCGCCCCATGCGGCCCACCCTTGATGCCCTTTCGCCCCCCACGCCCGCGGCCCTGGCCCAGGCGCGTCACCTGATCGTGCCCTTCGCCCACGCCGACGACCCCGCCTGCAGCGCAGCCCTGGCCGGCACCGCCCTGCCCCAGCTCAGCGCACTGCTCGCGCGCTGGCCGCGCGCAGCCGGGCACAGCGCCGACGCCTACACCCTCACCCCACCCCACGAACACGCCCTGGCCCAGGCCCTGGGCTGGCCCGAGGCCGCCGACGGCACCCACCCCTGGGCCGCCTGGCGGGCCGGCGTGGCCGACCGCCCCTGC
>NZ_NWMV01000166.1:2762-3056 GCF_002837145.1 Macromonas nakdongensis | reverse complement strand
TCGGCCAGGGCCGGAATGGGCCGGGCCGCGTCGACCACACCGGCCCGCACCGCGGCCCCGGGCATGCCATTGAAGGCGCTGTCGGCCGGGTCCTGGGCCAGCACGCAGCCCCCGGCCTGGCGCACCGCCCAGGCGCCTTCGACCCCGTCGCGCCCGGCCCCCGACAGCACCACCACCGTGCAGCGCGGCGCGTGCGATGCGGCGAGCGAAGCGAACAGCTCGTTGCCAGAGGGCGAGGAAATGCTGGTCGGCAACGGCGGGCCGAGCAGCAACACGCCGCGCTCGACGCGGCCG
>NZ_NWMV01000166.1:0-2573 GCF_002837145.1 Macromonas nakdongensis | reverse complement strand
CTGGGCCTGCCCGCCCATGTGCTGCGCCACCACCCAGGTGGTGTGGCCATTGGGCCGCAGCCGGGGCAACAGATCGAGCAGGGCGTCGAGCCCACCGGCCGAGGCGACCAGGCCCACCACGTGGGTGGGCACCGCGGACCGCTCAGGGGCGTGCATCGGGCCTCACTCGTCGCCCAGGAAGGTGTTGAGGTGGGCGCGCTTCTTGCCCAGGTCTTCGTCGGAATCGAGGTAGCGGTGGGCGATGTCGCGGAACTGGTCCTGGATCGCCACAAAGGCATCGACCATGTCCGGGTCGAAGTGCGTGCCGCGACCGGCCTGGATGATGCGCACCGCCTCCGCGTCCTGCAAGGGCTCCTTGTAAACCCGGCGCGAGATCAGGGCGTCGTACACGTCGGCCAGAGCCATGAGGCGGGCCGACAGCGGGATGGCCTCGCCCCGCAGCCCCTCGGGGTAGCCGCTGCCGTCCCATTTTTCCTGGTGGCTGTAGGCGATCTCCTTGGCCATGCGGAAAAAATCGACCTTCTTGCCCAGTTGCGCCTCGGCCTCGCTCAAGGCATCGCGCCCCAGGGTGGTGTGGGACTTCATGATTTCGAACTCGGCCGGCGTGAGCTTGCCGCGCTTGAGCAGGATGCGGTCCGGGATGCCGACCTTGCCGATGTCGTGCAGCGGCGCGAGCTTGAACAGCATGTCGATGCTGCGGTCGTCCAGCACGGCGGCAAAGCGCGGGTGGTGGCGCAGTTGTTCGGCCAGCACCCGGACGTAGTGCTGGGTGCGGCGGATGTGGTTGCCGGTGTCGGAGTCGCGGGTTTCGGCCAGCGAGGCCAGGGCGGTGATGGTCACGTCCTGGATCGCGGTGACCTCGGCGGTGCGCCTGGCCACCTCCTGCTCCAGGTAGTCGGCCTTGCTGCGCAGGAAATCGGCGCTGGCTTTGAGGGCCAGGTGGTTTTTCACCCGGGCCATGACGATGGGCGGGCTGATGGGTTTGGTGATGTAGTCGACCGCGCCCAGCTCCAGCCCCATTTTTTCGTCGTCCACCCCGGTCTTGGCGGTGAGGAAGACGACCGGGATGTGGCGCGTGGCCGGGTCGGCCTTGAGCCGGCGGCAGACTTCATAGCCGTCCATTTCGGGCATCATGATGTCGAGCAGGATCAGGTCGGGCCGGGGCTCGGCCTGGGCGATGCGCAGGGCCTTGTCGCCGCTGGTGGCGACCTTGACCTTGTACTCGTCCTTGAGCAGGCTGGTGATCAGCGTCAGGTTGGCGGGGGTGTCGTCCACCGCGAGGACGGTGGCACGGTCGAGGAATTCGGTGGGAGCGTTCATCCAGGCGGTCTCGTTTCAGGCGTGGGGGTCGGGCGCAGGCAGGCGCAGCAGGGCACAGACGCCGGGCGGCTGCCCCTCCCGCGCCGGCACGGGGGCCAGGGTGGCGTCGAGCGCCAGGGCCGGACCAGAGCGCGGCCAACCGGTCAGCGGCAGGCGCACGGAGGCCGACACGGCCAGCGGGGTGTCGGGCAGCAGCTCGCGCACGGCCTGGCCCAGCACCCCGTCGGCGTTGACGCCGAACAGCTGCAAGGCAGCGGGGTTGGCCAGGCGCACGACGCCGGTGTCGTCGAACACCAGCAGCGCCTCCGGCAGGGTGTCGAGCAGGGCGGCGTGCCAAGCCAGCGGCACGGCTCCGTGCACCAGCTGGGGCAAGGCGTCCAGGCGGGCACCGAGCACCGGCATCAGGGCCTCCAGCGCCGCCTGCTCACGGGCCAGCCCGCGGTCGAGGGAGGCCAGCTCCACCACCCCGAGCAGCTGGCCCTGGCGTTCGATCGGCAACAGCAGCAAGGCACGGGCGGGGGCCTGACCGGTGCCGGAGGCGACGCGCCAGTACCCGGCCGGCACCGGGTCGAGACACAGGGTGCGGCGGTCCTGGGCACACTGCCCCAGCAGGCCTTCGCCCAGGGCCACGGAGTCGGGGGCGTCGGCGGTGCCGTAGCCGCCCAACAGGCGCAACACCGGCTCGGCGCCGGTGGCCGCGGGCGCCAGGCCATAGAGGGTGGCCTGCTGCAGCGGCACCCAGGCCTGCAATTGCAGGAACAAGGCCTGCGCCAAGGCCGATGGCTCGCGCGCGTCTTGCAGGGCCAGGGCCAATTCGGCCGGCCAGTGTGCACGCGACGGCGTCGCCAAGCCCGGCCCCGGGGCAGCCCCAGCGGTGGGCGGCGGGGAAGAACGGCCAGAGCAGCAGGCCCGGATCCAACGCAAGATCATGCGGCCCACTCCAGTCCGCGCGCTTGCGCGGCTTGATGCAACAGGTTCAGGGCGGCGTCGAACTCGAACCCGCGGATCGCCGCCTCCAGCGGCCGGGCCTGTTCGGCATAGGCGCTGCGGAACAGCTCGGCATGGCGTTCCCAGCAGTCTTCGGCGGCGGCATCGTCGTCGGCCAGCAAGGCGCGCAATGCACCGGTGGCAGCCCGCAGCTGGGCCGTGTCCACCGGCGCTGCACTGGCGACGCTGACCGCGCCGGCCTCGGGCGGCAAGGCCGCGGCCAAGGCCTGCAGCAACGGGGCCAGCACCTGCGCCAACCGCTCCAG
>NZ_NWMV01000165.1:354-1107 GCF_002837145.1 Macromonas nakdongensis | reverse complement strand
AGGTCCAGGGCCACGAGCAGGCAGGGCCGGGTCTGGCCGTTGGCGCCCTCGACCTTGCAGGCCAGGCCCTGTGCCGCGTTGGCCAGGTCGTTGCTGTAGCTCGGGTAGGGCGGGGACGGCCATTGCAGCGGGGGCAGACTCTGGCGCGATGGGGCAAACGTGCCGACGAACGGGGGCGCAGTGGTGTTCATAGCGGTGCAGCACCGGTGTGCTGCACCGGAGAAAGCCGATCGGGACAAAAAGGTCGGCTTTCATTATGCAACTGATCGCCGGCCTGACCCGGAGCCTTCAGGGGCGGGCTGGGCGGTACTGCATCGCTTCGGCCACGTGGGGGGCTTCGATGCCGGGGCTGTCGGCCAGGTCGGCGATGGTGCGGGCCACCCGCAGGGTGCGGTGCAGGGCGCGGCCTGACCAGCCGAGCCGGCTGGCGGCCTGGTGCAGCAGGGTGTGTGCCGCCGCCGACAGGGCGGCGTGGCGGTCCAGCGCGTCGCCCTGCAGGGCGTGGTTGGGGTGGCCCTGGCGTTGCAGGGCCCGTTGGTGCGCCTGCAGGGTGCGGGCCTTGACCGTGGCGGTCGATTCCCCGCGGGCCGCGGACAGCAGGGCCTCTGGCGCCAGCACGGGCACGTCCACGTGCAGGTCGATGCGGTCCATCAGGGGCCCGCTGAGCTTGCCCTGGTAACGGGCGATCTGGTCGGGCGTGCAGCGGCAGGACCGGTGCGTGGCCCCGAGGTAGCCGCAGGGGCAGGGGTTCAT
>NZ_NWMV01000165.1:0-191 GCF_002837145.1 Macromonas nakdongensis | reverse complement strand
CCGGTTTCCAGCGGCTCGCGCAGGGCTTCGAGCGCGGCCCGGGGAAATTCGGGGAGCTCGTCGAGGAAGAGCACGCCGTGGTGCGCGAGCGAGATTTCGCCCGGGCGCGGGGGCGAGCCGCCGCCGACCAGGGCGACCGCACTGGCGGTGTGGTGGGGCGCGCAGGTCGGGCGTTGCCCCCAGCGGGCCAG
>NZ_NWMV01000164.1 GCF_002837145.1 Macromonas nakdongensis | reverse complement strand
GTGCGCCTCAACAAGCGCTTGGCCGAATTGGGCCATTGTTCGCGCCGTGAGGCCGACGAGTGGATCGCGCGCGGTTGGGTGCGGGTCAACGGGCAGGTGGCCGAAATGGGCCTGACGGTGGCGCCGGGCGACCGCATCGAGGTGGCGCCGCAGGCCGCCGCGCAGCAGGAGGCCCGCGTCACCATCCTCCTGCACAAACCGGTGGGTTACGTGAGCGGTTTGCCCGAGGACGGGCACCAAAGTGCGGCGGTGCTGGTCAAGCCGCAGACCCGCTGGCGCGAAGACCGCGCGGCCCGCCGTTTCGAGGCCGGCCACAGCCGCGGGCTGGCGCCGGCCGGGCGGCTGGACATCGACTCCACCGGCCTGCTGGTGCTGACCCAGGACGGGCGCGTGGCCAAGGCCCTGATCGGCGAAGACTCCCCCGTGGACAAGGAGTACTTGGTGCGGGTGCAGTGGGCGCCGAACGGCCCCAAGGGCGCGGGCGTGGTGGCGCAGGACGTGCAGTCGGTGTTCCCGCCCGAGGGTCTGCAGCGCCTGCGCCACGGCCTGAGCCTGGACGGCGAGGCCCTCAAGCCCGCGCAGGTGGACTGGCAAAACCCGGAGCAGTTGCGCTTTGTGCTGCGCGAAGGCAAGAAGCGCCAGATCCGCCGCATGTGCGAGCTGGTGGGCCTGCACGTGGTGGGCTTGAAGCGCATCCGCATCGGGCGGGTGGCGCTGGGCCAGTTGCCGGTGGGGCAGTGGCGCTACCTGGGCGAGCACGAGCGGTTCTGAGCGCGGTCTGCGGCCCCTTGAAGGGGGCACACCCGGCCCCACATATTGGTACTGTGTCGCGGGGCGGTGTCTGCTTGCAGACGACTCCCGCGGTCCATGCGCCGTTTTCGCCCGTTCCGATTTCATTCCATCATGAGCCAACACCACGCATTCCAGGCCGAAGTCGCCCAGCTGCTGCACCTCGTCACCCACGCGCTGTACTCGAACAAGGAAATCTTCCTGCGCGAGCTGGTCTCCAACGCCTCCGACGCCTGTGACAAGCTGCGCTTCGAGGCGCTGAACAACACCGCCCTGTACGAAGACGCGCCCAACCTCGAGGTGCGCGTGGCCTTCGACTCAGACGCCAAGACGCTGACCATCACCGACAACGGCATTGGTATGAGCGAGCAGGAGGCCATTGACCACCTGGGCACCATTGCCAAGAGCGGCACCAAAGACTTCATGAGCCGCCTGAGCGGTGACCAGAAGAAAGACGCGCAGCTGATCGGTCAGTTCGGCGTGGGCTTTTATTCCGGCTTCATCGTGGCCGACAAGATCACGGTCGAGTCCCGCCGCGCCGGCCTCAAGGCCGAAGAAGGCGTGCGCTGGGTCAGCGGTGGTTCGGGCGATTTCGAGACCGAAACCATCACCCGCGCTGCACGCGGCACCAGCATCATCCTGCACCTGCGTGACGACGCCACCGAGTATCTGAACCGATGGAAGCTCAAGCAAATCATCGGCAAGTACTCCGACCACATCAGCCTGCCCATCCTGATGCAGAAGGAGGAGTGGGACAAGGACAAGTCTGAGTACGTGCTGCAGGACGAGTGGGAAGCCGTCAACAGCGCCAGCGCCCTGTGGACGCGCGCCAAAAAAGACATTTCTGACGAGCAGTACACCGACTTCTACAAGGCCATCAGCCACGACCAGGCCGACCCGCTGAGCTGGAGCCACCACCGCGTGGAAGGCAGCACCGAATACACCCAGCTGCTCTACATCCCGGCCCAGGCGCCGCACGACCTGTGGAACCGCGACAAGAAGGCCGGCGTCAAGCTCTACGTCAAGCGCGTGTTCATCATGGACGAGGCCGAGGCGCTGATGCCGACCTACCTGCGCTGGGTCAAGGGCGTGATCGATTCCGCCGACCTGCCGCTGAACGTGAGCCGCGAACTGCTGCAGGAAAGCCGCGACGTGAAGGCCATCCGCGAAGGCAACACCCGCCGCGTGCTGGCCATGCTGGAAGACCTGGCCAAAAAAGACCAGCTGCCCACTGAAAACGCCGACGGCGTGACCGACGTCCTGAGCGCCGAAGAGAAAGCCGAAGCCGAGCAAATGGCCGGCAAGTACAGCGCCTTTTACGCCGAATTTGGCGCGGTGCTGAAAGAAGGCCTGGGCGAAGACTTTGCCAACAAGGACAGGATCGCCAAGCTGCTGCGCTTCGCCTCCACCCAGAGCGACGCCGTGGCCGTGGGCTTTGCCGACTACAAGGCGCGCATGAAAGAGGGCCAGGAGGCCATCTACTACATCACCGCCGACACCCTGGCCGCCGCCAAGAGCAGCCCGCAGCTGGAGGTGTTCAAGAAGAAGGGCATCGAAGTGCTGCTGATGATCGACCGCGTGGACGAATGGGCGCTGTCCTTCCTGCACGCCTTCGACGGCACGCCGCTGCAATCGGTGGCCAAGGGCGGCGTGGACCTGGGCAAGCTGCAAGACGAAGAGGAAAAGAAAGCCGCCGAGCAGGCCGCCGAAACCTTCAAGCCCTTGCTGGAAAAACTCAAAGCGTCTTTGAAGGACAAGGCCCAGGACGTGCGCGTGACCACCCGCCTTGTGGACTCGCCCGCCTGTTTGGTGTCCGACGACCACGGCATGAGCACCCAACTGGCGCGCATGCTCAAGCAGGCCGGCCAGGCCGTGCCCGACATGAAGCCCATCCTGGAAGTGAACGCCGACCACGCGCTGGTGAAAAAGCTCGACGGCTCGGCCCATTTCGACGACCTGGCCCACATCCTGTTCGACCAGGCGCTGCTGGCCGAAGGCGGCCTGCCTGAAGACCCGGCCGCCTACGTCAAGCGCGTCAACGCCTTGCTGGTGTAAACCCACTGGGCGAGGGCCCGCCTGGCCCTATGATGCAAACCGTTCACACCGTTGGGGTGTGGGCGGTTTTTTTCATTCGGGGTGCACATGCTCAGCCTTCAGTCGCTTTGGGCGCAGTACTGGTCCCTGCCGGTCATCGAGGTCAATCTGCTGGTGTTCGCCAACCTGCTGGGGGCCTTGTTGCTGGGCCTGGTGGTGGGCTACGAGCGCAGCTACCACAGCCGCGCGGCGGGCATGCGCACCTACGGCATCGTCTGCATGGCCGCGTGCGCGCTCACGGTGTTCGCCGGCTACCCCGAGTTCTGGTGGGGGCGGGCCCACACCCTGGCGGTGGACGCGATCGACGTGACCCGGGTGGTGCAGGGCATCGTCACCGGCATCGGCTTTCTGGGTGCGGGTGTGATCATGCGCGATGGGCTGAACATCAGCGGCCTGACCACCGCCGCGTCCATCTGGGCCACGGCCGGCATCGGCGTGCTGGTGGGGGTGGGTTTTTACGCCGCGGCCATGTTGCTCACGGTGCTGTCGGCGGCGCTGATGCTGTGGGGCGCCAAGCTGGAGGCGCGCCTGCCGGCGCTGTCCGCTCTGGGCGTGGTGCTGGGGTTTGCCGAGGGCGTGGAGCCGGACGAGGCGGTTGTGCGCCAGACCCTGCGCGATTGCGGCTACCAGCTGGCCGAAGGTTCGCTCACCATCGCCTGGTCCGGGGCTCAGGCCACCTGGCATTTCGTCATGGTGGCGCGCCGGGCCCGCCCGCCCGGCGACTCGCTGGTGGCCTTGTCGCAGGCCTTGCGCCGGGTGCCGGGGGTGAGCCAGCTCAACCTGGCGCACGCGCGCAACTGAAGCCGGCCCCGCTCACTCCAGCGTGGCCGCGAATTCGATGATGGCGCGGTGGTCCGGCGGCAGCACGGTGTATTTGATGCCTTCGCGGTTGAGCAGCGCGCGCATGTCGCTGTCGATCTGCCGCGCCTGCGCCTCGTCCTGGAAGCGGCCGCTGCGCACATAGGGCTTGTCGGGGTCGCGCTGGACCAGTACGTTGACGTTGTTGAACTGCCGGTACCAGGCCAGGATCTGCTGGCGCGTTTTTTCGACGTCGCAGACGTTGTCCGGGTAGCTGGTGTTGTAGTACAGCAGCTGCGGCAGCGCGCCTTCGGTGACGAGGAACTGCACCTGGCCGTCGAGCACCTCGATCATGCGGTACTGCTGCAGTGCGATGCCGTACTGGTTGCGCAGGGCTTCGGTGTCGCGCTGCCAGACCAGGGCCTTGGCCACGTCGGGGATGGTCTCGACCGATTTGTGCCGCAGGTGCAGCTTGAGCACGATGGCCGAGGAGTACAGCGATTTGTCACAGCCCGGCCCGCCGATGATGTTGACGACCTTGGTCGGGTAGAGCCGCAATTTGTTTTCGGGCAACTGGGGGGCCACGTAGCCGGCGATGGTGCTCATGGGGCGTCTCCTGGTGCGCGAGCGCGCGGCTTCATGCTACCAAAGGATGGGCCTGCATGGCCTCCACCTGGTCGTGCAGGGTGCGGGCCTGTTCCTGCCAGTAGGCGTCGCTGCCGAACCAGGGGAAGTGGATGGGGAAGGTCGGATCGCTCCAGCGCCGTGCCAGCCAGGCGCTGTAGTGCAACAGGCGCAGGGTGCGCAGCGGTTCGATCAGGGCCAGTTCGCGTCGGTCGAAGTCGCGCAGGGTCTCGTAGCCGTCCAGCAGGGCGCCGAGCTGGCGCTGCTGCTGAGTGCGGTCGCCGCTGAGCAGCATCCACAGGTCCTGCACCGCGGGGCCGGTGCGGGCGTCGTCCAGGTCGACGAAGTGCGGCCCGGCGCCGGGCCGGTCGGCCGGCGTCCACAGGATGTTGCCGGGGTGGCAGTCGCCGTGCAGGCGCAACTGGAGCGCAGGGGTGGCGGCCAGTGCCTG
>NZ_NWMV01000163.1 GCF_002837145.1 Macromonas nakdongensis | reverse complement strand
GCGGCGGCGCGGCGTCGGCTGGCAGCGGTTCGGGCACGGTGGGGCAGCCGCGGCCGGCGCGGTGCGGGGCGAACAGGGTGCGCAGGGCGCTGTCGGCGGCGATCAGGCTGGCATCGGCGAAGGTGGTCATGGCGGTCACTGCCCTCGGGCGTGGGGGGATGGGCCCGATTATCCCCCGCCCTCCAGGCGGCGCAGGCGCTGGCGCACCAATTCGATGTGGTGGCGCAGGGCGTAGAGCTCGTCGGTGTAGGCCAGGGGCAAGGGGATTTTCTCGGCCCGCGCTTCCAGGGTGTCGAGGTCGCGCAGCAGGCCGTCGATGGCGGCGGCCTCGGCTTCGGCCCGGGTTTCGATGTCGCGCAGCTCGGCGTACCAGCGGAACACGCGCGAGCGGATGCGGAAGGTGTAGAGCGGCGGCAGCACGCGCGACAGCGGCAGTGCCAGCGCGATGATCAGGCCCAGCGCCAGCCACATGCGTTCGACCAAATTGGCCAGCCAGAAGGGCAGGTAGCGCTGCATCAGGGGCCGGCCGTTGCGCAGGGCGCGCTCGGCCTCGGCGGCCACGGGCACCTCGGCCAAGTCGAGGTGGGGATATTCGCGCAGGCGGTTGAACCAGCCGGGCGGGCTGTGCAGGTGTTGGGCGGTCTGCGCGAACAGCTGCAGGATGGCGGGGTGGGTGTCGCTGCGCGCCAGCAGGCTGGTGGTGGAGGCGACCAGGTGCAGGTCTTGGGCGGGGCGGTTCGCGGCCAGATCGACCACGCCTTGCGGCAGCACCACCGGCGCCAGGAAGCCGAAACGCCGGGCGTAAGCCTGGGCCTGCTGCACGTTCAGCAGCCGCACGCCGGGGGTTTGCAGCAGCATCTGCACCAGCGGCGATTCGGGGGCAGAGGCGAACACCAGGGCATCCAGTTTTTGTGCCAGGAAGGCGACGGTGGCCGGCGTCTGGGCCAGGCGGGAGAGTTTCAGGTTGTCGGGCCCGAGGTGGTTGGCGTCGAGCAGTTGGGTGAACAGTTGCGGCACGCCGCTGCCGTCGGTGCCGACGTTGACGCGCCAGCCGCGCAGGGCGCTCAGCGAGGTGAGCCGGTCGAGCCGGTTCAGACGGCGCGCGCTGGCCTCGTGGTAGAACAGCCAGAGCGGCTCGACGAACAGGTTGCCCAGGGTGCGCAGCTGCTCTTCGTCGTCGGGGCGGATGTGGCCGCTGCCGCCCTGCACAAAGCCCAGGTCGGCGCGGCCGCTGCGCAGCAGGGCGATGTTGTCGGCAGAGCCTTCGCTGGGCAGCAGTTCCACGGTGATGCCGTAGGCCGCCAGCGCCTGGGCGTAGCGCCGACCGAAGGTGTCGTAGGCGCTTTGGTCCGGCCCGGTGGCCAGCACCACCCTTTTCGGCGGGTTGGGGTCGAGCCACCAGTAGGCCAGGCCCAGCAGGCCCGCGGTCAGCAGGATGAAGGGGCCGAAGGACAGCAGCAGGTCGCGCAGCGACAGCAGGGTGGGGCGCAAACGGGGCATGGCCCCGCTAGCTTACTGCAGGGGCGCTCGTGCCGGTTCAGTGGGCGGGTGCCAGCCGGGCGCGGGCTTTGTCCAGCCACAGCTGCAGGCTGTCGTGCAGGTCGGTCTGGCTGAAGGAGCAGCTTTCTTCCGCGAACAGGGCGCTGGATTCGAGCCGGTCCAGCAGGTTGTGCCAGACCTCGCCGAACACCGGGGGCAGGGCCTGGAGCAGGGCGTCGCGCTGGCGTTCCTGCTGGGCGTACTGGGCCAGGGGGCGGTGGCCGGCGCGCAGGGCGTCCAGTTCGGTCTGCATCTGCTGGAGGGTGGCGAGCAAGGGGGCGTTCATGGGGTGTGGCGTGGAGGCGGCGCCAGTGTGCGCCAGCGCGGGAGCAGCGTCAAGGCGCCCAGGGCGGCAAAGCCCGCGCCGATCCACGACAGGCGCTCGAAGCCCAGCCAGGGGATGGCGGCCCCGCCCAGCGCGGCGCCAGCGGCGGTGCCGATGTAGACCATGGAAGCGTTCAGGCTGAGCAGCATGGGGGCCTGGTCGAAGGCGGATTCGGCCAGGCGCGACTGTTGCGGCGTCATCATGCCGAAACCGCAGACCGACATGGCCCCGAAGGCCAGCAGCGTGAGCAGGTGCTGGCCGGCGGTGAACGGGGCCAGCGCCAGCGCCATGGCCATGACGCCGATCTGCCAGCGCAGGGTGGGGCGGGGGCCGTGGCGGTCGGCGGCCCAGCCGCCCAGCAGGGTGCCGCAGACGCCTGCCAGGCCCAGGACTGTGAGCGAGGCGGTGAGCGCGGTGGGGCTGAGCGGGTTGAGGGCGAGTTGCACCGGCCCCATGTAGGCCGAAACGGTGAAGATGGCGCTGAAGTAGAGCAGCGTCAGCAGCAGGGTGAGGCCGATCTCGCGCTGGCGCAGCAGGCGCCCCAGGCCCTGGAAGCCCGCGCCCGGGGTGCCGGCGTGGCGTGGCACCCAGCGGTGCACCAGCACCAGCATGGCGCCGGCACTCAGTGCCACGGCCCACAGCGGCCACTGCCAGCCGAAGGCCAGCCCCAGCCAAGCCCCGAAGGGCACACCCAGCACGTAGCTCAGGCTCATGCCCAGGAAGGTGCGCGACAGGGCCTGGCCGCGCTGCTGGGGCGGCACCAGGGCCATGGTCACCCCGGCGGCCACGGGGGTGAACACCGCGCCCACGCCCATGAGGACGCGGCCGAACAGCAACACGCCCAGGTGCGGTGCCGCCGCGCTGATGACGGTGCCGGCCCCGAACAGCCCCAGGGCCAGCAGCATGACGCGGCGGCGCGGCCAGCGTCCGGTGGCCACCATCACCCAGGGGGCGAGCAGGGCGTTGGCCAGGGCGTAGGCGGTCATGGTCTGGCCGGCGGCGCCCACGCTCACGCCCAGGTCCTCGGCCAGCGGACCGAGGTAGCCGGTCATGCCAAAGGCGCCGGTGCCCAGCACGAAGTTGCACAGCGCAAACAGCCACAGGAGGGGCGGCAGGGACGGGGTGGTGGACATGCGCCCCATCATAGGCCGGTGGCGCCGCCGGCCTTGCCGCCCAGGCGACCGGTCCGGTGGGGGCGGGCGTCCCATGTGAGACAGCTCCCCGGGATTCTGCGCTGGCGGCCCAGGCGGCTCTTCCGTATGCTGATCTGGCTCAGGTGGCCCCTGCCGCCACCGACCGGACGAACCACACACAGGAGACCACCCATGCAAGCAGCGGGGCACATCGCGCCGTCCACCTCTCCAGCCGCTGGCGGCGCGCGGCCGCACCACGCGCATTGGCCCAAGCGCCTGCCGCACGCCATCCACCCGCCGCAGACCTCCTTGTGGTTCAACCTGGAGGTGAGCGCCCGCCGCTACCCGGACAAACCGGCCACCGTGTTTTTCGACCAGGTGCTGAGCTATGCCGAGCTGCAGCAGGGCGCCGAGCACGTGGCCGCCTGGTTGCACCGCCAGGGCGTGCGCGCGGGCGACCGGGTGGTGCTGTTCATGCAGAACTCGCCCCAGTTCGTGCTGGCTTACTACGGCATTCTGCGGGCGAACGCGGTGGTGGTGCCGGTCAACCCCATGAACAAGGCCGATGAGCTGGGCCACTACCTCACCGACCCCGAGGCGCGGGTGGCCATCGCCGCGGCCGATCTGGCCCCGGAACTGGCCAAGGCCGACGCCGCCTTGCCCGAAGACCAGCGCCTGCGCCACCTGCTGGTGGCCCACTACCGCGACCTGATGCCCGAAACCGCCTTCGACCAGGCCGCCGGCCTGCCACCGGCCTGGCGCGACTGGCTGGGCACGCGCCACCCCCTGCCCACGCTGGCCAGCGGCCAGGCGCACGACTGGGCCGAGGCCGTGGCCTGCACCGACCCGCTGCCGCCCCACACCGCCGGCCCGGACGACCTGGCCACCCTGCCCTATACCAGCGGCACCACCGGCCTGCCCAAGGGCTGCATGCACCCGCACCGCACCCTGATGCACAACGCCGTGGGCAGCACCCTGTGGAGCAACGGCACGGCCGAGAACGTGTCCCTGCTGGTGGTGCCCATGTTCCACATCACCGGCATGGTGGTGGGCATGCACGGCAGCGTCTACAACGGTTCGACCATGGTCGTCATGCCGCGCTGGGACCGGGAACTGGCCGGTCGCCTCATCTCCCGCTGGCAGGTGACGCACTGGGTCAACATCCCGACCATGATCATCGACCTGCTGGCCAGCCCCAACTTTGCCAGTTACGACCTGTCGAGCCTGATCTTCATCGGCGGTGGCGGCGCCGCGATGCCGCAGGCGGTGGCGCAGAAGCTGCTGGAGCTGTACGGTCTGCGCTATTCGGAAGGCTATGGACTGACCGAAACCGCCGCCCCGTCGCACAACAACCCGCCGGACCGGCCCAAGCAGCAGTGCCTGGGCATTCCCTACATCAGCACCGACGCGCGCGTGGTCGACCCGATCACCCTGGCCGAACTGCCGCAGGGCGAGTCGGGCGAGATCGTGGTGCACGGCCCCGAGGTGTTCGACGGCTACTGGCGCCGCCCCGAGGCCACCGCCGACGTTTTCTTCGAGCTGGACGGCAAGCGCTTCTTCCGCACCGGCGACCTGGGCCGGGTGGACGAGGACGGGTATTTCTTCATCACCGACCGACTCAAGCGCATGATCAACGCCAGCGGCTTCAAGGTCTGGCCGGCCGAGGTCGAGGCGCTGATGTTCAAGCACCCGGCCATCGCCGAGGCCTGCGTCATCGGCACCAAAGACCCCTACCGCGGCGAAACCGTGAAGGCGGTGGTGGTGCTGCGCGCCGATGCCCGCGGGCAGGTGACCGAGCAGCAGATCAGCGACTGGTGCCACGAGCACATGGCCGCCTACAAGGTGCCGCGCGTGGTGCAGTTCGTGGACGCGCTGCCCAAGAGTGGCAGTGGCAAGGTGATGTGGCGGCTGCTGCAGGAGGCCGAAGCCGCCTGAAGGGTGTGGGGGGCGTGGCCGGCCTCAGACCGGGGCCGGCACGATGCCCCGGTAGGCGTGCCAGGTGGCGTGGCCCAGCACCGGGCCGGCCACGAACAGGCCCAGGAACCAGGGCAGCATGGCGGTCAGCACCGTCAGCGTGATCAGGGCGCCCCACAGCAGCATCACCCCCGGGTTTTGCAGGCAGGCGCGGATGCTGGTCAGCCCGGCCGAAATCGCGTCCACGCGCCGGTCCAGGATCATCGGGATGGAGATGGCGCTGGTCACGAAGATCAGCCCGGCGAAGACGGCGCCGACCACGGTGTAGGTGAGGATGAATTCGAGGTTGTCCAGGCTGAACAGCACTTGCAACAGGTTGGCGGTGGACGGCATGGTGTTGAAGGTGACGGCGAACACCACCAGCGAAGCCCGGCCCCAGAGCATTTCCAGGATCAGCAGCACGCCGGCGAAGATGGCCATGGTGCCCTTGGTCGGGCGCCAGGCCGCGAGCGAGGCGCGCAGCGAGGGCCGGCGGCCGGTCTCGCAGGCGCGGCTGGCGTCGTAAATGCCCAGGCACAGGAAGGGCCCCATCAGCAGAAAGCCGGCGCTCAGGGCCAGCACATAGGCCGGCGCCGCCCGGAACACGTACCACAGGGCGTGGCCCATGAGGAAAAAGCACAGACCGTAGAACAGGCCGACCTTGGGGCAGCGGCGGAAGTCGTGCCAGCCCCGCGCCAGCCAGCGGAACGGGTCGGCCGGCGACAGATCGGCCAGGGGCAGGGCGAACACCGAAGCGCTGGGGATGGTCTCGGGCGTGTCGGTGGCCGCGGGTGTGGACGTTGGCTGAGGTTGGGTGTCGGGGGCGTTCATCGGCGGAGTGGCTGGGCGCGCGGTCGGTGGGCGGTATGTGCCGCCCACGATACCCCAAGCCCGCCGCCCTGACCACCTGGATTACCCGTCTCGGCATGGGGCCCGTTTACACTCGTGCCACCATGAGTGCCCATTTTCTGCCCCCCTGTGTGCCCCTGAACCGTGTGGACGACACCCTGGCCAGCCAAGGCTATGCCCTGCTGGGTGCGCGCTCCGTTTGCGACTGGCTGGCGTTGGGACCGCAGGACCTGGCCGCCTTGCAGCCCAGCTGGGACGACCTGCCCAGCGACCGCTACCTGAAAGACGGGGGCCGTTACCGCCGCCGGCGCCACAGCTGTTTCGTGGTGGACGGCGCGCAGGTGGAGCAGGTGCCGCACCGGGTGCACTGGCAGCCGCTGGAGTACAACGCCCTGCACGGCGGCATGGAACGCTGGTTCGACCCCATGGACCCGGCCACCGTGGCCCTGCCCGCCTGGCAGCGCCTGTTGGTGCAGACGGCGGCGGTGACCTCGGCCCTCAAGGGCGCGCAGCGCTGGTACATCGAGGCGCACCAGTTCCGCATCGACACCACCGACGGCATCGGCCGGCCCACGCCCGAGGGCGCGCACCGCGACGGGGTGGAACTGGTGGCGGTGTTCCTGGTCGGGCGCCACCGCATCAAGGGCGGGGAGAGCCGGGTGTTCGACGCCCACGGCCCGAACGGCCAGCGCTTCACCCTGACCGAACCCTGGTCGCTGCTGCTGCTGGACGACGCCCGCGTGATCCACGAAACCACGCCAATCCAGCCGCAGGACGCCGACGCCATCGGTTGGCGCGACACCCTGGTGCTGACCTGCCGCGCCGGAGGCTTCCAGGGCGACTGAGCCGCGGCGTCAGCCGCCCGGGCCGCCGTCGCGGCGGATGGCGTTGGGGAAGTACAAGGCGGTGAGGCTGCGGCTGTGCACCGGTGAAAAGCCTTCGCCGGCGGGGGCCGGCGCGTCGCCGTGGCGGCGCCAGTCGCGCACCCAGTGCAGGTGGTCGCACACCTCCAGCAGGCCGATGGTTTCGCGGTCGCCGATGAGCAGGCCGTGCACGCGCAGGCCCAGGTCCGCTTTCGCTTCGCGCAGCCGGGCCAGGGTGGCCGGTGTGGCGCCGAATTCGCCGTCGCTGGCGATGAGCACATCGGCCTGGCGCCAGGCCTGTTCGTGCACGCGCTCGATGGCGCGCTCCAGGGGGGTTTGCACGTCGGTCCCGCCGTCGAAGTTCTGCCCCATGGTGTCGAGCAGCGCGTCCAGGCCGCTCGGGGTGAGGGCCAATTCGCGTTCCAGCAGCTCGCCCTGGCCGCCGAAGGCCAGCAGGCGGCAGGCGCGCTGGCCGGCCTGGGCGCTGCGCAGGGCCTGCAGCACGCAGGCCTTGGCCACGTTTTCCGGGGCGCCGCGCATGGAGCCCGAGGTGTCGAGGCAGACGATCATCGGACCCCGGCCCAGCGGGTGCTCGGGCTTGTGTGTGGTTTGTGGCGGGGTGGCTGGGTCGGGCGCGGGCCGGGGCGGTGGGGCGCGGTCGTCGTAGGTCAGCAGCTGCGCTTCGGCGAAGCGCGCGCGCCACAGGCGGCGCAGTTGCGGGTGGGTCAGGTGGGCGCTTTCGGCCCCGGTCATGCGGGCCAGCACACCGGAGCGGCGCACCCCGTCCACGCTGGCCGGTTCCGGGGTGCGCGGCCCGTCGCCGCCCGGGGCGGACTGGCCCGCTGGTGTGGCCGCTTCGGGGGGCGGGGCCGGGGGCGCTTCGACCACCCGTTCCCGGCGGCCGACCTGGTCGATGAAGCGGCGCAGCGCCGGCATCTGCAGCAGACGCTGGCCGATGCATTGCGCGTCGCTCCATTCGCGCCGGTTGAGCAGGCCTTGCAGCTCGTCCCAGCGCAACTGGGCCAGTTCGCCGAGGGTCTGGGTCAGGGCCATGACGCTGTCCCAACCCTGTCGCTGCACGCGCCAGGCGGTGCGGAAGGCGTCGGCGGTGCGGGCGATGGCCTGTTCGCGGGGCTCGCCGACGGGGCGGTCGATCAGGCTGTCGAGGTGCCAGAGCAGGCTTTGCAGCAGTTGCTGCGCCAGGGCCGGGTGGCCCTGGGTCAGTTCGGTCAGGGCCAGTTCGCCGACGACCTGGCGCAAGGCGGCGGTGGCGGGGGCATCGCCGAAGTCGAGCGAGGGATCGGGCAGGCGGCCTTGCAGCAGGGCGGTGCGCCACTGCGGCAGTTCGGGCAGGCGTTGTTCGGCGCGGCCGCTGCTGCAGACCACGGCCCAGCGCCACAGCGGGCTGGGCAGGGCGTCCAGGTGGTGGTAGGGCTGGCTGAGGGGGGCGGCGCGGGGCGTGGGCATGGCGTGCCGCGGGGGTGGGTGTGGGGGCTCAGGCCGGCAGCGGCAGGGGCGTGGGCGGCGCTTCGGTGCTGCCGGGGTCCTGCGGCAGCCCGGCAAAACCGGCGCGCACGGTCTGGGCCTGCTGCCACAGCGCCTGCACCTGGGCACAACGCTCGGCGTGCACCGCGGCGATGTGCGCGCACCAGGACGGCGGCAGCCAGGGGTGGGCCCGGGCTTGGGACACGGCCTGTTCCGCGGTGGCGGTGGTGTCGTCGAGCAGGGCGCCAAGCCGCGCGCACAGGGTGTCGAGTTGCCCGACCCGGCTGGCCACGTGCAGGGGGCTGTAGCGCTTGCGCGCGCGGTCCGAAACCAGGCGCACCATCTCGCTGTCGCCGCTGGGGCCGGCGATGGCCTGCGCCAGGGCGAGTTTGCCGGCGCTGTCGTCCTGGCCGTCGGCCGGGGTGCGCAACTCGATGTCGAGCTGGCCTTCGAAAGCGGCGACGGCGGTCTGCAGGCCGTTCAGGTCCAGCGGCCGGGCCTGGGCCACGTCGGCGAAGAAGGCCTCGGTCCAGGTGGGCACGTCCTGCGGCTGCGTTGGCAGCACGAAGGGCAGCAGCCACAGGTCCCACAGCCCGACGGCCTCGGCCCCGCGGCTGGCGGCCTGCACCTTGAGCAGTTCGGCCAGCTGGCGCCAGCGCCGGTCGGACACCGGGGGGTGCTGCGCGCGGCAGCGCTGGCGCGCCTGGACCAGGTGCTCCAGCACCTGGCGCAAGGCGGCCAGATCGGCGGGGTGCAGGGTGGCGGGTGTGCCGGCATCGCCCGCGGGGTCCTGGGCCGGGGTCGGCGGTGGGGCCAGCAGCAGGGCGTGGAAGTGTTCGTCGTCCACCGGCGCGACGGGGACGCGCAGCAGGAAACG
>NZ_NWMV01000162.1 GCF_002837145.1 Macromonas nakdongensis | reverse complement strand
CCCGGTGGCCAGCGCGGCGGCGACGGCGCCCTGGCCGGCATGGCGCCCGGTACCGTGTTCGTGGACCACACCACCGCCTCGGCCAACGTGGCGCGCGAACTCCACGCCCTGGCCCAGGCGCAGGGCGTGGCCTTTGTCGATGCCCCGGTCTCGGGCGGGCAGGCGGGCGCGCAGAACGGCCTGCTCACCGTCATGTGCGGGGGCGAGGCGGTGGCCTTCGACCGCGTCAAACCCGTGGCCCTGGCGTTTTCGCGCGCCTTCACCCTGATGGGCGGCAGCGGCGCCGGTCAGCTCACCAAGATGGTCAACCAGATCTGCATCGCCGGCCTGGTCCAGGGCCTGAGCGAAGCCGTGGCCTTCGGCCAGCACGCCGGCCTCGACATGAAGCAGGTGCTGGAGGTGATCGGCAAAGGCGCGGCGCAGAGCTGGCAGCTCGACAACCGCGGCCAAACCATGGTGGAGGACCGCTTCGATTTCGGCTTTGCCGTGGACTGGATGCGCAAGGACCTGGGCCTGGTGCTGGAGGAGGCCAAGCGCAACGGTTCGCGCCTGCCCGTGACCGCCCTGGTGGACCAGTTCTACGCCGACGTGCAGACCCTGGGCGGCGGCCGCTGGGACACCTCCAGCCTCGTGCGGCGCCTGCGCTGACGCCGCGGCGGCGGGCCGGCTCAGCGGGGCTGAGCGGTGCCGCTGGTGGAGGCGCCGGGCGCGGCCTGCAGGCGGGCCAGTTCGGCGTCGCTGATCAGTTCGAAAATCCGCACCACCTGCTTCACGCTTCCGGTGGAGCGGGCGATGGCGCTGGCGCGGTCGGCCTCGCGCTGGGTCACCAGGCCCATCAGGTAGACGGTGTCGCGCTCGGTCACCACCTTGAACACATTGGCCGACAGGTCGCTGGCGTCCACGAACGCGGCCTTGACCCGCGCGGTCAGCAGGGCGTCGGACGAGCGCTGCACCAGCGAGGGGCTGTCGGACACGGTCAGCTCGTTGACCACGCTGCGCACGTGCTCCACGCCCAGCACCACCTGTTGCACCCGCTGCTTGTCGGCTTCGTTGCCGACCTCGCCGGTCAGCAGCACCTGGGCGTTGAAGCTGGTCACGCTGACGCGCACCCGGCTGCCCAGGGCCTCGCGGATGCGGCTGCCCGACTTCAGCTCGATCGCCTCGTCCTCCACCTGCGCGCCCGAGGTGCGGCGGTCGGTGGCGACCATCACCCCGGAGCCCACGGCGGCTCCCACCACCAGGGGGGCGCAAGCGCTCAGGGCGCCCCCCAGCGCGGCCACGCAGGCCAGCAGCGCCAGGGTACGGGCAGAAAAACGGTTGGCAAACGTCATGTATCCATCTCCGGGTCTGTGTCTTCGCCCAGCAACTGGACATCGACACCGTCACACAAGCAATGCAGCGCCAACTGGTGCGCTTCGTGGATGCGGGGCAGCCGCTCGCTCGGCACACTGACGAGCACGTCCGTGTCCTTGAGCAGCTGGTGCAGGGGGCCGGGCTTGGCCCCGCACAGGGCCACGACCACCATCTCGCGTTCGTGGGCCGCCTCGACCGCGCCGAGTATGTCAGGAGACTGCGGCTGCGTGGTGACGAGAAGTAACACGTCCCCGGGCTGGCCCAGGGCGCGGACCTGGCGGCCAAAGACCGAGCGCGCGTCGAAGGCGTTGTACAGGCCGGTGAGGGCCGCGGCGTTGGAGCCCAGGGCGAAAGCCCCCAATTCCGGGCGGTCGCGTTCGAAGCGGCCGACGAAGGAGGCCACGAAGGCCTGCACCAGGCCGGCCGACATGCCGCTGCCGCAGGCCAGCACCTTGCCGCCGCCGGTCAGGGCGGCCAGCACCGCGCCCACGGCCGCCTCCACCGCCGGGGCCATGGCCTGGGCGCACTGGTATTTCAGGTCGGCGCTGTCGATGAAGTGCTGCTGTATCCGGTGCAAAAGCATGCGGCGATCATACCCAAGCGGAGGCGTCGAAAGCCCCGCGCAGCCACTCCACCGTGGCGCCGACGCCGTCGGGTGCGCCCTGCACCAGCACCACGTCGAAACGGCAGGGCGGCAACTGGCGCAGGCGGGCCAGGTAGTGCCGCGCCGCGAAGACGATGCGGCGTTGTTTGGTGGCGCCGATGCTGGCCCCGGCCCCACCGTGAGAGGCCGAACTGCGCTGGCGCACCTCCACGAACACCAGCGTGCCGCCCGGCTCCGACATAATCAGGTCGATCTCGCCGCCGCCGCGCCCGGGGGTGCGGAAGTTGCGCTGCAGCAGGCGCAAGCCCTGGTGTTGCAAATGTTCCAGCGCGGCCTGCTCCGCGCGGTCGCCGCGCTGCTTGGTGGTGACGCGGCCGCGCGCGTCGGTGCCCGGGTCGGGCGCTCCCTGTTTCTGGATGGTCACTGTGAACCCTTCTTTTCAACCGGCCCTGGCGGCGGCACAGGCCGCGGCCGGTGCCCAGCATTATCCCGTCGGGGTGCTGTACGTGGTGGCCACGCCAGTGGGCAACCTGGCCGACATCACCCTGCGCGCCCTGCACGTGCTCGGCCTGGTCGACACGGTGGCCTGTGAAGACACGCGCCACACCGCCAGCCTGCTGCAGGCCTATGGCCTGCACCGACCGCTGCTGGCCGTGCACCAGCACAACGAGGCCGAGGCGGCACAGGGCGTGGTGGCGCGCCTGCAGCGCGGCGAACGGGTGGCCTACGTGAGCGATGCCGGCACCCCGGGCATCAGCGACCCCGGCGCGCGCCTGTGTGCGGCGGTGCAGGCCGCCGGGCTG
>NZ_NWMV01000161.1 GCF_002837145.1 Macromonas nakdongensis | reverse complement strand
CCCAATTACGCGGGGATGTGACGGGACGCCAGACCGCCTTCGGGCGGTTTGGGCTTTTTGGGGGCCGCGCGCACGGCCTTGCGCCAAAACAGGGCCGGGCACGGCGCGTTGCCGGTGCATGCGAGGGGCCGCACGTCCGTCTTTGCACCAGTTTCACGCAGGGAATACAAGATTACCAATAAGAAACTTTGGCACGGTCCTTGCAGCCCCCACAACGTCCACAACTGCCCTTGGAGTTTCCCTTGAAACAGTTCCCTTCTTTGCGTTGGCTGGCACCGATGGCCCTTTCCGTGTGTTCCCCCGCGCTCTGGGCGCAGGCCGCGAGCACGCCCACCCTCAACCCGGGCGACACCGCCTTCATCTTCGCCTGCAGCCTGGCGGTGCTCCTCATGACCATCCCCGGTCTGGCGCTGTTCTACGGCGGCCTGGCCCGCACCAAGAACGTCCTGTCCATCCTCATGCAGGTGTTCACCGTCATGTCCCTGATGTCGATGCTGTGGGCCCTGTTCGGCTACTCGCTCACCTTCACCGACGGTGGCGCGGCCAACGCCTTCATCGGCGGCTTCGACAAGGTCTTCATGGCCGGCATCACGGCCGATTCGCTGCAAGGCAGCATCCCGGAACTCCTGTTCTTCCTGTTCATGCTGCTGTTCGCTGCCATCACGCCCACCATCATCGTGGGCGCGTTCGCCGAGCGCATCAAGTTCGCCGCGGTGCTGGTGTTCATGGTGATCTGGTTCACCATCAACTACGTGCCCATGGCCCACATGGGCTGGGGCGGCGGCTGGGTGTTCGCGCTCGGTGCGCAGGACTTTGCCGGGGGCAACGTGGTGCACATCAACGTCGGCATTGCCGCGCTGGTGGGGGCCTGGATGGTGGGGGCGCGCAAAGGCGTGGGCACCTCGGCCATGGCCCCGCACAACATGACCATGACCATGACCGGCGGCTCCCTGCTGTGGGTGGGCTGGCTGGCCTTCTGCGGCGGTTGCGCCTTGGCGGCCAGCGGCTTTGCCATGTGGGTGGTGGTCAACACCATGCTGGGCGCCGCGGCCGGCGCGGTGGCCTGGGTGCTGGTGGAATGGAAACACCGTGGCAAGCCCAGCATGCTGGGCGCGGTCTCGGGCGCCATCGCCGGTCTGGTGGCCATCACCCCGGCTTGCGGATTCGTCGGCCCCATGGGGGCGCTGGTGGTGGGCGCGGTGGCTTCGCCCATCTGCATCTGGGCGGTGGAAAAACTCAAGCCCATGATCGGCCTGGACGATTCCTTTGACGTGTTCGGCGTGCATGGCGTGGGCGGCATCGTCGGCGGCGTCCTGACCCCGGTCTTCGCCCTCCCGGCCCTGGGCGGCCTGGGTTACGCCGAAGGCCGCGACCTGGCCTCGCAAATGCCGGTGCAACTCCTGGTGATGGGCTTCAGCATCGTCTACGCGGCGGTCAGCAGCTACATCGCCTTCAAGCTCGCTGCGCTGCTGTGTGGCGGCCTGCGGGTCGACGCCGACGACGAAGTCGAAGGCTTGGACCTGACCTCGCACGGCGAACCGGGCTACAAGCTCTGACCCCACCTCCCTTGTCCACACCGATCCGAGGTTTCCCATGAAATTGGTCACCGCCATCATTAAACCCTTCAAGCTCGACGAGGTGCGCCAGGCGCTCTCGGACATGGGCATCCAGGGCATCACCGTCACCGAAGTCAAGGGCTTCGGTCGCCAGAAAGGCCACACCGAGCTGTACCGCGGCGCCGAGTACGTGGTCGATTTCCTGCCCAAGGTCAAGCTGGAAGCCGCTGTGACCGCCGAGCGGGTGGCGGCCGTCATCGAAGCCATCGAGCGCGCGGCCCGCACCGGCAAAATCGGCGACGGCAAGATCTTTGTCTCCGACCTGGAGCAGGTCGTGCGCATCCGCACGGGTGAAGCGGGCGCCGAGGCCTTGTGATGAGCCTGCCCGCCGCAGCCACGCCGGCCGGGGTCCGGCCCCCGGTGGTCACCCGCTTGCGCGAACCCGGCCTGGGCGGGCGCACCCCGCTGCTGGAACGCCACCGGGTGGCCGGCGGGGGGCTGACGGCGGTGCACCTGGGTCCGGGCGACGCGCTGGAGGTGATCGACCCCGAAGGCCTGCAGGCCTGCGAACTGCTGGCCTGGGACGAGCAGGGGCGCGACGCCCTGGCCGCGCTGGGTTTGCGACCCAC
>NZ_NWMV01000160.1 GCF_002837145.1 Macromonas nakdongensis | reverse complement strand
GTGAGCCAGAGCTACCGCCTCAAAGAGGCCGCCGCTCGCATCGCCATCACCCCCGAGTCGTCATAATCTGACCGGTCCTGCCTGGGGGAATTTGGGGTGGCCAAGGGTGGGGGAATTTGACCTGGCCATCGGGGCACTCATGGAACGGTCCCGACGGGCATCACTCGGGTCACATACGAAGTTGAGTTGGACAAAGTAGTTGGTATCTCTACCGACATGCCTGATGTTTTGAAGAAATTGGGAGCACTATAAACATGGATTTGCATGAGTTCCTGGCTGAAACCCAGGCCAACGTTCGCTCGCAGATTCGAGACGGCGCGCTGTTTGAGGAATTGGTTTTCGCGAGTATCGTGATGGACCATATGTCCGAGATCGGCATGACCTTCGAACCGGTGGAATGCCACTACGAGGGCAAGATCCGCAACGCCAACCTGCGCTTGAGCGGATACGCCCTCTCCGAGGACAACGACCAGCTTGATTTGTTTGTGAGCCTCTACGCTGGCGTTGACGTTCCAACGTCGATCCCCGAGCTGGAGACAAAAACCGCCGCCGAACGTTGCCTACGCTTCTTGGAGCGCTGCGCGGACGGGACGCTTGTCCAAGAACTTGAAGAGTCTTCAGACATTCGCTCCCTTGCCATGACCCTGCATGACATCTACAACAATCTGGAACAGATTCGGGTGTTCGTGATCACGGACCGCGTGGCCAAGTCCAAGAGCTTCAAAACGCGCGAGATCGGCGGAAAAGCGGTCCGGCTGGAAGTCATGGACATCGAGCGGTTGTTCCGGCATTGGTCCGAAGGCAAGCCGCGCGACGAGCTTGTGGTGGATTTCAACGAAGTTTCCGGTATGCCCCTGCCCTGCGTGTTCGTGCCAGGCGAAAACGATGACTACGACTACGCCATGACCGCCGTCCCCGGTGAAGCTTTACGGTTGCTCTACGAGAAGTTCGGCGCGCGCCTGCTGGAGGCCAACGTCCGCTCTTTCCTCAGCGTAAAGGGCAAAGGAGTGAATGCGGGCATCCAGTCGACGCTTCGCACATCGCCAGAAAGGTTCATGGCCTACAACAACGGGATCGTCATCGTCGCCGACGAAATGCAGCTCGGCAAGGCTGGCGATGGAGCAAGCGGAATCGCATGGCTGAAAGGCTTGCAGATCGTGAACGGAGGCCAAACCACAGCCTCCCTGTATTTCACCAAGAAGAAATACCCCGAAACCGACCTCAGCCGCGTGCGTGTTCCCGCCAAGATCATCGTCATGAAGACCCAGGATTCAGCGCAGGAAGAAGCGCTCGTATCCGACATCTCCCGCTACGCCAACAGCCAGAATGCGGTTCGCCAATCCGATCTTTCGGCCAACAAGCCATTCCACGTCGAGATGGAAAAGCTCTCTCGCTCCGTCTATTGCCCCGATGGCGTAGGCCAGTGGTTCTACGAGCGAGCAGCCGGCAGCTACAACACGCTTCTGGCTCGCGAAGGAACGACGCCAGTGAGGCTCAAAAACCTAAAGGATGCAATACCCACCGCCCGCCGCATCACCAAGACCGACCTTGCCAAATACCTGACAGCCTGGGATCAGAAGCCGGATGTTGTTAGCCTTGGCTCGCAGAAAAACTTTGATCGCTTCATGGCCTCACTGGCATCGGCCGAGGGCGAAGAAGCGCCGCTTCCAACCGTCGCCGATTTCAAAGCAATGGTGGCCAAGGCCAAGCTCTACAGGGACGCTCAAAAACTGCTGCGCCCGATGTTTCAAGCCTTCCAAGCCAACGTCACTGCCTACACCATTGCACTGACGGCGCAAAAGCTTGGTGACCGCATCGACCTCGATCGTATCTGGGCAAAACAAGCCGTCTCGCCCGAATTACTTGCGCAAATCGCCACTTGGGCACGGGAAGTGAACGAAACGTTGCACGCCACCTCAGGCGGACGCATGATTTCCGAATGGGCTAAGAGACCTGAATGCAAGGAAGCTGTGATGAGCGCGAGCTATTCTGAGCCGGCCAGTGATATTCCTGAGCTCAAAGCCGCATAAGGCGACCGAGGCGCGGCGCAATTGCCAACGACGAGCAGCACATGGCCGATCTAGTCTCCCCTGAGGTCCGCAGTCAGATGATGGCTGGAATTAAAGGCAAGAATTCGGCGCCAGAGCTACTCGTCCGAAAGGTTCTATTTGCTGCAGGTTTTCGCTTCCGCCTACACCAACGGGACTTACCGGGCACCCCCGACATCGTCCTGCCAAGCCGTAAAACTGCGATCTTCGTGCATGGGTGCTTTTGGCATATGCACACGGGATGCAAATACGCAAAGACGCCATCCACGCGCCGCGAGTTTTGGAGGGCAAAGCTCGATGCTAACGTCAAGCGGGATCAGCAGGCTGTTGACAAGCTGGTCGAGATGGGTTGGCGAGTGCTGATCGTTTGGGAATGCGCCACCCGCCAAGCCGACGCGGCTTCGCTGTGGACAACACGAGTTATCGACTGGATCAACAGCGAGGCCCAGCGAGGCGAAATTAGCGCCACGGCACCCACAACCACTTAGCGGGGGATCCCACGCACCGAGGACAGAAACTTGTGGACGATGTTGGCAATCTTGCGGGCCAACAGTGGGGGAACGGCGTTACCGATCTGCCCATACTGTTCTGTCCGGTTTCCCTCGAAATAGTAGTTGTCCGGAAACGTCTGAAGGCGGGCAGCCTCCCGAACCGTCAAGCTTCGGCACTGATACGGGTCTGGGTGGATGTAGTAATGGCCGTCCTTTTTAATGTGAGCGACCACCGTCGTTGAAGGATTTCCACCAATTTGAACTCGAAAACGATCCTTGAACGGGACATCCTCGTCATCGACGTTACCATGGTCAGGCAACAGCTTTGGCGGGAAATTGTTGAGCTTGGGCGAGATACCCTGATCGAGCGCGTAGCAAGCCGCAAATAAATAGCGATGCAAATCCGCCTTCATGTGCTTGCGAGTCTGGTGCTGGATGACTCCTTTCAACCGAGCATCCCAGCACCAAGTCCGTAGCTCCTTCGGCAACTCTTTCGGCGGTTTAGTCTCCGACGCCTTCATGTATTTGCCGCCGGCTGACAGAAGCGTTCCCGCCAGCATCAAGGCGATCTCCATTTGGCGCTCGACAGCGGGCCGCACCGGATCGCGCCACGAAGTCAGGCTAGCGGGGGCCTCCTTGAGCGCCTTCAACCATGCCTGGGGAGAGTCAATCTCTCGAGATAGCTGGCTTCTCAACGCCGGCAGCCCGTGCAAGGCATCTTTGACCCCAACTGTTTCGGAGCTTGGGGTGAGCAGGAATTTGTTTGGGTGAAGGACAAGTTTGTCCGCAGCGTCTGCCAAGTCGGATCGCACGCCGAACAAAATCACCCGGTGGCGGCATTGCGGAATACCATAGTTTTCTGCCTTGATGACATAGTCATTCGGCTTGAGGTCATCACCATGCACCACGAAAGATCGCACTTGGTAGCGAAGTCCTTCAAGCGGATTCTGTAAGTCGGCCAAGATGCGGTCGAAGATGGGTGAACCGCCATGCTGAGAGGTCAGCATGCCCTTGACGTTCTCCATGACAAAAACTGAAGGCTTGAACACCTGAATGATCCGCAGGTATTCGGTGTACAGAAAATGCCGCTTGTCGGCCTCAAAAGCCTCAGGGTTTTTCCCCCGCAGGCGGGACCGGCCTGCAAGCGAATACGCTTGACATGGCGGACCACCGATCAGCACCCAATCTTTGCTGCCACGCAGCGCCTCGCCAATCCAGGCATCTATCTCCTCGTGTGGCGTGACGCCCAGCTCAGCACATCGAGCTTCCGATGCCGCGTGTTCGGCTGCAACCTTGATTTCAGGAAGTTTCAGGAATGCTTCTCGAGAGAGATCGCCGCGGACGTAGTCGTAGTAGCTGTCAGGAACTTCACCTTTTGGAAACTTCCGAAACAGCGCTCGAAGCATCAACGTCTTGTGAGCGATCGGATCCTTTTCGATGGAGACTCTGACGTCGAAACGCCTACGCCCTTCCGCATCGCACAGAGACGAAAAACCCTCGCAAAGCCCCCCTGGACCGGCGAACAGGTCGATCACCGGAATCGCGCCACTCGTTGCCATCAAATCTAGATCGTTTTTCTCAAAGTCTTCCATGGGGACAACCTAGGCGTGGTCTCACCCGTCAACCCCTACGGCACAGCCTTTGAGTCTAGCCCAAATGAACACGTCCAGCCACTTGCATGTAGGCGATGCCTTCCGTCGCCAAGTCACCCAATGGACGCTAGGCGACGGATTTGTGTCCTTTCTGGGCGGGACCGCGATGACACGACAAGTTTGCCCTTGATGATCAACTGCTGCAGCAGCGAGCGGCTGCGATGGCATCCAAGCTCCAGTAGACGCGACAGGACGACAGGTGCTCGGCCTCGGAGCGAGCTCTGAACGCTTGCCACAGCGGCATGAGTAAAGGCAGACATCCGACTTATCGAGCAGAATCTGGCCTATGTTTTTGAGGGTTGACGCCCCGTTTTCTCATTATTCCTGTTGCTCGCACAAGTTGTTGACCGACCCGATCAGTGCGTTCTGCCGCTCGTTGAATTGCAGCAATGCAGTGGTCAACCTGGCCAGTGAACCGCCCCGGGTTTCA
>NZ_NWMV01000016.1 GCF_002837145.1 Macromonas nakdongensis | reverse complement strand
CAGCCACCGGTGCGGGCGCAGGGGCCACGGCTTCGGGTTTGGGGGCGGCCACCGGGGCCGGGCCGTCGGGCAGCACGCCCTTGATCACCGGTTCCTGCTTGTTGGTGCGTTCCTGGCTGCGGCGCGTCACGGCGGCCACGTCGTCCACCTCGTCGGCCAGTTTGTAGCTGGCGTCCAGGTTGTCCAGGCGCGGGTCGTCGTGCTTGATGCGCTCCAGCTTGTAGTGCGGCGTGTCCAGCGACTTGTTGGGCACCAGCAGCACGTTGATGCGCTGCTTCAGTTCGATCTTGGTGATCTCGGTGCGCTTTTCGTTCAGCAGGAAGCTGGCCACCTCGACCGGCACCTGCACCAGCACGGCGGCGGTGCTGTCCTTCAGCGACTCTTCCTGGATGATGCGCAGGATCTGCAGCGCGGAAGATTCGGTGTCGCGGATGTGGCCGGAGCCGCCGCAGCGCGGGCAGGGGATGGAGGCGCCTTCGGCCAGCGTCGGGCGCAGGCGCTGGCGGCTCATTTCCAGCAGGCCGAACTTGCTGATGGAGCCGAACTGCACGCGGGCGCGGTCCTGGCGCAGCGCGTCGCGCAGGCGGTTTTCCACCTCGCGGCGGTTGCGGCTTTCCTCCATGTCGATGAAGTCGATCACGATCAGGCCGCCCAGGTCGCGCAGGCGGGCCTGGCGCGCCACTTCGTCGGCGGCTTCCAGGTTGGTGCGGGTGGCGGTTTCCTCGATGTCGCCGCCCTTGATGGCGCGTGCCGAGTTCACGTCCACCGCCACCAGCGCTTCGGTCTGGTCGATCACGATGGCGCCGCCGCTGGGCAGTTGCACCGTGCGGCTGTAGGCGGTTTCGATCTGGTGCTCGATCTGGAAGCGGCTGAACAGCGGGGCGTCATCGCGGTAGCGTTTGACGCGGTGACCGTGCTCCGGCATCACGTGCGCCATGAACTGGTGCGCCTGCTCGTAAATGTCGTCGGTGTCGATCAGGATCTCACCGATGTCGCTGTTGAAGTAGTCGCGGATGGCGCGGATCACCAGGCTCGATTCCTGGTAGATCAGGAAGGCGCCCTTGCCGCCCTTGGCGGCGCCGTCGATGGCGCTCCAGAGCTTGAGCAGGTAGTTCAGGTCCCACTGCAGTTCGGCCGCGTCGCGCCCGATCCCGGCGGTGCGGGCGATGATGCTCATGCCGTTGGGGTATTCCAGCTGCTCCAGCGCGGCTTTCAGTTCGGCACGGTCCTCGCCCTCGATGCGGCGGCTCACGCCACCGCCGCGCGGGTTGTTGGGCATCAGCACCACGTAGCGGCCGGCCAGGCTGACGAAGGTGGTGAGTGCAGCCCCCTTGTTGCCGCGCTCTTCCTTTTCCACCTGGACCAGCAGTTCCTGGCCCTCGCGGATCACGTCCTGGATGCGCGCCTGGGAAGGCGAAACACCTTCCTTGAAGTACATGCGCGAGATTTCCTTGAACGGCAAAAAGCCGTGGCGTTCTTCGCCGTAATCAACAAAACAGGCTTCCAGCGACGGCTCGACGCGGGTGACGACGGCCTTGTAGATGTTGCCCTTGCGCTGCTCGCGCCCTTCGATTTCGATTTCGTAATCGAGCAGTTTCTGCCCGTCCACGATCGCCAGGCGGCGCTCTTCGGCCTGCGTGGCGTTGATCAACATGCGCTTCATGTGCGTTCCTCAGTTTCACTGACTACGGCGCCCCGGGTGGGGGCATGAGCCATGAACCGGCGTCGGAACGGCGCGAACGAGGAGGAATTGCCGGAGAGCCTGTGGCCGCTGCAGCCGGGCGGTGCGCCAGAGGGGCGCGCCGCGCGTGCTCAGTCCTGCCCAGGCATAGGCGCGTGGCGTTGGGTGATCAAAGGGGGCAAGTCGGTGCTTGACACTGCGTTTGCCTGTGGGTCTCTGGGTTCACTTGGGTCCGCGCTCAGCCCCGCCAATGGGGTGGACGGCTGAGCGTTTGGGGTATTCCGTATCGGGTTCGCTGTTCGGTGACGCTGGCTCGCCTGTGTGCGAGCGCCCGGCGTCTGGAAGCGACGGCAGGGGCGCATGGGCACAGGCTGGCAACCTTCCCAGTCTGGCCACTCACCGTGCGTGCCTTAAACTCTGAGGCAAATCAAACACTTGCAGCCACCGCTGGGAATGTCCATTATAGACGCCAGCGCCCGTTTCACGAAACCCGGTCGGCGCCGCGCCCGTGGCCGAGCCGACCCCGTCCAGCACAGCCCGCATGGCGACCCCTTCTTCTCCCGCTCCGGCCACCGTTCGCCATTTCACCGTCGATGGCGAATCTGCCGGACAACGGCTCGACAATTACCTGGTGCGCGAACTCAAAGGCGTGCCCAAAACCCACATTTACCGCATCATCCGGTCCGGTGAGGTGCGGGTCAACAAAGGCCGGGCCCAGGCCGATACCCGCGTGCAGGCGGGCGACCAGATCCGCGTGCCGCCCATCCGTTTGAGCGAACGCGCCGAACAGAAAGCGCAACACCCGGCACCGGCGCGGCAATTCCCACTCCTGTGGGACGATGCGGCCCTGCTGGCCATCGACAAACCGGCCGGCGTGGCGGTGCACGGCGGCAGCGGCGTGTCGTTTGGGGTGATCGAGCAATTGCGCCAGGCCCTGCCCGCGGCCCCCCTGCTGGAACTGGTGCACCGGCTCGATCGCGAAACCAGCGGCATTCTGCTGATTGCCAAGAAGAAAAGCGCATTGCGTGCGTTGCAGGACCAATTCCGCGAACGCGAAACCGACAAGACCTATTTGGCCCTGGTCAAGGGGGCGTGGCCGGCGCGCCAGAAAGTGCTCGACTGGCCCCTGCACAAATACCTGCTGCCCGATGGCGAGCGGCGCGTGCGCGTCACCACCCCCGACGATCCCGAAGGCATGCGTTCCATCACCCTGGTCCGGGTTTTGGGCGCGGTGACGCCGCCGGCCGATTGGCCGGTGCAGGCCGAGCAGGCATTCACCTTGCTGGCGGTGACGATCAAGACCGGCCGCACGCACCAAATCAGGGTGCATTTGTCCCACGCGGGACACCCGATATTGGGCGACGACAAATACGGCGACTTCGAACTCAATCGGCTGTTGCAACGCCACGGCCTGAAGCGGATGTTTCTGCACGCCTGGCAATTGGGGTTTGCCCATCCGGTGTCGCAAGCCCCGGTGCAATTGCGGGCGCCTTTGCCACCCGAATTGAAAAATTGGGGTGGGGTGCCTTCGATTTTGGGGTTAGAATAATTCCGGTTTTATTCAATAGAAGGACGTCGTTTCATGGCAACTTACAGCGAACTGGTTTCCCAAGCCCAGGCCCTGATGCAGCAAGCAGAACAGGTGCGCAAACAGGAATTGGCCAATGTGATCGCCGGCATCAAAGCCCAAATGCGCGAATACGGCATCACCGTGGAAGATCTGGGTGGAAACAGCGGTGCCGGCCGCAAGGCCGCGGCCCCCAAATCCAAGGCCGCCGCCAAATACCGTGGCCCCAACGGCGAACTGTGGTCTGGTGGTCCGGGCCGCAAACCTGATTGGGTCAAGGCCGCTTTGGCCGCCGGGCAGGATCTGGACACCTTCCGCATCTGAACCCCCGCGCCGTCAGGCGTGTGAAAAAGGGCGCACAATGCGCCCTTTTGTTTTTCTTGCCCACCGTGCCATGCGTCCACGCCAATTCGACCTGATCGCCTTCGACTGGGACGGCACCCTGTTCGACTCCACCGCCATCATCGTGCGCTGCATCCAGGCCGCGGTGCGCGACGTGGGCGGGCGCGAGCCCACGGCCGAGCAGGCCTCCTGGGTCATCGGCATGGGGCTGATGCAGGCCCTGGCGCACGCCGCCCCCGACGTGCCGCCCGAGCACTACCCGCGCCTGGGCGAGCGCTACCGCCACCACTACTGGGCGCACCAGCACGACATCAGCCTGTTTGACGGGGTGCTGCCCCTGCTGGATGAACTCCGCGACCGCCACCATTGGTTGGCGGTGGCCACCGGCAAAAGCCGCCGCGGGCTGGACGAAGCCTTGCAAGCGGTGGAGTTGCAGGGCTTGTTCGACGGCTCCCGCACCGCCGACGAAACCGCCGGCAAGCCGCACCCCCTGATGCTGCAGGAGCTGATGCGCGAATTCGGCGTGGACCCGGCACGCACCCTGATGATCGGCGACACCACCCACGACCTGCAGATGGCGGTCAACGCCGGCTGCGCCAGCGTCGGCGTGAGCTACGGCGCCCACGACCCGGCCGGTTTCGCCGAATTCCAGCCGCGTTTCGTGGCCCATTCGGTGGCCGAACTGCGCCGCTGGCTGGCCGAACACGCCTGATTTCCTGCAGACACCCCAAGGAGCGCCGCCCATGTCGGTTCAGTGGTTTCCCGGTCACATGCACGCCACCAAAAAGGCGATTCTGGAACGCATCAAGGAGATCGATGTCGTGATCGAGATGCTGGACGCCCGCCTGCCGGGCTCCAGCGCCAACCCCATGCTGGCCCAGCTCACCGCGGGCAAGCCCACGCTCAAGGTGCTGAACAAGCAGGACCTGGCCGATCCGGCGCGCACCGCGTTGTGGCTGGCGCATTACAACGCCCAGCCCGACACCCGCGCCATCGGCCTGCACGCCGGCACGGTGGCGCCGGCGCGCGCGCTCATCGCCGCATGCCACGAACTGGCGCCGCACCGCGGCGGCATGGTCAAGCCCATGCGCGTGCTCATCGGCGGCATTCCCAACGTGGGTAAGTCCACCCTCATCAACACCCTGGTGGGCAAGCGCGCCACCAAAACCGGGGACGAGGCCGGCATCACCAAGCAGGAGCAGCGCATCGCTCTGGCCGACGATTTTTACCTCTACGACACCCCCGGCATGCTCTGGCCCAAGATCGTGGTGCCCGAAAGCGGCTACCACCTGGCCGCCAGCGGGGCGGTGGGCCGCAACGCCTACGACGAGGAAGAGGTGGCGCTGGAGCTGCTCAAGGCGCTCAAAGGGCCTTACGGTGCGCAATTGGAAGCGCGTTACAAATGGGGTTGGACGGCCGAGGCCGTGGCCCGGTGCAAGGAAGACGAGTTGCTCACCGCGGTGGGCCGCAAGCGCGGGGCCTTGTTGCCGGGCGGGCGCCTGAACGCGCAGAAGGCCGCCGAAATCCTGCTGACCGACTTTCGCACCGGGGCGCTCGGTCCCATCACCCTGGAAACCCCCGAGGAACACACCCGCTGGTTGCAGGCGGCCCTGCAACACGAGGCCGACCTCGCCGCCGAGCGCAAGGCGCGCCAGGCGGCCCGGCGCGGGGGTTCGCGTGCGGCGCCGGGGACGGCCTGAAGGGTTTTCCCGGTACTTGTCCCGCGATTCGCTGGACAAGTGTGTGCACAACTGTGGGGAAGTCCGGTATGGCGGGCGCAAGTCCTTGATTTGCCAGCCTTCTGTTTGACCTGCCACATTTTTCAGCGATTTTGCGACCGTCTCCATGGACACTTTGGTCTGGTTTGTTTTGCTGGCGCTGGGCGCCTACGTGGTCAAGTGGCGCGACGAGCGCCGCCGCATCGCCTTGCTGGGCGGTCATTTGCGTGGCTACCAGATCGAGCGGCTGATGGCGCAGCTGACCGAGGGCTACCTGCGGGCGCTGGGCGAGGACGACCCGCAGCGGCGCGAGCAGGTCTGGCAAGTGCTGACCGGGGCCGAGCGCGAACTCGCCTCGCAGTTCGCGGGTCTGTCGGCCGACATGGCCCGTGTGCCCGCCGCCGACACCCGCATCTGCCGCTGGCCGCTGGCGGACAAGTGGTGGCCCGCCGCCACGCTGGACTTGCGTGCCGCCCTGGCCCTGCACGCCCAGGGCTTGCAGTCCGTGGCCGAGAACGCGACCGGGCGATCGGCCAAGGCCAAGGCGCGCTGCCTGCTGGCCGAAATGGTGCTGATGCAGCACACCTGCCACTGGTTCTGCAAGTCGAAAACTGTGGCCTCGGCGCGGCTGCTGGCGCGCCAGCGCGCGACGCTGGAACAGGTGCTGGAGGAGGTGTCTGAAGAGACGCGGCGCCGTTACGCCGACTGGCTGCAGGCCGGCCCTGGGCGTTGAGTGGCCGCTGGCCGGGCCTGGCGCCGCGGCCTCCGGCGGCTGGTGCGAGCGGCGGGAATCGAACCCGCACGGCCGTGAGGCCTCAGGATTTTAAGTCCTGTGTGTCTACCAATTTCACCACGCTCGCCGGGCTGTCGGGGATTGTAGCGGGCACGGTCCGGCCCCAGGATTTACAATCGGTCCCTGTCGAAAAGGGCAGGAACGCGCCTTCGGCGCCCACCAGCGAGCAACACCATGAGCCACCAACCTCCGCCTTTTGAGATCCATGTCCACGGGGACATCCACCTGCGCGACGACGTGGACTACAACCAGATCCAGGAGGCGCTCAAGCCCCTGTGGGCCTATGCCGGTGCCCGTTCGCTGATCGACGCCGCCCCCAGCGCCTACGAAGACGAACCCGGCATCCGTTTCGACCCCAAGCAGCACCTGCTGCAGATGTGCTGGACCCTCGAGGGCGACGAGGATTTCCGTCTGGCCATCGACGAGGCCTGTATGGGCCTGAACGACATCGCTGCCACCGGCGCGGCGATCGAAGTGTCCTTCTACGACATCGAATTCGACGAAGAGGAAGACGGCGACCCGGACGCTGAAGCCCGCGACGACTTCGTCATGTGTTTCGTGGGCCCGACGCCGGCGGCCATCATGCAGGTGCAGCGCGACATGCTGGTGCAGGACGTGGTGCACCTGATGGAGCGCCATTTCGACGCGTCGGAACTGGGCGATGTGGTGGCAGCGGTGGACCGCCTGTTCACCGACCGTTTCGACGCGCTCGTCAGCTCCATGCAGTTGGGCAAACCGCCCCGTGGCAGCGGCCCCACCGGCGGGCATGGCGGCCCACGCAAGCCGCGCCATTTGCACTGACACTCCACAAAAAACCCCGGCATGCCGGGGTTTTTGCTGGGGTCGGAGGGGTTCAGCCCGCTGTCACGGCAATCCCTTTGAACTCGCCGCTGCCGATGCGCTTGCTCCATTCGGCCGGGCCGCTTTCGTGCACGTTGTCGCCGCTGGAGTCCACAGCCACGGTCACAGGCATGTCCTTCACATCGAATTCGTAGATGGCTTCCATGCCCAGGTCGGCAAAGCCCACCACCTTGGCGGCCTTGATGGCCTTGGCCACCAGGTAGGCGGAACCGCCCACGGCCATCAGGTAAGCACTCTTGTTGTCCTTGATGGCTTCGATGGCGACTGGGCCGCGTTCGGACTTGCCGATCATCGAGATCAGGCCGGTCTTCTCCAGCATCATGCGGGTGAATTTGTCCATGCGGGTGGCGGTGGTCGGGCCGGCGGGGCCGACCACTTCGTCGCCCACCGGGTCCACCGGGCCCACGTAGTAGATCACGCGGTTGGTGAAGTCCACCGGCAGCGGCTCGCCCTTGGCCAGCATGTCCTGGATGCGCTTGTGCGCGGCGTCGCGGCCGGTCAGCATCTTGCCGTTGAGCAGCAGTTTCTGTCCCACTTTCCAGCTGGCCACTTCTTCCTTGGTCAGCGTGTCCAGGTTGACGCGGGTGGCGCTTTTCGTGTCCGGCGTCCAGGTCACGGCCGGCCAGTCTTCCAGCTTGGGCGGCTCCAGGGTGGCGGGGCCGCTGCCGTCCAGGTGGAAGTGCACGTGGCGGGTGGCCGCGCAGTTGGGGATCATGGCCACGGGCAGGGAGGCCGCGTGGGTGGGGTAGTCCAGGATCTTCACGTCCACCACCGTGGTCAGGCCGCCCAGGCCTTGCGCGCCAATGCCCAGGGCGTTGACCTTCTCGTACAGTTCCAGGCGCAGTTCTTCCACGCGGCTCAGCGCGGCGCCGGACTTCTTCTTGTCGATCAGTTCGTGGATGTCCACCGGCGCCATCAGCGACTCCTTGGCCAGCAGCAGCGCCTTTTCCGGTGTGCCGCCGATGCCGATGCCCAGAATGCCCGGCGGACACCAGCCGGCGCCCATGGTGGGCACGGTTTTCAGCACCCAGTCCACCACCGAGTCGGACGGGTTGAGCGCGTAAAACTTGGACTTGTTCTCCGAGCCGCCGCCCTTGGCCGCACAGATCACCTCCACGTGGTCACCCGGCACGATTTCGTAGTGCACCACCGCGGGGGTGTTGTCCTTGGTGTTCTTGCGGGCGCCGGCCGGGTCGGCCAGCACCGAGGCTCGCAGCGGGTTGTCCGGGTTCAGGTAGGCGCGGCGCACGCCTTCGTTGATCATGTCCTGCACGCTCATCGTCGCGTCGGGCCAGGTCACGTTCATGCCCACTTTCAGGAACACCACGGCAATGCCGGTGTCCTGGCAGATCGGGCGGTGGCCTTCGGCGCTCATGCGGCTGTTGGTCAGGATCTGCGCGATCGCGTCCTTGGCGGCGGGGCTTTGCTCGCGCTCATAAGCTTCGCCCAGCGCCTGGATGTAGTCCAGCGGGTGGTAGAAGCTGATGTACTGGAAGGCGTCGGCGATGGACTGGATCAGGTCTTCCTGCTTGATGGCGGTCATGGCTGTCTTTCGGATGCGGTTGGCGGGGAAGGGGCGTTCGGCTCAATGGCCGTCGTCGGCGGAAGGGCGGTGCAGCAGCCGGTCGGTCATGGCGATGGCCATGGCGCTGAGCAGGAACACCACGTGGATGATGGTCTGCCACATCAACACCTTCTCCGAATAGTTGGCGGCGTTGATGAAGGTCTTGAGCAGGTGGATCGAGCTGATGCCGATGATGGCCGTGGCCAGCTTCACCTTCAGCACCGAGGCGTTGACGTGGCTGAGCCATTCCGGCTGGTCGGGGTGGCTTTCCAGGCCCATGCGACTGACGAAGGTTTCGTAGCCACCCACGATCACCATGATCAGCAGGTTGGAGATCATCACCACGTCGATCAGGGCCAGCACCACCAGCATGATGATGGTTTCGTTGAGTCCGTTGATTTGGGTGGTGGTGACATAGCCGATGCTGGTGATCAGCTTCTGCAGCGCCACCTCGTTGCCGAAGGCCGCTTCGATCAGGTGGACCAGCTCCACCCAGAAGTGGAAGACGTAGATGCCCTGGGCCGCGATCAGGCCGATGTAAAGCGGCAATTGCAGCCAACGGCTGGCAAAAATCAGTTTCGGCAGGGGGGCGATGGGTTTGAGGGGGGTCGTCATGTTGGGCGCAATGGGGGCAACCACGGGGTCGCACAGATCTGATCAATTGTAGAGTGTGTGCTTTACAGCGTCGGCAGTCTTGTGTAAGAGCCTCGTCAGAGATTTTGCGCACAGTCCGCAGGGTTGAATGTTCCCTGACCCCCTAGAGGAGACCTTGCATGTCCGAACCATCCACCGCCATCCAATCCACGCTCGTGGAAAACCGCGTGTTCGAGCCCAGCGCCGCCACCGTCGCGTCCGCTCGCATCGCCGGCATGGATGCCTACAACGCCCTGTGCGCCGAGGCCGAGCAGGATTTTGAAGGCTTCTGGGGCAAGCGCGCCAAAGAGCTGCTGGCCTGGCACAAGCCTTTCACCCAAGTGCTGGACGAGTCCGAGGCCCCGTTCTACAAGTGGTTCCAGGACGGTGAACTGAACGCCTCCTACAACTGTCTGGACCGCCACATGGGCACCCCGACAGAGAACAAGACCGCCATCATCTTCGAAGCCGACGGCGGCGAGGTGACCAAGGTCACCTACAAGGAACTGCTGGCCAAGGTCAGCCAGTTTGCCAACGTGCTCAAGGCCAAAGGCGTGAAGAAGGGCGACCGCGTCGTTCTGTACATGCCGATGACCATCGAAGGCGTGGTGGCGATGCAGGCCTGTGCCCGCATCGGCGCGACCCACAGCGTGGTGTTCGGTGGTTTCTCCGCCGGCGCGCTGAAAGACCGCATCCAGGACGCCGGTGCCGTGGCCGTGGTCACCGCCAACTACCAGATGCGCGGTGGCAAGGAGCTGCCGCTCAAGTCCATCGTGGACGAAGCCCTGGCCATGGGCGGTTGCGAGACCATCCGCAGCGTGCTGGTGTACCAGCGCACCCCGACCGCCGTGAACATGGTGGCCGGCCGCGACACCTTCATGCACGAAGAAATGGCCCAGCAGTCCACCGACTGCCCGGCCGAAATGGTGGGCGCCGAGCACCCGCTGTTCGTGCTCTACACCTCCGGCTCCACCGGCAAGCCCAAGGGCGTGCAGCACAGCACCGGTGGCTACCTGCTGTGGGCCAACCTGACCATGAACTGGACCTTCGACCTGAAGGACAACGACGTGTTCTGGTGCACCGCCGACATCGGCTGGATCACCGGCCACAGCTACGTGGCCTACGGCCCGTTGGCCGCCGGCGCCACCCAGATCGTGTTCGAAGGTGTGCCCACCTACCCGAACGCAGGCCGCTTCTGGCAGATGATCGAGAAGCACAAGTGCACCATCTTCTACACCGCGCCCACCGCCATCCGCTCGTTGATCAAGGCCGCGGACACCGACGAGAAGGTGCACCCGAAGAACTGGGACCTGTCGTCCGTGCGCATCCTGGGCTCGGTCGGTGAGCCGATCAACCCCGAAGCCTGGATGTGGTACTACAAGCACATCGGCGGCGAGCGTTGCCCGATCGTGGACACCTTCTGGCAGACCGAAACCGGCGGCCACATGATCACCCCGCTGCCGGGCGCCACGCCGCTGGTGCCGGGTTCCTGCACGCTGCCGCTGCCGGGCATCATGACCGCCATCGTGGACGAGACCGGCAACGACGTGCCCAACGGCGCGGGCGGCATCCTGGTGGTCAAGCGCCCCTGGCCGTCCATGATCCGCACCATCTGGGGCGACCCGGAGCGTTTCAAGAAGAGCTACTTCCCCGAAGAGCTCAAGGGCTACTACCTGGCTGGCGACGGTGCCGTGCGCAGCGCCGACCGCGGTTACTTCCGCATCACCGGCCGCATCGACGACGTGCTGAACGTGTCCGGCCACCGCATGGGCACGATGGAAATCGAATCCGCGCTGGTGGGCAAGACCGACCTGGTGGCCGAAGCCGCCGTGGTGGGTCGTCCGGACGACCTGACCGGCGAAGCCATCGTGGCCTTCGTGGTGCTCAAGCGCCCGATCCCGACCGGTGACGAAGCCAAGGCCCTGGCCAACGAACTGCGCAACTGGGTGGCCAAGGAGATCGGCCCGATCGCCAAGCCCAAGGAAATCCGCTTCGGTGAAAACCTGCCCAAGACCCGCTCCGGCAAGATCATGCGCCGCCTGCTGCGCTCGCTGGCCAAGGGCGAAGCCGTGACCCAGGACACCTCCACCCTGGAGAACCCGCACATCCTGGAGCAGTTGGCCAAGACCAACTGATGCACCGGGCGCCCCCTCCGCACGGATGGGGCGCAGGCACAAAAAAACCCGCAGCCTGCTGCGGGTTTTTTTGTGGGCAGAGCCGGCGAATTACTTCAGGCCCAGCACCCAGGCGGCCAGTTTCTTGGCGTCGGCTTCGCTCACCTGCGGGTTGGCCGGCATCGGGATCGCGCCCCACACGCCAGAACCGCCCTTGACGATCTTGGTGGCCAGCTTGTCGGCGGCGGTTTTGTCGCCGGCGTACTTCTTGGCCACTTCTTTGTAAGCCGGGCCCACCAGCTTTTTGTCCACGGCGTGGCAGGCCATGCAGTTCTTGGATTTGGCCAGGGCTTCGTCGGCCATGGCGGGCAGGGCCACCACGGTGCTGGCAGCGAGGATGAGCAGTGCGCGTTTCATCGTGACTTCCTTGGGTGAGAATACGGTTGATGGACGGCCCGATTCTACGGGCAGTCTTTTGTGCGCTGGTCGAGCCCTTACGACTTGTTGCACTCGAAACGCGGGGCGTCACAGGAGGTTGAGCCATGTACCTGTTGGTTCTGGGGGTGGTGTTGCTGTTGCTCAAATACCTGGCCGTGGGGCCGGTGGCCGATTGGTCCTGGTGGTGGGTGCTGTCGCCCTTCGCCTTGACCGTGCTGTGGTGGGCGTTTGCCGACAAGACCGGCTACACCCGACGCAAGGCCATGGAAAAGGAAGCGCAGCGCAAGCTCGATCGCATCAACGAGAGTCGCAAACGCCTGGGCATGCCGGTCAAACCCAAGCGCTGAAATCCCGTGGCCTGGCCAGGGTTCCGCCCGGGTCGGGGGCTGGGGCCGGGGCGCCTGCCGCATAATTCCAAGTTGGCCCGGTTTGCCGGGTTGGCCCGTTTTCTGAGAGAGCTTTCCCATGCCCGTCTACCGTTCCAAAACCTCTACCGCCGGCCGCAACATGGCGGGTGCGCGCTCCCTGTGGCGCGCCACCGGCATGAAGGACGATGATTTTTCCAAGCCCATCATCGCCATCGCCAACAGCTTCACCCAGTTTGTCCCCGGCCACGTCCACCTGAAGGACCTGGGCCAGCTGGTGGCGCGCGAGATCGAGGCCGCCGGTGGCGTGGCCAAGGAATTCAACACCATCGCCGTGGACGACGGCATTGCCATGGGCCACGACGGCATGTTGTACTCGCTGCCCAGCCGCGACCTGATCGCCGATTCGGTCGAGTTCATGGTCAACGCCCACTGCGCCGACGCGCTGGTGTGCATCTCCAACTGCGACAAAATTACCCCTGGCATGCTGATGGCCGCCATGCGCCTGAACATCCCGGTCGTTTTCGTCTCGGGCGGCCCCATGGAAGCCGGCAAGGTGCGCCTGGCGGTGCCGGGCACCCAGACCATCCAGATCAAGAAGCTGGACCTGGTGGACGCCATGGTGATGGCCGTGGACGACAAGGTCAGCGACGCCGACCTGGCCGAGGTCGAGCGTTCGGCCTGCCCGACCTGCGGTTCTTGTTCGGGCATGTTCACCGCCAACTCGATGAACTGCCTGACCGAGGCGCTGGGCCTGAGCCTGCCCGGCAACGGCACCGTGGTGGCCACCCACGCCGACCGCGAACAGCTGTTCAAGCGCGCCGGCCGCCTGGCGGTGGAACTGTGCCGGCGCTACTACGAAGGGGATGACGAATCGGTGCTGCCGCGCTCGGTGGGTTTCAAGGCCTTCGAGAACGCCATCACCCTGGACATCGCCATGGGCGGTTCCACCAACACCATCCTGCACCTGCTGGCCATCGCCCAGGAGGCCGGCATCGACTTCACCATGAAGGACATCGACCGCCTGTCGCGGGAGGTGCCGCAGCTGTGCAAGGTCGCGCCCAACACCAACAAGTACCACATCGAGGACGTGCACCGCGCGGGCGGCATCATGGCCATTCTGGGTGAGTTGGACCGCGCCGGCAAGCTGCACACCGACGTGCCCACCATCCACGCCAAAACCATGAAGGACGCGCTGGACCAGTGGGACATCGCTCGCGCACCGTCCGACGAAGTCAAGACCTTCTACATGGCCGGCCCGGCCGGCATCCCCACCCAGGTGGCCTTCAGCCAAGCCACCCGCTGGCCCAGCCTGGACACCGACCGCGCCGAGGGCTGCATCCGCTCCTACGACCACGCTTTCAGCAAGGAAGGCGGTCTGGCTGTGCTGCACGGCAACATCGCCCTGGACGGCTGCGTGGTCAAGACCGCGGGCGTGGACGAGTCCATCCTGGTGTTCGAGGGCTCGGCCTACGTGACCGAGTCGCAGGACGAGGCGGTGGCCGACATCCTGGCCGACAAGGTGAAGGCCGGCGACGTGGTGATCGTGCGTTACGAAGGCCCCAAGGGCGGCCCGGGCATGCAGGAAATGCTCTACCCGACCAGCTACATCAAGTCCAAGGGCCTGGGCAAGGCCTGCGCGCTGCTCACCGACGGCCGTTTCTCGGGCGGCACCTCGGGCCTGTCCATCGGCCACTGCTCTCCCGAGGCGGCGGCCGGTGGCGCCATCGGCCTGGTGCGCAACGGCGACCGCATCCGCATCGACATCCCCAACCGTTCGATCGACGTGCTGCTGAGCGACGACGAACTGGCCGCCCGCCGTGCCGAGCAGGACGCCAAGGGCTGGAAGCCGGCGCAGCCGCGCCCGCGCAAGGTGTCGGCCGCGCTGAAGGCCTACGCGTTGCTGGCCACCAGCGCCGACAAGGGCGCGGTGCGCGACCTGTCGCTGCTGGACGACTGAGCCCCGTCGCCATTCCCTCTGCACAGCCCCTGCGGTCCGCCCCAGGGGCTGTGTGCTTTGCAGGCACAATGCGCGCATGTTGATGTACCCGCAAATCGATCCGGTGGCCCTGCAGCTGGGGCCGCTGGCCATCCATTGGTACGGCCTGACCTACCTGGCGGCCTTTGGCCTGTTTCTGTGGCTGGGCACCCGGCGCCTGGGTCACGAGCCCTTCGCCTCGCTCACGGGGGCGCAGGCCTGGGCGCGCCGCGACGTGGAAGACATCCTGTTCCTGGGCGTGCTCGGCGTCATCCTGGGCGGGCGCCTGGGTTACGTGCTGTTCTACAAGCCGCTGGACTACCTGGCCCACCCGTTGAGCGTGTTCGCCGTGTGGGAAGGGGGCATGAGCTTCCACGGCGGCCTGATCGGCGTGTTGCTGGCCATGGCCTGGTTCGCCCGCAGCCGCCAGCGCCCCTGGTTGCAGGTGATGGACTTCGTGGCCCCCTGCGTGCCCACCGGCTTGGCCGCGGGCCGCATCGGCAACTTCATCAACGGCGAGCTGTGGGGGCGGGTGGCCGATCCCGCGCTGCCCTGGGGCATGGTGTTCCGCGGCGCGGGCCCGCTGCCGCGCCACCCCTCGCAGCTCTACCAGTTTTTGTTGGAAGGCCTGTTGTTGTTCGTGCTGCTGTGGCTGTACGCCCGCCGGCCGCGCCGAGTGGGCGAGGTCTCCGCCGCCTTCCTGACGGGCTATGGGAGCATGCGTTTTACCGCCGAATTCTTCCGCGAACCCGATGCCCACCTCGGTCTGCTCGGTCTGGGGCTGAGCATGGGGCAGTGGCTGAGTTTGCCCATGGTGCTGGCGGGTCTGGCGCTGTGGCGCTGGGCGCAACGCCCCTCCCGCCCTTGAGGCGGGCTGTGGGTCCACCAAGTTTCCGGTGTTGGGCATGAGCACTTCGAACCAGAACCTGTATGCCGCCTTGCGCGCGGCCTTCCCCGCCGACCTGGACACCTGGGCGGTGGAAACCGACCAGGGCCTGGTCTACACCTGGCGCGACCTGGACCGTGC
The DNA here is from genome assembly GCF_002837145.1 of Macromonas nakdongensis. Lineage (GTDB taxonomy): Bacteria > Pseudomonadota > Gammaproteobacteria > Burkholderiales > Burkholderiaceae_C > Macromonas_B > Macromonas_B nakdongensis. The sequence goes on along the minus strand of NZ_NWMV01000016.1, from coordinate 33,502 downwards.
CAGCGCCATGGTGGCCAACCTGCTGCAGTCCTTGGGTCTGCCCGAGGGCGCCCGGGTGGCCGCACAGGTGGACAAATCGGTGGAGGCCATGGTGCTCTACCTGGCCACCCTGCGCGCCGGTCTGGTGTTCCTGCCCTTGAACACCGCCTACCAGAAGGCCGAGATCGGGTATTTCATCGCCGACGCCGAGCCCGCGGTCGTGGTCTGCACGCCCGCCCATTTCGGCTGGGTCAGCAAGATCGCCTTCAAGGCCGGCGCCCAAGCGGTGTTCACCCTGGGCGACGACCGCAGCGGCAGCCTGCTGGAGCGGGCGGCCCACCACAGCGACGTGCAGACGCTGGTGCCCTGTGCCGCCGACGACCTGGCCGCCATCCTCTACACCAGCGGCACCACCGGGCGCAGCAAGGGGGCCATGCTGAGCCACGGCAACCTGTTGAGCAACGCCCAGGTGCTCCACGCCTACTGGGGCTGGCAGTCCGGCGATGTGCTCATCCATGCCCTGCCGATCTTCCACGTGCACGGCCTGTTCGTGGCCATCCACGCCGCCCTGCTCAACGGCAGCCCCATGCTCTGGTGCGTCCAGTTCGAGCCGTCCCAGGTGATCGCCTGGCTGCCTCGGGCGACCGTCTTCATGGGCGTGCCCACCTTGTACGTGCGCCTGCTGGCCGACCCCCGGCTCGATGCCGAAGCGGCCCGCCACATGCGCCTGTTCGTCTCGGGCTCGGCGCCCTTGCTGATCGACACCTTCCGGGCCTGGCAGGCGCGCACTGGCCAAACCATCCTGGAGCGCTACGGCATGAGCGAAACCACCATGCTCACCTCCAACCCCTACCGCGCCGATGCGCGCCACGGCGGCCAGGCCGAGCGCCGGGGCGGGACGGTGGGCTTTCCTCTGCCCGGGGTGTCCTTGCGTCTGGTGGACGACCGCGACCACCCCGTGGCCACGGGGACGGTCGGGCACATCCAGGTGCGTGGCCCCAACGTGTTCCAGGGATACTGGCGCATGCCCGAAAAAAACCGCGAGGCATTCACCGCCGACGGCTGGTTCCGCACCGGCGATGTCGGCCAGCAGGACGGGCGCGGCTACCTCAGCATCGTCGGTCGCAACAAGGACCTCATCATCAGCGGCGGCTACAACGTCTACCCGGCGGAAATCGAAAGCGTCATCAACGAACTGCCGGGCGTGGTCGAAAGCGCGGTGGTGGGCGTGCCGCACCCCGATTTCGGCGAGGTGGGCGTGGCCCTGGTGGTGGCCCGGCCAGGGGCGGCGATGGTGCCCGAGGCGGTGCTGGCTGCGCTCAAGGCCTCGTTGGCCAATTACAAGGTGCCCAAGCGCTGCGTGCTGGTGCCAGACCTGCCGCGCAATGCCATGGGCAAGGTGCAGAAGAACCTGCTGCGCGACACCTACCGCGACAGCTTCGCGGGTTGACGGGCTGAGGGGCGCCTAAGCCGGCGTCAGCGCAACACCAGCACCGGGGTGTGCGAGTGCGTCAGCACCTGCTGGGTTTCGCTGCCCAGCAGCAGGCGCTTGAGGCCACGACGGCCGTGCGAGGCCATCACGATCAGGTCCACCTTGTGGCGTTTGGCCGCCGCGATCACGGCCTCGGCGATCAGGTCCGACTTGACCGTGGTGGCCTTGACCTTGACGGCCCGTTTCTGCCCTTCGGCCTTGACCGCGTTGACCACGGCCTGGGCGTCTTCCTGCCATTCCTTTTCGATGCGCTGGATTTCCTCGTTGGCCAGCGCCATGCCGCCTTCGAAGTAGGTCTGCGGGTAGCGCGGCACCACTTTGAGGGCCACCACCTCGGCGCCGGTGGCGTCGGCCAGCTTCAGGGTGTGCTCGACCGCGGCCTGGGACAGTTTGGAGCCGTCGGTGGCCACCAGAATGCGCTTGTACATCTTCGTTCTCCTCAGGTGAGTTTTCAGCCTAACACCGTTCGGGCCGGACCGGTTGATGTAAGTCAAACGCGGCGGCAGTCCTCTGGGGTAAGCTCCAACCATGGCAGATTCGACGGTGGTGGGGCAAGTCGGGAGCGTCGCGCAGGTGACGGGTGCGGGCGCTGCAGCGGCGGAGCCGGCCGGCCTGGGGATCTTCGGCACCCACCGCGGCCCGCTCACGGTGGACGACGACTTCCGCGTGCTGGACGACCCGATCGAGCAGCAGGTCTTCACCCAGCCTTGCGAAGTGGCCGGCCAGGCCCTGTGCGAATCGGTGCTGATGGTGCAGGGCATGTATTGCGCCGCCTGTGCCGACACCGTGGAAAGTGCCCTGACTGGCCGGGCCGGGGTGGCTTCGGCCCAGGTGCACGCCGCCACCCGCCGCCTGACCGTGCGCTGGGACCCGGCGCGCACCCGCATTTCCGACCTGGCCCGCGCCGTCGGCGACACCGGCTACCGCCTGCTGCCTCTGCAGCAGGCGCTCGGCATTGGCGAGCGCCTGGCCGAGACCCGCCGCGCCCTGTGGCGCCTCTTCGTCGCCGGTTTTTGCATGATGCAGGTGATGATGTACGCGTGGCCGGCCTACGTCACCGAGCCCGGCGACATCCCGGCCGACATCGAACAATTGCTGCGCTGGGCCAGTTGGGTGCTGAGCCTGCCGGTGCTGTTCTTCGCCAGCGGGCCGTTTTTTCAGGGGGCCTGGCGCGACCTCCGGCGCGGCCGTGTCGGCATGGACACGCCGGTGTCCATCGGCATCCTGGTCACCTTCCTGGTCAGCACCGCCGCCACCTTCGAGCCCACCGGTCCCTGGGGCGGCGAGGTCTGGTTCGACTCGCTCACCATGTTCGTTTTTTTCTTGCTGGGCGGGCGCTACCTGGAATTCAAGGCCCGCGACCGCACGGCCGGCGCGCTCGACGCCCTGATGAACCGCCTGCCCGAGCAGTGCGAACGCCAGACCGCGGCCGGTGGTTTCGAATCCGTTTCGCTCAAGCGCCTGGCCCTGGGCGATGTGGTGCGCGTCCAGGTCGGTCAGGCCTTCCCGGGCGACGGCGAGGTGTTGAGCGCCGGTGCCACCGTGGACGAGGCCTTGCTGACCGGCGAGTCCCACCCCGTCACCCGGCGCCAGGGCGAGGCGGTGGTGGCCGGCAGTTACAACCTGGCCGGGCCGGTGCTGGTGCGACTCGACCGCCTGGGGCGCGACACCCGCTTCGCCCAGATCGTCTCGCTCATGGAGCGCGCCTCCACCGAAAAACCCCGGCTGGCGCAGTTGGCCGACCGGATCGCCGCGCCCTTCCTGCTGCTGGTGCTGTTGGCCGCCGCCGTGGCCGGGTTGTACTGGTGGCAGATCGATCCGCAGCGCGCCCTGGCCGTGGCCGTGGCGGTGCTGATCGTCACCTGCCCGTGTGCCTTGTCGCTGGCCACGCCGGCGGCCATGCTGGCCGCGGCCGGGGCCCTGGCCGGGCAAGGCACCCTGGTGCGGCGCCTGCAAGCCTTCGAAACCCTGGCCGCGGTGGACACCGTGGTGTTCGACAAGACCGGCACCCTGACCCAGGACCGGGTGGTGCTGCGCGACGTCCTGACCCGCCCGGGCCTGGACGCCGCCCAGGCCTTGCGCCTGGCCCAGCCCATGAGCGCCACGTCCTTGCACCCGGTGTCGCGGGCCATCGCGCTGGCAGCGGGGCCGGGGGAGGGCGTGCCCTTCGTCGAGGTGAACGACACCCCGGGGCGGGGCCTGTCGATGCAGGACGCCCAAGGGCAGCTGTGGCGCCTGGGCTCGGCCCGGCACTGCGGTCTGGACGAGGCCATCCTGTTGGCCCAGGGCCAGGCGGTGGCCGACGCGCCTTGCGCCTACCTGGTCGATGCGTGCGGCTGGGTCGCCACCTTCGTCATGGACGAGGGGGTGCGCAGCGACGCGACCGAGGCCATCGCGGCCCTGCACCGTGCCGGTCTGCGCACCCGCCTGCTGTCGGGCGACCGACGCAGCGCCGTCGACCGGGTGGCGCGGCAGTTGGGCATGGGCGCGGTGGTGGCCGAGGCCTCCCCGGAAGACAAACTGGCCGACGTGCAAGCCCTCCAGGCGGCCGGTTCGCGCCTGGCCATGGTGGGCGACGGTCTGAACGACGGTCCGGTGCTGGCCCGGGCCGACGCCTCGTTCGCGCTGGGCCATGGCGCGCCGCTGACGCAGGCCCAGGCCGATTTCGTGGTGCAAAGCGGGCGTTTGAGCGACATCGTGCTGACGTTGCAGCACGCCCGGCGTACCATGGCGGTCGTGCGCCAGAACCTCTGGTGGGCGGCGGGCTACAACGCGGTGTGCGTGCCCCTGGCGCTGCTGGGGTGGATGCCGCCCTGGCTGGCCGGTCTGGGCATGGCCGCCAGTTCCCTGCTGGTCATCGGCAACGCCTTGCGCCTGTCCCGCTTGGCCCCCGTTTCTGAAACTGTCACAGCGAGGTGACCCCGATGGAAGTCCTCTACCTGCTCATCCCCTTGTCCGTGTTGCTCGTGCTGGGCATCATCGGTCTGTTCTGGTGGTCCCTGCAATCGGGGCAGTTCGACAACATCGAACGCGAAGGCGAACGCATTTTGCGGAGCGATTGACATATATCAACTGGAACCCTGGGGTATCCCCGGATACTGCACCGTGGTGAATTTCAAGAGGAGTTAGGTATGTCTGTGACAACAGCGGGCGCTCAGAAGGGCGTCTACAACGACAAGGTCGTGAGGCAATTCGCCATCATGACCGTGGTCTGGGGCATCGTGGGGATGCTGGTCGGCGTCATCATCGCCGCGCAGCTCACTTGGCCCGAGCTCAACCTGGGCATTGAATGGTTGAGCTACGGCCGCCTGCGGCCGCTGCACACCAATGCGGTGATTTTTGCGTTTGGCGGTAGCGGCCTGTTCGCCACCAGCTACTACGTGGTGCAGCGCACCTGCCAGACCCGCCTCATCTCCGACAAGCTGGCCGCCTTCACCTTCTGGGGCTGGACCGCGGTGATCGTGCTGGCCGCCGTGTCCCTGCCGCTGGGCTACACCCAGGGCAAGGAATACGCCGAGCTGATCTGGCCGATCGACGTACTGATCACCCTGGTCTGGGTGGCCTACGCCATCGTGTTCTTCGGCACCGTCGGCATCCGCAAGGTCCGTCACATCTACGTGGCCAACTGGTTCTTCGGCGCCTTCATCATCGCCGTGGCCCTGCTGCACATCTTCAACAACATCCAGCTGCCCACCGGCCTGCTGCACTCCTACTCGGCCTACGCCGGCGTGCAGGACGCCATGGTCCAGTGGTGGTACGGCCACAACGCGGTGGGCTTCTTCCTCACCGCTGGCTTCCTGGGCATGATGTACTACTTCATTCCCAAGCAGGCCGAGCGCCCGGTCTACTCCTACCGCCTGTCCATCGTCCACTTCTGGGCGCTGATCTTTACCTACATGTGGGCGGGTCCGCACCACCTGCACTACACCGCGCTGCCCGACTGGACCCAGTCCATCGGCATGGTGTTCTCCCTCATCCTGCTGGCCCCCAGCTGGGGCGGCATGATCAACGGCATCATGACCCTGTCGGGCGCCTGGCACAAGCTGCGCGACGACCCCATCCTGCGCTTCCTGATCGTGTCCCTGTCGTTCTACGGCATGTCCACCTTCGAAGGCCCGATGATGTCGATCAAGACCGTCAACGCCCTGAGCCACTACACCGACTGGACCGTGGGCCACGTGCACTCCGGCGCCCTGGGCTGGGTGGGTCTGGTGACCATGGGCTCCATGTACTACCTGATCCCGCGCCTGTTCGGCCAGACCAAGATGTATTCCGTCAAGGCCATCGAGGTGCACTTCTGGGTTGCCACCATCGGCATCGTGCTCTACATCGCCGCGATGTGGATCGCCGGTGTGATGCAGGGCCTGATGTGGCGCGCCGTCAACCCCGACGGTTCGCTGACCTACACCTTTGTCGAATCCGTCAAGGCCACCTTCCCGTTCTACGTCATCCGTCTGCTGGGTGGGGTGCTGTACCTCGGCGGCATGTGCGTGATGGCCTGGAACGTTGCGAAAACCGTGGCGCAGGGCCAGGCCAATGAAGTGGCCATTCCCGCGGCAGCTGTCCACGCCTGAGGAGTTGAATAACATGGCACAACACGAAGCACCCAAGGGTTTCACCCACGAGCGGATCGAAACCAACAACCTGCTGATGATCATCCTCATCACCCTGGTGGTGGCGGTGGGTGGTCTGGTGGAAATCGTTCCGCTGTTCTTCCAGAAATCCACCACGCAGCCGGTGGAGGGCCTCAAGCCCTACACCGCCCTGCAGATCGCCGGCCGCGACATCTACGTGCGCGAAGGCTGCTACAACTGCCACTCGCAGATGATCCGCCCCTTCCACGCCGAGACCATGCGCTACGGCCACTACTCGCTGGCCGGGGAATTCGTCTACGACCGCCCCTTCCAGTGGGGTTCCAAGCGCACCGGCCCCGACCTGGCCCGCGTGGGCGGCCGCTACTCCGACGAGTGGCACCGCATCCACTTGAACAACCCGCGTGACGTGGTGCCCGAGTCCAACATGCCGGCCTACTCCTGGCTGGAGCAGCGCACCCTCAGTGGCGCCGACATGCCCAAGCGCATGGAAGTGCTGCGCACGCTGGGCGCGCCGTACACGGACGAGGAGATCGCCCAGTCGACCGAAGCCGTCAAGGGCAAGACCGAGCTGGAGGCCGTCATCGCCTACCTGCAAGGCCTGGGCACCGCGGTCCGTTGACACCAGGAGGGCTCCGAAATGGACGTCAATGACCTGCGAAGCATCGTCACCGTGCTCAGCCTGGTGACTTTTCTGGGCATCGTCTGGTGGGCGTGGTCCAAGCGCAACCAGGCGAACTTCGACGAAGCGGCCCAGTTGCCCTTCCGTGACGAATAAAGAGCCTCGAAACCGAGAGAACAATCATGAGCGACTTCACTAGCGATTTCTGGCACCTCTACGTGGCCGGGCTGACCCTGGTCAGCATCATCGCCTGCCTGGTGCTGCTGTGGATCAGCGGCACCACCAAGGTCAAGGCCCACGACGACAACACCACCGGCCACGTCTGGGATGGCGACCTGCGCGAGATGAACAACCCGCTGCCCAAATGGTGGGTCTACCTGTTCATCATCACCGTGATCTTCGCCCTGGTCTACGGCGCCCTCTACCCCACTTTCGGCAAGTGGGCCGGTCAGTTGGGCTGGTCGTCGACCGGCCAGCACACCGCGGAGGTGAAGAAGGCCGGGGATGCGACCGCGCCCATCTACGCCGCCTTCAACAACCAGACCCCCGAGCAGCTGGCGGGCGATGCGACCGCCAAGGCCGTGGGCGAGCGTTTGTTCATGAACTACTGCGCCCAGTGCCACGGCTCTGACGCCGGCGGGAGCAAGAGCTTCCCCAACCTGACCGATGGCGACTGGCTGTGGGGCGGCGACCCCGCCGCGATCAAGGCCACCATCACCAACGGCCGCAACGGCATGATGCCGCCGATGGCCGCCGCGGTGGGCAATGCCGACGACGTGAACAACCTGGCCAACTATGTGCTCAGCCTGTCGGGCAGCCCGCACGACGCGGTCAAGGCCACCCTGGGCAAACCCAAGTTCGCCGCCTGTGCCGCCTGCCACGGTGCCGAAGGCAAGGGCAATACTACCCTGGGGGCCCCCAACCTGACCGACAACATCTGGCTGCACGGCTGGGGCGTGGACGCCATCACCAAGATGATCAACGAAGGCAAGAACAACGTCATGCCGGCCCAAAACGCCCTACTGACCGAGCAACAGATCCACGTGCTGGCTTCTTACGTCTGGGGTCTGTCGAACAAACCCAAGCAATGACCGTTCGGAAGCATTGACGAGCGAGGTTTTGTGAGCAGCACCAGCCCCACACCCACCGGCGCGGCCTCGGCGGACGAGGACATCGAGATTTCTCTGTACGCTTCGCGGCAGAAGATCTACCCGCGTTCCGTCTCCGGGCTGTTCAGCCGGTGGCGTTGGGCCCTGGTGTGGCTCACACAGATCGTCTTTTACGGCCTGCCCTGGCTGCAGTGGAACGGGCGCCAGGCGGTGCTGTTCGACCTGGAGGCGCGGCGTTTCTACATCTTCAACCTGGTTCTGTACCCGCAGGACTTCATCTACCTGACGGGCCTGCTCGTCATCTCTGCCCTGGCGCTGTTCCTGTTCACGGCGGTGGCCGGGCGCCTGTGGTGTGGTTACGCCTGCCCGCAGACGGTGTACACCGAGATTTACCTGTGGATCGAGAAGCAAGTCGAAGGCGACCGGTCCGCGCGCATGCGGCTGGACCAGGGACCCCTGTCCCTGCACAAGTTCGGCAAGAAGTGGCTGAAGCACTTCCTCTGGGTGGCGTTCGGCTTGTGGACAGGATTTACCTTCGTCGGCTATTTCACCTCCATTCAGGCACTGGGCGCCGCCGTCGTCGCCTGGGACCTGGGGCCGTGGCAGACCTTCTGGGTGTTCTTCTACGGTTTTGCCACCTACGGCAACGCCGGCTTCATGCGCGAGCAGGTGTGCAAGTACATGTGCCCCTACGCCCGCTTCCAGAGCGCCATGTTCGACAAGGACACGATGATCGTGACCTACGACGAGCAGCGCGGTGAACCACGGGGTGCCCGTTCCAAAAAGGCCGACCCGAAGGCCCTCGGACTGGGGTCCTGCGTCGATTGCACCTTGTGTGTGCAGGTCTGTCCCACGGGCATCGACATTCGCAAGGGCCTGCAGTACGAGTGCATCGGTTGCGGGGCCTGCATCGACGTCTGCGACGACGTCATGGACAAGGTCGGCTACCCGCGTGGCCTCATCAAATATTCGACCCAGAACGGCATCGCCAACGGTTGGACCACCGCGCAGATGGTGCGCCGGGGCTTCCGTCCGCGTGTGCTGGTCTACAGCGGCATTCTGTTGGCCATCACCGTGGCCGTGGGCGCCAGCCTGTTCCTGCGCACCCCGCTCAAGGTGGATGTGATCCGCGACCGCGGTGCCCTGGCCCGCCTGGTCGACCAGGGGCGCATCGAGAACGTGTACCGCTTGCAGGTCATGAATGCCACCGAGTCTGCCCAGACCTTCCGAGTCAGCGCCAGCGGGCTGCCCGGCATCGCCGTGGCCTCCGAGGCCAGTGTGGCCGTGCTGCCGACCGAGGTGCGCTCCCTGGCGGTGCGCCTGCAGATTCCGCCGGGCGCGGCCGAACCCGGCTCCCACCCCATCCATTTCGAGGTGCAGGCCGAGGGCGATGCCCGCCTGCAGGTGTCCGAGAAATCCGTGTTCCTGGTGCCCCGCTGAGCCGCGCGCACCAGAGCCCCTACCCAGGCCCGACCATGACCACCTTGTTCGCCTCTCCCGCCACCCCCCCGAAGGGGTCCGCCAAGCGCTGGTACCAGGAACCGTATGTGTGGCTGGTGCTGGGTGGGCCATTGGCCGTGATCGCGGCCTCCGCGGTCACCGTCTACCTGGCGGTCACCCACGCCGATCCGGTGCTGGACCGTTCGCCCCAGGCGGTGCGGGTCGCTCCGGCCGCCCTGGACAAGCTCGCTCCGTCCGAACGCACCTCGGCCGAACTCAGCGTGATGCCGGCCGGCCAGGCCCGCAACCACGTGGTCAGCCCGACTTTGCCCAAAGACTGATCAACGCACCACCCTTCAGGAGACGCAGATGCTGGGACAACGCTGGATGTGGATCGTCTGGCCGGCCTTTCTGGTGGCCGGCGTGATGGAGATGGTGGTGTTCGCCCTGGTCGATCCCGGCGAGTTGCATTGGCAAGGCCATCCCCTGGAACTGTCGCGCCAGGCCATCTACACCGTGGCTTTCTTTTTCTTCTGGGCCGCGGCCGTGGCATCCAGTGCCCTGACCACCCTGCTGTCGCTCTCGCCCTTCGAGGTCAACCGCTGCCCCGTGCCGCCGGACCAGCGCCCGGCCGATTGCGCCAGGCTGCAGGACGACTGCGCCCGCAAGGGGTGTTCGGGCGGCGGCTGCTGATCAGTCGGCCGGCTGGTTGACGATGGCGGCCAGCGCCTTCGTGTCCTTGATGTGGACGTAGCGCTGCTTCACGTCGATGATGCCGTCGTCCATGAACTTGGAAAACGTGCGGCTGACCGTCTCCAGCTTCATGCCCAGGTAGCTGCCGATCTCTTCCCGGGTCATGCGCAGGATCAGTTCCGATTGCGAGAAACCGCGGGCGTGCAGGCGTTGCACCAGGTTGAGCAAAAAAGCCGCCAGCCGTTCTTCGGCACGCATGCTGCCCAGCAACAGCATGACGCCGTGGTCGCGCACGATCTCGCGGCTCATGATCTTGTGCACGTGGTGCTGCAAGGCGCTGAATTCGCGCGAGAGCTGCTCCAGCTTGTCGAAGGGCAGCACGCAGACCTCGGCGTCTTCCAGCGCGATGGCGGCGCAGGAGTGCTTGTCCTGCACGATGCCGTCCATGCCGATGATTTCCCCGGTCATCTGAAAGCCCGTGACCTGGTCGCGGCCGTCGGCGGTGGTGACGCTGGTCTTGAAGAAGCCCGAGCGCACCGCGTACAGCGAGGTGAACGGGTCGCCCGCGTTGAACAGCGAGCTGCCCCGTTTCACCCGTCGGCGCGTGGAAATCACATGGTCGAGCTTGGCCATCTCGTCGGTGCTCAGTCCGACGGGCAGGCAGAGTTCGCGCAGATTGCAGCTCGAACACGCGACTTTGATGCTCTGTAAATCCATTCGTCAATCACCTGATCGGTGCGCAACCCCAGATGCGCCGAATGATAACCCCCGTTGACGACACGCCGGTGGCTTTGTTTGACTCACGTCAATGGCCGGCCCGGGGCTTTGCGGCACATTAGCCTCCAGATTGGAGAAGCATCCGTGAACCATGTCATCGACGAAGGCCTGCTCAAACGTTTCGACGTGCCGGGCCCGCGTTACACCTCCTACCCCACGGCCGACCGTTTCGTCGAAGCGTTCACCGAGAAGGACTACATCCAGGCCCTGGAGCAGCGCCGCGTCGGTTCCTTGGCCCTGCCGCTGTCGGTCTATGTGCACATCCCGTTCTGCGAATCGCTGTGCTACTACTGCGCCTGCAACAAGGTCATCACCAAGCACCACAGCAAGGCGGCGGAGTACCTGCGCTACCTGTCGCGCGAACTGGAATTGCAGGTCGAGCATTTCGGGCGCGGTCACCACGTCTCGCAGATGCACCTGGGCGGCGGCACCCCGACCTTCCTGAGCGACACGGAGCTGGACGATCTGGTGGCGATGATCCGGCGCCAGTTCACCCTGGTGCCCGGCGGCGAATATTCGGTCGAGGTCGACCCCCGCACCGTCACGGTGGCGCGGCTGGAACACCTGCACCGGCTGGGCTTCAACCGCCTGAGCTTTGGCGTGCAGGATTTTGACCCGACCGTGCAGAAGGCGGTGCACCGGGTGCAGCCGGCCGAGCAGGTGTTTGACCTGGTGGCCGCGGCGCGGCGCATCGGTTTCGAATCGGTCAACGTCGACCTGATCTACGGCCTGCCGCAGCAGACGCTCGAATCGTTCCGGCGCACCCTGGAGCAGGTGCAGCAGTTGCGCCCCGACCGCATCGCCCTGTATGCCTACGCCCACCTGCCGGCCCGCTTCAAGCCTCAGCGCCGCATCATCGCGGCCGAGTTGCCCAGCCCGGCCGACAAGCTGGGCATGCTGTCGATTTCGCTCGACATGTTCAGCGAAGCCGGTTACGTCTACGTGGGCATGGACCACTTCGCCCTGCCCAACGACGCCCTGGCCGTGGCCAAGCGCCAGGGGCGCCTGCACCGCAACTTCCAGGGTTACAGCACGCAACCCGACTGCGACCTGATCGCGCTGGGCGTGTCCGCCATCGGCCGCATCGGCGCCACCTACAGCCAGAACGCCAAGACGCTGGAGGAGTACTACGACGCGTTGGACCAGGGCCGCTTGCCCATCGTCCGCGGCCTGGCCCTGGGGCGCGACGACGTGCTGCGCCGCAGCGTCATCATGGCGCTGATGTGCCAGGGGCGGGTCGATTTCGAATCGGTCGGGCTGGCGCACCTGGTCGATTTTCGTGCTTACTTCGCGCGCGAGCTGGAGCGCTTGCAGGACATGGTGGACATGGGCCTGGTGCAGGTCAGCGACAGCGCCATTGAAGTCACCGCCGCCGGCTGGTACCTGGTGCGCGCCATCGCCATGGTGTTCGACAAGTACCTGCAGGTCGACCAGGACCGCGCCCGGTTTTCAAAGATCATCTGAGCACCTGCGCGACGGCGCTGCTACAGTCGCGGCATGTCAGCTTCCCTGACCCTTTCGGCCCTGGTGATGGGGCTGGTCGGCGGCCCGCACTGTGTCGCCATGTGCGGCGCGGCCTGCGCCGGCATCGCCCGCAGCGCTGCGCCCCGCAGCACCCAGGCCCTGTGGAAATTCCAGTTGAGTCGCCTGCTGGGCTACAGCCTCATGGGGGCGCTGGCGGGGGGCACTGTCCAAGGTCTGGCGTGGATGGGGCAGCAGACCGCGGTGATCCGCCCACTCTGGACCCTGATGCACGTGGCCGCCTTGCTGCTCGGGTTGGCGTTGCTCTGGCAGGCGCGGCAGCCGGCCTTCATCGACGGCTGGGCCCAGGGCATTTGGCGCAAGGTGCGTCCGGCCATGGTGGCCATGGGCGGCAAGGCCCCAGTGGTGCTGGGCGTGGGCTGGGCGCTCATGCCTTGCGGGCTGCTGTATTCGGCGCTGCTGGTGGCCTCCCTGTCGGCCAGCGCCTGGCAAGGCGCGGCGGTGATGGCGGCATTCGCCACCGGCACCATGGTGTCCCTGGTGGCCGCGCCGTGGTTGCTGCTGCGCCTGCAGGCGGCGCGTTCCGGCGGCTGGGGCATGCGCCTGGCCGGGTTGGCCCTGGTGCTGACCTCGGGCTGGGCGCTGTGGATGGGCATCACCCAGCCCACCGGGCTGTGGTGCGCCTGAATGCCCACGGCCAGTGCGGTCACCCGGTTCGTTTTGGGGCAGGCGGGCCCGTGCGGGTGCGAACCTGCCCTGAATTTTCTCCATGCCAACATTCGAATTCACAATGTGAAATATAAAAATGTTGCGGCGCAAAAATTTTTCCCAGTATGGAAAAATAAATCCCGTATTGAGAAACTGTGTTCATAACACTTTGTTTTTGAACAAATTTTAAAAAGTCTTCTATAAGACATAAGATTGAATCAAGGTCTTATAGAAGACTTACACTGGATCCCGCGGCACCGGTCTTGCATGCCCTGACAAGTTCCCTCTGCCATCCGATCCGTCTCAACCCACAGGAGTGTTTCATGCCTTCTTCCATCACCCAACAACTGAGCCGCCAGCAGCAGATCGAAGCGCTGGAAAAAGACTGGGCCAACAACCCGCGTTGGAAAAACGTCAAGCGCGGTTACTCCGCCGCTGACGTGGTGCGTCTGCGTGGCAGCCTGCAGCCCGAGTACACCCTGGCCCAGCGCGGTGCCCAGGTCCTGTGGGACAAAGTGAACGGCGGCGCCAAGAAAGGCTACGTCAACGCTTTCGGCGCCATCACCGCCGGTCAAGCCATGCAGCAGGCCAAGGCCGGCCTGGAAGCCGTGTACCTGTCGGGCTGGCAAGTCGCCGCCGACGGCAACACCTCTGAAACCATGTACCCGGACCAGTCGCTGTACGCCTACGACTCGGTGCCGACCATGGTCCGTCGCATCAACAACACCTTCAAGCGCGCCGACGAAATCCAGTGGAGCCGTGGCATCAACCCCGGTGACGAAGGCTTCATCGACTACTTCCTGCCCATCGTGGCCGACGCGGAAGCCGGTTTCGGCGGCGTGCTGAACGCCTTCGAACTGATGAAGAACATGATCGCCTCCGGCGCTGCTGGCGTGCACTTCGAAGACCAGCTGGCCGCTGCCAAGAAGTGCGGCCACATGGGCGGCAAGGTGCTGGTCCCCACCCGCGAAGCCGTCGAAAAGCTGATCTCCGCCCGTTTCGCTGCTGACGTGATGGGTGTGCCCACCCTCATCCTGGCCCGTACCGACGCCGAAGCCGCCAACCTGATCACCAGCGACTACGACGAGAACGACAAGCCCTTCCTGACCGGCGAGCGCACCCAGGAAGGCTTCTTCCGCGTGAAGAACGGTCTGGAGCAGTCGATCAGCCGTGGCGTGGCTTACGCTCCGTACGCTGACCTGGTGTGGTGCGAAACCGGCGTGCCTGACATCGGCTTCGCCCGCGAATTCGCCCAAGCCGTGCTGGCCGCCTGCCCGGGCAAGCTGCTGTCGTACAACTGCTCGCCGTCGTTCAACTGGAAGAAGAACTTGAACGACAGCCAGATCGCTTCCTTCCAGGAAGAGCTGAGCGCGCTGGGCTACAAGTACCAGTTCATCACCCTGGCCGGCATCCACGTCAACTGGTACAACACCTTCAAGTTCGCCCACGCTTACGCCCGCGGCGAAGGCATGAAGCACTACGTCAACATGGTGCAAGAGCCCGAGTTCGCCGCCCGCGAACAAGGCTACACCTTCGTGTCGCACCAGCAAGAAGTGGGCACCGGTTACTTCGACGACGTGACCACCGTGATCCAGGGCGGTTCTTCCTCCGTGAAGGCCCTGACCGGTTCCACCGAAGAAGAGCAGTTCCACTGATCTCCCAGCCCCTTGCGGGGAGGCGGAGACAGACGGGCCACCCTGCGGGGTGGCCCTTTTTTTCAAATCTTTAAAAGCCTCCCATGCCCGACACGCCCCACCTGCTTGTGTTCATCGCCGCGGGTTGGTTGCTGAATTTGGCGCCAGGGCCTGACGTGCTTTACATCGTCACGCACGCGCTTCGCGGCGGCTGGCGTGCCGGCATGGTGGCCGGGTTGGGCATCACGGGTGGATGCTTTGTCCATGTGTTCGCGGCGGCCCTGGGCATGGGGGCCTTGCTGGCGGCGTCGGCCACCGCCTTCACGGTGCTCAAGTGGCTGGGCGCGGCCTACCTGCTGTGGACCGGCGTGCGCATGTTGGTGGCGCGCGCCCCGACGGCCTCGAATGACCTGCGGGCGCTGGCGAGTGGGTTGCCGAGCACGGGGCTGCACAAAGTCTTTTGGGGTGGCTTTTTGACCAATGTGCTCAACCCCAAGGTGGCGCTGTTTTTTCTGGCCTTTCTGCCCCAGTTCATCGCGCCCGATGTGGCCGACAAGACGCAGGCGTTCTTGCTGCTGGGCTTGCTTTTCAACCTGAACAGCATTCCCGTCAGCGCCGGGTGGGCCCTGCTGGCTGCGTGGATGGCGCGTCACGATTTCGTTCAGCGCGGCATGCATGGGCTCGACAAAGTCGCGGGGGTGATGTTCGTCTTGTTTGGTCTTCGACTGGCCCTGACCGAGCGCCCGGGGCCATGAAGTCGGTGCCAAAGTGGAGTCAAGACACATGGGGAATTTTCCCGGTGCAGCCCGGGAAATCTTGACAACGTCCAGAAACCCCGCCGCCGCCACAGCCGCCCCCGATGGCCGAAAGGGGCTGCGCTGGCATGGGCGCGGCGAACTGTGGGAAAATGCACGATTGAACGCATTCAGCAAGAACGAGAAAGGCGCCCCGGTTATGACACCGCGAACTACACAGGAGTTGTTCACTGCCCATTGATGGGCGGCAGTTCGCGCCTGCACTTTGTTCTTCTTCCCAGCGCGGCCCCGAGCCGCGTTTTTGTTGTCTGGACATCTCTCATGTTGAACATCACGCTTCCCGACGGTTCGCAACGCCAGTTCCCCGGCCCCGTCACCGTGGCCGAGGTGGCCGCGTCCATCGGCACCGGTTTGGCCAAGGCCGCGCTGGCAGGCAAGGTGGATGGCCAAGTGGTTGACACCTCCTTCCGCATCGAGCAAGACGCCGCCCTGGCCATCGTCACGGCCAAGGACGCCGACGGCCTGGACGTGATCCGCCACTCCACCGCCCACCTGCTGGCCTACGCGGTGAAAGCCCTGTTCCCCGAAGCGCAGGTGACCATCGGCCCGGTGATCGACAACGGCTTCTATTACGACTTCTCGTACAAGCGCCCGTTCACGCCCGACGACCTGGCTGCGATCGAAAAGAAAATGGCCGAGCTGGCCGCGAAGGACGAGCCGGTGGTGCGCCGTGTGCTGCCGCGCGACGAAGCGGTGGCTTATTTCAAAGGCCTGGGCGAGCACTACAAGGCCGAAATCATCGCCAGCATCCCGAGCAACGAGGACGTGAGCCTGTACCGCGAAGGCGCGTTCGAGGACCTGTGCCGCGGCCCTCACGTGCCCAGCACCGGCAAGCTCAAGCACTTCAAGCTGATGAAGGTGGCCGGCGCCTACTGGCGCGGCGACCACCGCAACGAGATGCTGCAGCGCGTCTACGGCACCGCCTGGGCCACCAAAGACGAATTGCAGCAATACCTGACCATGCTGGAAGAGGCCGAAAAGCGCGACCACCGCAAGCTGGGCCGCGAGTTGGACCTGTTCCACATCGACGAGCACGCGCCCGGCCTGGTGTTCTGGCACCCCAAGGGCTGGACGCTGTGGCAGGAGGTGGAGCAGTACATGCGCCGCGTCTACCGCCAGAACGGCTACCTGGAGGTCAAGGGTCCGCAGATCCTGGAAAAAGCCCTGTGGGAAAAAACCGGCCACTGGGACAAATACCGCGACAACATGTTCACCACCGAATCGGAAAAGCGCGACTACGCGCTCAAGCCGATGAACTGTCCCGGCCACATCCTGATCTTCAAGCAGGGCATCAAGAGCTACCGCGACCTGCCGCTGCGCTACGGTGAATTTGGCCAGTGCCACCGCAACGAGCCCTCGGGTGGCTTGCACGGCATCATGCGCGTGCGTGGCTTCACCCAGGACGACGGCCACATTTTCTGCACCGAAGACCAGATCCTGGCCGAGTGCGACACCTTCACGAAGGTGCTCAAGCAGGTCTACGCCGACTTCGGCTTCACCAACATCCTGTACAAGGTATCGACCCGCCCGGCCGCGCGCATCGGCTCCGACGAGCTGTGGGACAAGGCCGAAAAAGCGCTGATGGACAGCCTGCGCCACAGCGGCTGCGAGTTCGTCATCTCCGAGGGCGATGGCGCCTTCTACGGCCCCAAGATCGAATACACCCTGAAGGATGCGATCGGCCGCGAGTGGCAGTGCGGCACCATCCAGGTGGACTTCAACCTGAGCGAGCGCCTGGACGCGGAGTACGTGGCCGAGGACGGCAGCCGTCAGCGCCCGGTGATTCTGCACCGTGCCATCGTCGGCAGCCTGGAGCGTTTCATCGGCATTTTGGTGGAACAACACGCCGGTGCGCTGCCCACTTGGCTGGCGCCGGTGCAGGTGGCGATCCTCAATATCACCGACGCGCAGGCCGATTACTGTCGCGAAATTGCCAAAACGCTGGAAAATCAAGGTCTTAGGGTGGCGCTCGATTTGCGCAACGAAAAAATCACGTATAAAATCCGAGAGTTTTCGCTGCAGAAGCTGCCTTACATCCTCGTGGTGGGTGACAAAGAGAAGGCCGCCGGGGCGGTTGCGGTGCGTGCGCGCGGCAACCAGGACCTGGGGGTGTTGTCGCTCGAGGCGTTTGCCAGCCGCATCCGTGGCGACATCGCCGCCAAGGCCTGAAAAGGCCCTGCAGCCCATTGAACAAAGGATTTCACCATCGCTACCGCTCCCAACTTCCGTGACCGTCGTCAGCGCGAGGAACGCGCCCACCGCCTGAACCGCGAAATCATGGCCCCCGAGGTCCGCCTCACCGGCCCCGAAGGCGAGGCCATCGGCGTAGTCAGCCTGCAAGAGGCGCTGCGCATGGCGGGTGAACTGGACGTGGACCTGGTGGAGATCGCCGCGATGGCCAAGCCGCCGGTGTGCCGCCTGATCGACTACGGCAAGTTCAAGTACGCCGAGCAGAAAAAGGCCGCGGAAGCGAAAGCCAAGCAGAAGGTCATCGAGGTCAAGGAAATCAAGTTCCGCCCCGGTACCGACGATGGTGACTACAACATCAAGATGCGCAACATCAAGCGCTTCCTGGACGACGGCGACAAGTGCAAGATCACCTTGCGTTTCCGCGGCCGGGAAATCACCCACCAGGAGTTGGGTCTGGCGCTGCTGAACCGCATCCGCGACGAGTTGGCGGATTTGATCGTGGTGGAGCAGTTCCCCAAGCTCGAAGGCCGTCAGATGATCATGATGATCGCCCCCGGCCGCAAGAAGGCCGGTGGCGCTGCCAAGCCGGCGGACGCAACGGTCGAAACGGCGGCGTAAGCCGCCACACCGAACACGGGCCTGGTGGGTGGGTCGCCTGCCAGGTCCGTGCGGCGTTTTTGGACGCCGCACGGTGCGCGGTTTTCTGCGCACCACACCAAGTGGCTCGGGGCCAACAAGACCGCGATCAGGTTCGCGGCGCCTCACGAGCACAAACCATAAGGAGCATTGAAATGCCCAAGATGAAGACCAAGAGCAGTGCGAAAAAGCGTTTTCGCGTTCGTCCGGGTGGCACCGTCAAGCGCGGTCAAGCCTTCAAGCGTCACATCCTGACCAAGAAGACCACCAAGAACAAGCGCCACCTGCGCGGTGCGGTGAATGTGCATGAGACCAACATGGGTCACATGGCACAGATGCTGCCCAAGGCCGGCCTGTAATTCAACGACGAACAAGGAGTAGCTTATGCCTCGCGTCAAACGTGGTGTCACCGCACGTGCCCGTCACAAGAAAGTCCTGGCCCTGGCCAAAGGTTTCCGCGGCCGCCGCGGCAACGTCTACCGCATCGCCAAACAGGCGGTGATGAAGGCCGGTCAGTACGCCTACCGCGACCGCCGTGCGAAGAAGCGTGTGTTCCGCCAGCTGTGGATCGCCCGTATCAACGCCGGTGCGCGCGAATTGGGCCTGACCTACAGCCAGTTCGCCAACGGTCTGAAGAAGGCCGCCATCGAGATCGACCGCAAGATGCTGGCCGATCTGGCTGTGAACGACAAGGCCGCCTTCGGCGCCATCGTCGCTCAGGTCAAGGCCAAGCTGGCCGCTTGATGGACCTCGGGTTTTTCTGAGCGAAAATACCCGGTTTGAAGGGCCAGCGCTGTACGGCACTGGCCCTTTTTCATTTGGATCACGCCCTTGCAGGGCCCGCAGTGGACCGTTGAGATGAACGACCTCGATTCCCTGGTGCAGTCGGCGCGCGAGCTGTTCGCGCAGGCCGCCACCCCCGCCGACCTGGAAAACGCCAAAGCCCAGTACCTGGGCAAGAGCGGCCGCATGACCGAGCTGATGAAGGGCATGGCCAGCCTGAGCGTGGAAGAGAAGAAGACCCGGGGCGCCGCCATCAACGTGGCCAAGCAGGCGATCGAGGCGGCATTGAACGAATGCCGCACCGCCCTGGCCGAAGCCGAATTGCAGCGCCAGCTGCAGGCCGAGGCGCTGGACGTGACTTTGCCCGGCCGCCAGCGCGGCACCGGCGGTCTGCACCCGGTGAGCCTGACGCTGGAGCGCATCGAGGCGATCTTCGGTTCCATGGGCTTCGAGGTGGCCGACGGCCCCGAAATCGAGTCCGACTGGTTCAACTTCACCGCGCTGAACACGCCCGAAGACCACCCGGCGCGGTCCATGCACGACACCTTCTACGTGGAAGGCGGCAGCGACAAGGCGCCGAACCTGCTGCGCACGCACACCAGCCCGATGCAGATCCGCCACGCGGTGCAGCACGTCAAGCGCGCCAAGGCCTTGGCCGGCGCCCCGGCGGATACGCTGTTCAGCGGTGACATGGCCGAGATCCGCGTGATCGCGCCAGGCCGCACCTACCGGGTGGACAGCGACGCCACCCACTCGCCCATGTTCCACCAGTGCGAAGGCCTGTGGATCGGCGAGAACGTGAGCTTCAAGGACTTGAAGTTCGTGTTCACCGATTTCTGCCGCACCTTCTTCGAGTCGGATGACTTGGTGCTGCGTTTCCGCCCGAGCTTCTTCCCCTTCACCGAGCCCAGCGCCGAGATCGACATCCAGTTCCAGACAGGCCCGTTGGCGGGCCGTTGGCTGGAGGTGGCCGGTAGCGGCCAGGTGCACCCGAACGTGGTGCGCAACATGGGGCTGGACCCCGAGAAATACATCGGTTTTGCCTTCGGCATGGGCCCGGACCGCCTGACCATGTTGCGCTACGGCGTGAACGACCTGCGCCTGTTCTTCGACGGCGATGTCCGTTTCCTGAGCCAATTCCGCTGACCCGCGCCCCGCAATTCGAGAGTAGAGAACATGCAATTCCCCGAGTCCTGGCTGCGCGAATTCTGCAACCCGTCCCTGACCAGCCAGCAGCTGGCCGACACCCTGACCATGGCCGGTCTGGAGGTGGAGGAGTGCGTGCCCGTAGCGCCGCCTTTCACCCAGATCGTGGTGGGCGCCATCGTGGCGGCCGAGCAGCACCCCAACGCCGATCGCCTGCGCGTGTGCCAGGTGGACGCCGGCACCGGCGAGCTGCTGCAGATCGTCTGCGGTGCGCCCAATGCGCGCGTGGGCATCAAGGTGCCGTGTGCGCTGGTGGGCGCCGAGCTGCCGCCGGGCGAGGATGGCAAGCCTTTCAAGATCGGCAAGGGCAAGCTGCGCGGGGTGGAAAGCTTCGGCATGCTGTGCTCCGCGCGCGAACTGAAACTGTCGGAAGAGAACGCGGGCCTGCTCGAGTTGCCGCTGGACGCCCCGGTGGGCCAGTCGGTCCGCGAGTATTTGAAGCTGGACGACCAGCTGTTCACCCTGAAGCTCACACCCAACCTGGCGCACTGCCTGAGCGTCTACGGCATTGCCCGTGAGGTGGCCGCGCTGACCGGCGCCCCGCTGAACGCGCCCACCTTCCAGGCTGTGCCCGTGCAGCACGCCGATGTGTTGCCGGTGCAGGTGCATGCGCCCGACTTGTGCGGCCGCTTCACCGGTCGCATTGTGCGCGGCATCAACCCGCAAGCCGCCACGCCGCCCTGGATGGTGGACCGCCTGGCCCGTTGCGGCCAGCGCAGCGTGTCGGCGCTGGTGGACATTTCCAACTACGTGATGTTCGAGCTGGGCCGTCCGTCGCACATTTTCGACCTGGACAAGATCCACGGCGGCTTGCAGGTGCGTTGGGGCAAGGCCGGTGAAACTTTGAAGCTGCTCAACGGCAACACCGTGGCGGTGGACGAGACCGTGGGCGTGATCGCCGACGAGCAGGCGGTGGAATCGCTGGCCGGCATCATGGGCGGTGACGCCACCGCCGTGGGCGACGACACCCGTAACGTGTTCGTGGAAGCCGCGTTCTGGTGGCCCAAAGCCATCGCCGGCCGTTCGCGCCGCTACAACTTCAGCACCGACGCCGGCCACCGCTTCGAGCGCGGCGTGGACCCGCAGCAGACGGTGGAGCACGTCGAGCGCATCACCCAGCTGATCCTGGACATTTGCGGTGGTGAGGCCGGCCCGGTGAACGACCAGACCGTGAACCTGCCGCAAGCCCAGCCGGTGACGCTGCGCGTGGCGCGCGCCAACAAGGTGATCGGCATGCCGCTGACGCAGCAGCAATGTGCCGACGCGCTGCGCAGCCTGAGCCTGCCGGTGACCGAAGGCGATGGCGGCGTGACGGTGACCCCGCCGTCCTTCCGCTTCGACCTGCAGATCGAGGAAGACCTGATCGAGGAAGTGGCGCGCGTGATCGGCTACGAGCAGCTGCCGCACACCCCGCCGCTGGCGCCGGTGACGGCCAAGATCCGCCCGGAAAACCGCCGTGGGCCCTTCCAGCTGCGCCGCCAGTTGGCGCAACTGGGCTACCAGGAAACCATCAACTACAGCTTCGTGGAGGCGCGCTGGGAGCGCGATTACGCCGGCAACGCCGACCCGATCCAGCTGCTCAACCCCATCGCCAGCCAGTTGAGCGTGATGCGCTCCTCGCTGCTGGGCAGTCTGCTGAACGTGCTCAAGTTCAACACCGATCGCAAGGCCGCGCGCGTGCGCGTGTTCGAACTGGGTCGGGTGTTCCGCAAAGACGCCTCGGTGACTGACAGCGACACCACCGTGGCCGGCTTCGACCAACCGATGCGGGTGGCGGGCTTGGCCTTCGGCGACGAGGCCACGCAGCAGTGGGGCCACGCGGCGCGAGCGGTCGATTTTTTCGACGTGAAAGGCGATGTGGAGGCCTTGCTGGCCCCGCGCGTGCCGACCTTTGAAGCGGCCGAACACCCGGCCATGCACCCGGGACGTTGCGCCCGCGTCTGCCTGGACGGCGTGGCCATCGGCTTTGTGGGCGAACTGCACCCGCGCTGGCGCCAGGCCGAAGGCTGGCTGCAAGCCCCGGTGATGTTCGAACTCGAGCTGCCGGCGGTGCTGGCGCGCGAGGTCGCCGTGGCCCGTGCCGTGGCGCGTCACCAGCCGGTGGAACGCGACATCGCCGTGGTGGTGAAGGAAGGCGTGGGCCACGCCGCCTTGATGGCGGCGGTGCACGCCGCCCCGACCCAGGGCTGGCTCAAGCAGGCGGTGCTGTTCGACGTCTACCGGCCCAAGAAGGGCGCCGAACACGGCGGTGGCCTGGCCCCCGACGAGAAAAGCCTGGCCGTGCGCCTGACGCTGGAGCGCGAGGACGCCACCCTGACCGACGAAGAGATCGACGGCACCGTCAAGGCGGTGCTCGCCACACTGGCCGAGCGCGTCCAGGCGCGTTTGCGTTGACCGCTTGCGAAGGAGCACGACCATGGCCGCCCTGCCAACGCCCCCCGACGCCGACACGCCCGATGCCGACGCGTCGGCCCTGACCAAGGCCCAACTGGCCGAACTGCTGTACGAGCAGATCGGCCTGAACAAGCGCGAGTCCAAAGACATGGTCGATGCCTTCTTCGACCTGGTCGGTGACAGCCTGGTGAGCGGTGAGGATGTGAAGATTTCCGGTTTCGGCAACTTCCAGATCCGCACCAAGGCGCCGCGCCCGGGACGCAACCCGCGCACCGGCGAGCCGGTGGCGATCGAGGCGCGGCGTGTCGTCACCTTTCACGCCAGCCCCAAGCTCAAGGAATCGGTCCAGGGCGGCAGCCCGGTGGACGGGGACTGACCGCGCTGGGCACAGGCGGCCCGCTGCGTGCGGTGCCGTCGCTCAGTTCGGTGCGGTCTGTGCCGGCGCCGGTGTTCGGGGGGCGACCAAGCCCGTGGCCAAGGCCACCCCGCACAAAATCACGGCACCGCCCAGCACCATGACCGCGCTGATGGCCTCCTGCAGCAGCCAAGCGCCGTAGCCCAGCGCGAACACCGGGATCAGGAAGGTCACGGTCAGCGTCTTGCTGGGCCCGGCGCTGGCGATCAGGCGAAAAAACAGCAGGTAGGCCAGTGCGGTGCACAGCACGCCCGCGGCCAGCATGGCACCCCAGGTCGTGGCGCTGGGGGCCTGTGCCGGCCAGTGCCACAGGGTGGGCGCGGTCAGGGCCAGGGTGGCGCCGAACTGGCTGCCGGTGGCCGTGGCCATCGGGGGCACCCCGGTCAGGTATTTCTTGGTGAAACTGGCGGCCAGGCCGTAGCACAGGGTGGCGCCCAGGCAGGCCAGCACCGCCCAGCCCGTGCCGCCGGGCTTGAAGCTGGCCTTGTCCCACGACAACAAGGCCACCCCGACAAAGCCCAGGGCCAGCCCCAGGGCGCGCCAGCGCCCCGGGCGCTCGCCCAGCCACCCCCAGGCCACCAGGGCGCCAAACAGCGGCGCGGTGGCGTTCAGGATGGCCGACAGACCGGTGCTGATGGACAGCAGCGCATAGGCGTACAACGCGAACGGCAGGCCGGAGTTGAGCACGCCCACGAACAGGATGCGACCGGCGTGGGTTTTGAAAGCCGGCCATTGGCCACTGAACCACAGCACCGGCGCCAGGGCCAGACTGGCGATGGCCACGCGCGCGCCGGCGGTGGCCCAGGGACCCAGTTCCAGGGCCACCTGGCGCATGAACAGAAACGACGAACCCCACAGCGCCGCCAGTGCGATGAATTCGGCGGCGGTGGAACGGGGCAGGGCGGGGCTCACAGGCCTTCCAGGCGCAGCAAGGCCACCTTGCGCTCCAGTCCGCCGGTGTAGCCCGTGAGCGCGCCGCCCGCGCCCAGCACCCGGTGGCAGGGCAGCACGATGCCCAGTGGGTTGCGGCCCACCGCCCCGCCCACGGCGCGCGTGGCCGCCGGGCGCTGGATGTGTTGGGCGATGTCGCGGTAGCTGCGTGTCTGCCCGTAGGGGATGTGTGCCAGCGTGGCCCACACGGCCTGCTGGAAGGGCGTGCCGTGGCCGGTGTCCAGGGGCAGGTCAAAGCGTTGGCGGCCACCGGCAAAGTAGTCCTGCAACTGGGCCACGGTTTCGCGCAGCAGGGGGTGGTCGGCCTGGGGCGCAGCAGCCTGTGCCCAGGCGGGAATGCGGTGCTGGTCGGCGAACCACAGGCCGCACAGGGCCGTGTCACTGGCCGCGAGCAGCAATTCGCCCACTGGGCTGTGCCAGCGCAGGGCGTGCAGGGCGGGGGGTGGATGCGACATGGCCGGGCTCCAGGCAAAAAGAGATTCTAGGCCGCGTGCCGTGGTCGGTGTGGCAGTTTCTACAATCGGGGCTTGTCACACACTCTCTTCGATTTGCCATGACCTTTGCCATTGCCGCCTTTCCCCCTTCCGCCTTCAAGGCCTACGACATCCGTGGGGTGGTGCCCGACGCGCTCAACCCGGACTTTGCCCATGCCCTGGGCCGGGCCTTCGGCGCCCGCGCCCTGGCCCTGGGCGAAAGCACCGTGGCCGTGGGCCGCGATGGCCGCCTGAGCAGCCCGGTGCTGGCCGCGGCCTTGATCCAAGGTCTGGTGGACGCTGGTGTGCAAGTGATCGACGTGGGCATGGTCACAACGCCGATGTTGTATTTCGCGGCGCACACGCTGTGCCGCAGCGGCATCCAGGTGACGGGCAGCCACAACCCCAAGCACCACAACGGTTTCAAGATGGTGCTGGCCGGTCGTGCCATCTACGGCGACGAGATCCAGGCGCTGCGCCAGTCCATGCTGGCCGACGACGGGGTGGTGCGGGCCGGTGGTGCCGTCAGCACCCAGGATGTGGGGCCCGCGTACCGCGAACGCATCGTGTCCGACGTGAAATTGGCACGCCCGCTGAAGATCGTGGTCGATTGCGGCAACGGCGTGGCCGGGGCCTCGGCGCCGGCCTTGTTCCGCGCCTTGGGCTGCGAGGTCACTGAGTTGTTCAGCGAGGTGGACGGCAACTTCCCGAACCACCACCCGGACCCGTCCAAGCCGGAAAACCTGCGCGACCTGATCGCCGCCCTGGCCCGCACCGGGGCCGACCTGGGCCTGGCCTTCGACGGCGACGGCGACCGTCTGGGCATCGTCACCCCGCGTGGCGAAAACATCTTCCCCGACCGGCAGATGCTGCTGTTCGCGCAGGACGTGCTCAGCCGCGTACCCGGTGGCACCATCGTGTTCGATGTGAAGTGCAGCCAGCGCCTGGCGCCGGCCATCCGCGCCGCCGGAGGCGAGCCGCTGATGTTCAAGACCGGGCATTCGCTGATCAAGGCCAAGATGAAAGAGGTCGATTCGCCCCTGGGCGGCGAGATGAGCGGCCATATTTTCTTCAAGGAGCGCTGGTTCGGCTTCGACGATGGGACCTACGCCGGTGCCCGCCTGTTGGAAATCCTGGCGCGCCACCCCGACCCGGCCGCCGTGCTGGAAGCCCTGCCCACCAGCCACAGCACCCCCGAGTTGAACGTGCCCTGCGCCGACGGCGAGCCGCACCAATTGGTGGCGCAGATGCAGACCCAGGCCCGCTTCGACGAGGCCGCCCAGGTCAACACCATCGACGGCCTGCGCGTTGACTGGGCGGATGGTTTCGGCCTGATCCGCGCTTCCAACACCACGCCGGTGCTGGTGCTGCGCTTTGAAGGCCAGACGCCCGAGGCGCTGGAGCGCATCCGCGCCACCATGATGGCCGTGCTGCTGGCCGCCAAGCCGGACGCGCGCATCGAACACTCGGCCCACTGACCCACCCACCGCTACCATGCACCCCAGCGCCGACCCCGAAGTCATCGTTTTCAACCTGAAGCACCGCTACACCGGGGTGTCGGCGACCGTCAACGCCCTGGTGCCGCTGCAACTGGGGCAGTGGCGGCTGGCATATTGCGGCACGCCGCTGTCCAACGGTGTGCCCGGCATGCGCCTGAAAGAGGCGATCCGCCTCTCGCGCCAGCCGGCCGCCGGGCGGCCGTTCCGTATCTGGCACGTGCGCCGCGACCACGAGATGATGGCCGGTCTGTGGGCGCGCGACGTGCTGCGGCTGCCGATCAAGTTGATGTTCACCTCGGCGGCGCAACACCGCCACGGCTGGTTCCCGCGCTGGCTCATCAGCCGCATGGATGCGGTGATTTCGACCACGCCCAAGGCCGCCAGTTGCGTGCCCAACACCACCGCGGTGGTGCCGCACGGCATCGACCTGTCGCGCTTTTCGCCGCCGCCCGACAAGCTGCAGGCCTGGGCCGACAGCGGCCTGCCCGGCAAATACGGCATTGGCGTGTTCGGCCGGGTGCGCGACGACAAAGGCACCGACGTGTTCGTGGACGCGATGATCGCTGCCCTGCCGCACCTGCCCGACGCCACGGCGGTGATCGCTGGCCTGGCCCAGCCCAAGCACCAGGCCTACCAGCAGGCCTTGAAAGACAAGATCGCGGCCGCGGGCCTGAGCGAGCGCATCGTCTTCCTGGGCGAGGTGCCGGCCGGCGAGGTGCACCGCTGGTACCAGCGCTGCCTGCTGTGCGTGGCGTGCCCGCGCTACGAACCCTTTGGCCTGACCCCGTTCGAGGCCGCGGCCACCGGCTGTGCCGTGGTCTGTTCCCGCACCGGGGCGTTTGAAGAGCTGGTGCGCCCGGGCGAGAACGGCGACTTGGTGGACACCGGCGACGCCGCCGGCCTGGCCGAGGCGGTGCAGCGCGTGATGCGCGACCCCGAAGCGGCCCGGCGCATGGGCGAAGCGGCGCGCGAGCGCGTCGTGGCGCACTTCTCGCTGGCGCAGGAGGCCGCGGGCATC
The DNA here is from genome assembly GCF_002837145.1 of Macromonas nakdongensis. Classification (GTDB taxonomy): domain Bacteria; phylum Pseudomonadota; class Gammaproteobacteria; order Burkholderiales; family Burkholderiaceae_C; genus Macromonas_B; species Macromonas_B nakdongensis. The sequence continues at coordinate 6,594 of NZ_NWMV01000016.1, read as the reverse complement.
GGCCGGGTGTACGAGCGGCTCTTCGCCGCTGCCTGAACGGTGTCGGTGCTGGAGACCGTGGCCCTGGCGCTGTACAGCGTCGCTGTGTGGGGCTTGCAGCCGGCGCTGCGCCGCAAACTGCGGCGGCGGGGCGCGCACGAACCCGGCTACCTGCACCGGGTGGCCGAACGCTGGGGCCGTTACACCGAGCCCGCCACATCGGCCGGCGGCTGGTTGTGGGTGCATGCCGTGTCCCTGGGCGAAACGCGCGCCGCGGCCCTGCTGATCGAGCCGTTGCGGCAGCGCTCGCCGGGCCTGCGCCTGCTGCTGACCCACAGCACCGCCACCGGCCGGGCCGAAGGCGCCAAGCTGCTGCGCCCGGGCGATGTCCAAGCCTGGTTGCCCTGGGACCTGCCCGGGGCCGTCGCCCGCTTTCTAGACCATTTCCGTCCCACCGTCGGCGTGTTGATGGAGACCGAGGTCTGGCCCAACCTGGTGCGGGGCTGTCGGCGTGCCGGTGTGCCGCTGCTGCTGGTGAACGCCCGACTGAACGCGCGCTCGCACACCCGGGCACAGCGACTGGCCGCCCTGTCGGGCCCCGCCTACCGCGGCTTGACGGCGGTCTACGCCCAGTCCGAGGACGACGCAGCGCGCCTGCGCGACCTGGGGGCGCCGGTGCGAGGGGTGTACGGCAACCTCAAGTTCGACGTGCCCTGGCACCCCGACCCCTGGGCGCGCGGGCGGGCCTGGCGCCAGCAGCTGGCCGCCGAGCGACCCATCGTCCTGTGGGCCAGCGCCCGCGAAGGCGAGGAAAGCGCCTGGCTGGAGGCCTTGCACCAAGCGCCCTGGCCGGCGGGGGTGCGCCCCTTGTGGGTGGTGGTGCCGCGGCACCCGCAGCGTTTTGACGAGGTCGCGGGTCTGCTGCAAGCCCAGGGCTGGCGGGTGTGGCGCCGCAGCCAGTTGCCGCCCACCGCGGCGGCATTGCCGCCCGAGGCGCTGAACGCCGACGTGTGGCTGGGCGACTCCATGGGAGAGATGCCCCTGTACTACGGTCTGGCCCAGATGGCTTTGCTGGGCGGCAGCTTTTTGCCGCTGGGTGGGCAGAACCTGATCGAGGCCGCCGCCTGCGAATGCCCCCTGGTGATGGGGCCGCACACCTTCAACTTTGCCGAGGCCGCGGCGGCCGCGGTGGACGTGGGCGCGGCCGTACGGGTGCCCGACCTGGGGCAGGCCTTGCGGCAACTGCAGGACTGGGTGGCGGACGGCGCGGCGCGCGGCCGTGCCGAAGGCGCCTGCCGCACCCTGGTCGACAGCGGTGCGGGCGCGGCCGGGCGTTACGCCCAGGCCGTGTCGGTCTGGTTCAAGGCGCCAGCAGGGCGTTGACCGGACCCAGGTCCTCCGTCTGGAGCACGCCGCTGGCCTGGCGCAGGCGCAGGCCCCCCACCAGCACGTCGTAACGCGCTTTGGCCAGGCTGGCCTTGGTCTGGAACAGCTGGCTCTGGGCGTTGAGCACGTCGATGTTGATGCGCACCCCCACCTGGTAGCCCAGCTGGTTGGCCTCGAGCGCACTCTGGCTGGAGGCTTCGGCCGCTTCCAGGGCCTTGACCTGGCCCTGGCCAGACACCACGCCGAAGTAGGCGGTGCGCGTGGCCTGGGCGGTACCGCGGCGGGCGGCGTCCAGGTCGGTGCGGGCCTTGTTTTCCAGTGCCAGCGTCTCGGCGATGCGGTTCTGTACCGCGCCCCCGGTGTACAGCGGCAGGTTGAACTGCAGGCCCACGGTGGCGTTGTGGCTGCGCACGTAGCTGTAGGGCACGCCGGTGGTCGGACCCCGGCCGACCTGGTACTGGGCGGTGGCGTCCAGGGTCGGGAGCCGGGCGGCTTGGGCCTTGCGGGTTTCCAGCTCGGCGACGGTCAGGCCGGCGCTGGCCTGCTGCACCAGCGGGTGTTCGGCTTCGGCCCGGCCCACCCACTGGTTCACGTCGGCCGGAGCGAGTTCGGGCAGGCGCGCCGCGCTGGCCAGCTTCCAGGGGGCCGTGCCGGAGCGGCCGACCAGCTGGTCCAGCGCCAGTTTCTTCACCCGCAGGTCGTTGTCGGCGGCGATTTCCTGGGCCGTGACCAGGTCGAAGCGGGCCTGGGCTTCGCGCGTGTCGGTGATGGTGGCGGTGCCGACCTCGAAATTGCGCTTGGCCGCGGCCAGCTGCTCGGCCACCGCGGTTTTCTGGGCCTGCACAAAGGTCAGGCTGTCCTGCGCGGCGAGCACGTCGAAGTAGGCCTGCGCGGTGCGCACGATCAGTTCCTGCTCGGCGCTGCGCAACTGGGCCTGTGCGGCCAGCAGCGATTGGTCGGCCTGCTCCACGGTCAGGCGGTTGGCCGGGCGGTACAGCGGCTGGCTGGCCGACACGGCGGCGCTTTGGCCGTTGGTGCTGCGGTCCTGGCCGGGCAGGCTGCTGTCGGTGTGGGTCCAGTTGACCCCGGCCGACAAGCCGACGTTGGGCCGGACGCCGGCCAGCGCCTGCGCCGCGCGGGCCTGGCTGGCCTGGAATTGCGACAGGGCTGAGAGGTAGGTCGCGTCAAAGCCCCGGGCCGCTTCGTAGAGGGTCTGCAGGTTCTGGGCCTGCGCGCCCGCGCTGCCCAGGCACCAAGCCAGGCCCGCCACCACCGCCAGGGGGCGGCGCACCGGCTGCGTGCGGGTCAACACAGGGGGGAAATGTCGATCGCGGAGGGATGTCATGGCGGCCGGGCCTTTCAGGCGGTGGGGTGGAAGGGTGGCGTGCTCAGTAGCGGGGCACGGTCGGGTCCACCTCGGCAGACCACAGGTGGATACCGCCGTTGATGTTGACGACCGCGTCGTAGCCCTGGTTTTTCAGAAAGAACGCGACCTGGGCGCTGCGGCCGCCGTGGTGACACAGGCAGGCGATGGGCCGCTCGCGCGGCAGTTCGTTCAGGCGGGCCGGCACGCTGCTCATTGGCATGTGCAGCAGCTCAAAGCCCTGGGGGCGCACGCTGGCGGTCTGCAGTTCCCACGGTTCGCGCACGTCCAGCACGATGGGCAGGGCCTGATCGGGGCCGGCGTTGTGGCTGGCGAGCCAGTCGGCCAGTTGGGCGGGGCGGATGTGCTGGATCACAGTGGCGCGCCCGTTCAGAAGCGGAATTCGGAGGGCTGCGGGAAGTGCTGCAGGCGCGGGGCCACGGTGTCCCAGGGCTGTTCGCTGTGGAAGCTGCCCTGCGCCGTGCGGCGCACCAGGGTGGCCCGCATCACCGGTTCCTGGCCGACGATGGCGAACAGGCGGCCGCCGACCTTGAGCAGGTCGAGCAGGTCGCCCGGCACTTCGGTCACCGAGCCGCTCAGGACGATGGCGTCGTAAGGCGCGCCCGAGGCGCAGGCGGCGAAATGGTGGGCGGCGGCGTCGGCGGTCCTGACTTCCACATTGGTCACACCGGCCTGGGCCAGGTGGGCGCGGGCCTGTTCGGCCAGGGCCGGGTCGATTTCGACCGTGAGCACCTGGGCACAGAGCCGGCTCAGCAGGGCGGCCATGTGGCCCGAGCCGGTCCCGATTTCCAGCACCCGGTCGGTCGGGGTCAGGGCCAGGTCCTGCAGGGTGCGGGCCTCGACCTTGGGGGCCAGCAGGCAGGCGCCGTCGCGCGCGGGCGTGCTCAGGGGAATTTCCATATCGGCCAGGGCCAGCGCCCGGTAGGCCGCCGGGACGAACTGCTCGCGCTTGACCTGGCCCAGGAGTTCCAGCACCCGGGCGTCCAGCACCTCCCAGGGGCGGATCTGCTGTTCGATCATGTTGAAACGGGCTTGTTCGAAATCGAAGGCGGGGGTGGCGGTGCTCATTTGATACTCCATTGGGTATATTGGCCGGTTCTGGCCCATTTTACCGAAGGTGGGTGTCGCCGGGCTGTCCGGGCGGGGCGGGGCGCTGCAACAGGCCGTGCAGCAGGGCGTCGGCCTGGGTCTGTATGAAGGCGAACGGATTGATCGCCTGGCTCTGCGGCAGGCAGGGCGCCATGGCGTGTTTCCACAGCACCAGAAAAATCATCGGGGCGAGCAGGCCGTACAGGCCGTGGTCCAGGTCGAGCGCGCGGAACTCGCCGCGGTCGATGCCGCGCTGCAGCACGCGTTTGAGCAGGGCGTTGCCCGGTGCGATGACTTCGGCCTCGTAGAACTGGGCGATTTCGGGGAAGTGCATCGACTCGGTCATGACCAGCTTGGTGATGCCCGACAGGCGGGTCGCGCCGATGCGCTCCCACCATTGCAGCAGGCAATACCGCACCATGTCGGCGCTGGAGCCCTCGAAGGCATCGAACTCCTCGTTCCATTCGGCAAAGCGCCCGGCCAGGTGGTGCCGCACCACGGCCTTGAACAGGTCTTCTTTGCTGGGAAAGTACAGGAACAGCGTGCCTTTGGACACGCCGGCGCGTTGGGCCACGGCCTCGACCCGGGTGGCGGCGTAGCCGTGCTCCACGAACAAGTCGAGTGCGGCGTCGAGCAGTTCGCCCGGACGGGCGTCTTTGCGGCGGGCGCGTTTGGCGGGGGCGGACGGGGTGGCGGTTTGCATTATTGACCGATGGGTCATTAAATATACCGCAGCCGGGCCGGATCAGGCGCTGCCGGGGGCCTGGAGTTGTTTCAGGCGGTACAACGCTTCCAGGGCTTCGCGCGGGCTCAGGGCATCGGGGTCGATCTGGGCCAGGGCGCGGTCCACTTCGCTCGGCTCGGGCGTGGCCGCGGCGGGGGGCGGGGCGAACAGGTCCACCTGGGCCTGTGCGTGGGCGCTGTGGGTTTCCAGAGCTTCCAGTGCGTGGCGCGCGTGCTGCACCACGGCGCTGGGCACGCCGGCCAGGCGCGCCACCTGCACGCCGTAGCTGCGGCTGGCGGGGCCGGGCTCGATCTGGTGCAGGAACACGATGTCGCGCCCCTGGCTTTCCACCGCGCTGACGTGCACGTTCAGCGCGGCGTGGTGCTCGGCCGGGAATTCGGTCAGCTCGAAATAGTGGGTGGCGAACAGGGTGAAGGCCTTGACCTTGTCGTGTAGGTGGGTGGCGATGGCGCCGGCCAGGGCCAGCCCGTCGAAGGTGGAGGTGCCGCGGCCGATCTCGTCCATCAGCACCAGGCTGTGCGGCGTGGCACTGTGCAAAATTTGCGCGGCCTCGGTCATCTCCAGCATGAAGGTGGACTGGGCGTTGGCCAGGTCGTCGGCCGCGCCGATGCGGGTGTGGATGGCGTCCAGCGGCCCCAGGCGGCAGCGGCTGGCGGGCACGTAGCTGCCCAGGCTGGCGAGCAGGGCGATGACGGCCACCTGGCGCATGTAGGTCGATTTGCCGCCCATGTTGGGGCCGGTGATGACCTGCAGCCGGGCCTTGTTGCCCAGCACCGTGTCGTTGGGGACGAAGTGGCCCCCGCCGGTTTCGTTCAGGCGCGCCTCCACCACCGGGTGGCGTCCGCCGCGGATTTCGATGCACGGCTCCTTGACGAACTCGGGGGCGGTCCAGTTCAGCGTGAGCGAGCGCTCGGCCAGGGCGCAGAGCGCGTCCAGCCCGGCCAAGGCGCGGGCGATGCGGCCCAGGGCCGGGACGAAGGGCTGCAGGGCGTCGAGCAGGCCTTCGTACAGCCATTTTTCGCGCGCCAGGGCGCGTTCCTGGGCGCTCAGGGCCTTGTCCTCGAAGGCCTTGAGTTCGGGGGTGATGAAGCGCTCGGCGTTCTTCAGCGTCTGGCGGCGGCGGTAGTCGTCGGGCACCTTGTCGATCTGGCCCTGCGTGACTTCGATGTAGAAGCCGTGCACCTTGTTGAACTGCACGCGCAGGTTGGCAATGCCCGTGCGGGCGCGTTCGCGCGTTTCGAGGTCGAGCAGAAAGCCGTCGCAATTGGTCTGGATGGCGCGCAGTTCGTCCAGTTCGGCGTCAAAACCGTGGGCGATGACGCCGCCGTCGCGCACCAGCGCGGCCGGCTCGGGCAGCAGGGCGCGGTGCAGCAGCACGGCGCAGTCTTCGGGGGGTTCCAGCTCGGTGACGAGGTGGCCGAGCAGGGCGGAGTCCGCGCCGTGCTGGCCCAGGGCCTGTTGCAGGCCGGTGGCGAGTTCGGCGGCCTGTTGCAAGGTGGCGCCCAGGCCCACCAGTTCGCGCGGGCGCACCTGGCGCAGGGCGGTGCGGGCGGTGACGCGTTCCACGTCGGTGGCGCCCTTGAGGGCACGGCGCAGGGGCTCCAGCAAACCGGCGCGCAGCGCCGCGATGGCCTGCAGGCGTTGTTCGGCCGTGTCGCGCTGGCGTGGCGGCTCCAGCAACCAGCGTTTCAGTTCGCGGCTGCCCATGCCGGTCTGGCAGGTGTCGAGCAGGGAAAACAGCGTGGGCGCCGCCTCACCGCGCAGGTTCTGCGTCAGCTCCAGGTTGCGGCGGGTGGTGGCGGGCAGGTCGATGACCTCGTTCGGCCGCGCCACCTGCAGGTGGCGCACGTGGGCGAGGGCCCGGCCCTGGGTGTGTTCGGCGTAGTCCAGCAGGGCCGAGGCGGCGGCGTGCGCTTCGGGCAGTTCCTGCGCGCCCCAGCCGGCCAGGCTGGCGCTCTGCAACTGCTCGCGCAGCTTGCGCTCGCCCAGGGCGCCGTCGAAGGCCCAGGCG
>NZ_NWMV01000159.1 GCF_002837145.1 Macromonas nakdongensis | reverse complement strand
TCGCGCGCCGCGCCCACGCCCGAGTGCAACAGCAACAGCGTCATGATGGCCAGCGGCAGAAACTGCCCCAGGCGCTGCACAAAGGGGTGAGCGCTTAGCCATTTCGCGGCCACGAAGGGCAAGGCCCGCAAACCGAAGGTGACCAGCGCCATGCCCGCGATGCCTGCCAAGGCGTAGGACGTGTCGATCATGGCCGCCCTTTCTTGGCGTGTCGCCACCCCAATGCCGCCAGCACACACAGCCCCATGGCGATGGACAGGGCGTGCTGCGGCAGCAGCGCGTAGGCCAGCCCGTACGCCGCCAGCGCCACCCACAGCGGCGCGGCGCTGAATCGGTGGCGCCACTGCTCCACCGTGAGCACGGCGAACAGGCTGGCCAGCACGAAGTCCAGCCCCACCAGCGGCACCTGGGCCTGGGCCCCGATCAGCGCCCCCAAGGCCGTGCCCAACACCCACCAGCCCTGGTTCAGGGCGGCCAGCAGGAGCCTCTGCCGTGGCGGGGTCTGCGGCGGCAGGGTGGTGAGCACGGAATAGGTTTCGTCGGTCAGCGCGAACACCAGGTACCAGCGCGCCCAGCCCCGCTCGGGCCATTGCGGCAGCAGCGACAGGCCGTAGAACACGTGGCGCAGGTTGATCACCCCCGTGGCCAGGGCGATGGCGCCCAGCGGCAGGCCCGCGGCCATCATGGGCACCATCATGTACTGCGCCGCACCGGCGTACACCAGCACGCTCGACAGGATGGCCACCCACCACTCCGCCCCGGCCTGCACGAACAGGAAGCCGAACACCGTGCCCAGCGGGATGTAGCCCATGGCCACGGGCGTGGTGAGGGTGGCGGTGGAGACCGATGGGGCAGCGTCAGCGGCCACGGCGGGCGCAGGGGGTGAGGACATGCAGGGGGCAGGCGGGATGAAGGGGCGAGGCTGGATGATAGCGACAAGCCCCCCATCTGGCGGGGCGCCGCCGCCGCGACCCGCCCACACCCAAAAGGCGTGCGTGGCAGCGCCTGGCGGCCAGGTGTCACACGCTATTTGTGCACCAGACGCCCCCTTTTGGCCCACATCTTCGGGTCTGCCGGCCGATCTGCCCCACGGACACGGCTGACGGCCATTGGCACGCCTCATGCTTCATGTAGTGAATCAAAGTTTCCTGCAACTTAACCATTCACTCGTCAGGAGTACTCGCATGAACAAGCGCGTTGCCATCATCGGCGCCGGTCCCTCGGGGCTGGCCCAGCTGAGGGCTTTCCAATCTGCCCAGGCCAAGGGTGCTGAGATCCCCGAACTCGTCTGCTTCGAGAAGCAGTCGGACTGGGGCGGCATGTGGAACTACACCTGGCGCACCGGCCTGGACGAGCACGGCGAGCCGGTGCACGGCAGCATGTACCGCTACCTGTGGTCGAACGGACCCAAGGAATGCCTGGAGTTCGCCGACTACACCTTCGACGAGCACTTTGGCCGCCCCATGGGGTCTTACCCCCCGCGCGAGGTGCTGTGGGACTACATCAAAGGCCGCGTGGAAAAGGCCGGGGTGCGCCCCTACATCCGCTTCAACACGGTGGTGCGCGGGGTGGAGTTCGACGAGGCGACGAAGCGCTTCACCGTCACCGTGCACGACCACGCGAAGGACCTGACCTACGCGGAGGTGTTCGACTGGGTGGTGGTGGCCAGCGGCCATTTTTCCACGCCCAACGTGCCCTACTTCCCAGGCTTCGAAACCTTTGGCGGGCGCGTGCTGCACGCGCACGACTTCCGCGACGCGCTGGAGTTCAAGGACAAGGACGTGCTCATCGTCGGCGCCAGCTACTCGGCCGAGGACATCGGCTCGCAGTGCTGGAAGTACGGCGCGCGCTCCATCACCAGCTGCTACCGCAGCGCGCCCATGGGCTACAAATGGCCCGACAACTGGGAGGAAAAGCCGCAGCTGCTGCGGGTCGAGGGCAACACCGCCCACTTCGCCGACGGCAGCCACAAGCACATCGACGCGGTGATCCTGTGCACCGGCTACAAGCACCACTTCCCCTTCCTGCCCGAAGACCTGCGCCTGAAAACCAGCAACCGCCTGTGGCCGCTGGACCTGTACAAGGGCGTGTGCTGGGAACGCAACCCCCAGCTGATCTACCTGGGCATGCAGGACCAGTGGTACAGCTTCAACATGTTCGACGCCCAGGCCTGGTACGCGCGCGACGTGATCCTGGGCCGCCTCCCGCTGCCGTCCTACGACGAGATGCACGCCGAAGACCTGCGCTGGCGCGAGGAAGAACTGACGCTGGAGGACGCGCAGCAGATGTTCGAGTTCCAGGGCAAGTACATCCAGCAGCTGATCGACGCGACCGACTACCCGAGCTTCGACATCGCGGCGGTGAACCAGACCTTCCTGGAATGGAAGCAGGACAAGTACGAGGACATCATGGGCTACCGCAACAAGTGCTACCGCTCGCTGATGACCGGGACGATGGCCACGCCGCACCACACCCGCTGGCAAGACGCGCTGGACGATTCGCTGCACGCCTACCTGCAGCAACCTTGAACGGCCCCGGCGTCCCGAAAGGGACGGCCCCTGCCCGCCCCGGTACCGCGCCCCACAGCGCCGCGCCGGGCACGGGCGTTTCGGCGCGCCGGCGGCGCGCCAGTTGCGAGGAAATGGCATGACCCCGACGGTGTCCGGTGGATGGTGGCTGCTGCTGGCGGCCGGTGTGTGCGAGGTGTGCTGGGCCGCCGCGATCGCGCGCACCCAGGGCTTCACGCGGCTGTGGCCGTCGGTGTACTGCGCGGTGTTCATTGCTCTCAGCCTGTACCTGTTGGCACTGGCCATGCGCAGCCTGCCGGTGGGCACCGCCTACGCGGTGTGGGTGGGTGTGGGCGCGGTGGGCACGGCGCTCTACGGCATGGTCTGGCTGGGTGAGGCCGCCAGCACCCCGCGGCTGGTCTGCCTGGTGCTGATCGTGGCCGGCGTGGCGGGACTGAAGTGGTTCGGGGCCGAAGCGGTGGCCCGCTGACCGCCCGCGCTTGAATGGACCGCGCGCCGCGCCGGCCGCCAACGGCAGGGAAGGCTCAGGCCCGCACCCGGCTCTTGTCCGGGTCGTAGAAGATCGGCGCCGACACCGTGGCCGGCAGCCGCTTCTGGTGGCCGTCGAGCTTGCCGACCTCCACCGCCGTCCCCGGCGAAGCGTGGCCCACGGCCAGCCGGCACAGCGCGACGTTCTGCCCGGTCAGCGGCGAACGCGTGGCGCTGGTGACCACGCCCACCTGGGCGTGGCCGACGAAGACACCGTCGCCGTGCGCGGCCATCTCGTTGCCGTGCAGCTGCAGCCCCACCAGCTTGCGCTGCGGGTGGGCGCTGCGCTCCAACAAGGCGTCGCGGCCGATGAAGTCGTCCGCCTTGGTCTTGAGCGGCACGCAGAAGCCGATGCCGGCCTCGAAGGGATCGGTCTGGTCGCAAAACTCGTGGCCCGCGAACACCAGGCCGGCCTCGATGCGCAGCGTGTCCAGCGCGTCCAGGCCCAGCGGTGACAGGCCCAGCGGTTCGCCCAGTTCCCACAGCCGGGCCCACACACGCGGGGCGTCGCTGGGGTGGCACCAGACCTCGTAGCCCAGTTCGCCGGTGTAGCCGGTGCGCGAGACCATGATCGGGCAGCCGTTGTGGTCGTCCAGCCGGCCGACCAGGAAGCGGAACCAGCCCAGGTTGTCCAGCGCCGGTTGGGTGCCGGGCGTCCAGACCATCTGGCGCAGCAATTCGCGCGAGCGCGGGCCCTGCACCGCCACGTTGTGGAGGTGGTCGCTGGCCGACTTGATCCAGACCTTCATGCCCAGTTTTTCGGCCTGCTCGCGCAGCCAGACGCCGCCGTAGTCCTCGCCGCAAATCCAGCGGAAGTTGTCCGGGCCCAGGCGCAGCAGCGTGCCGTCGTCCAGCATGCCGCCGTGCGGGTAGCACATGGCCGAATAGACCACCTGGCCGACCGCGAGTTTCTTGACGTCGCGCGTCAGGCACAGCTGCATCAGCGCCTCGGCGTCGGGGCCGAGGATGTCGAACTTGCGCAGCGCGGACAGGTCCATCACCGCCACGCGTTCGCGGCAGGCGTGGTATTCGGCCACGGCGCCAAAGCCGTCGTAACGGGTGGGGGTCCACCAACCGCGGTAGTCGGTGAACTGGCGGGTC
>NZ_NWMV01000158.1:904-1652 GCF_002837145.1 Macromonas nakdongensis | reverse complement strand
CCGGCCGGGTGACGACGACCGTGTTCAGGCGACCGGGGCCACGGGGCCGGGGGCGCCGGCGGCCCGCAACAGCGCGGCCACCCGCACCCCCAGGGCATCGGCGTCGGCGAGGGAGGCGATGGCCGCCTCGGCCTGCACCCGCACCACGGAGCGCTGACCGTCGGGGTCGCCCCAGGCAGCGTCCAGGCGCAGGGTCGGTGCGGGCCCGTGCTCGGGGTCGTTTTGCCAGGTGGAAAACGCGGCCAGGGGCATGGAGCAGCTGCCGCCCATGGCCCGCGACACGGCACGTTCGGCGGCCACCGAACACCAGGTGGGCCGGTGCGCCAGGGGCGCCAGGGCGCGCGCCACCTCGGGGCGCTGCACGCGCACCTCGATGCCCAAAGCCCCCTGCCCGGCCGCCGGCAGCATCTCGGTCGGCTCGAAAATCTTTCGGATGCGCCCGGCCAGCCCCAGGCGCTTGAGACCGGCGGCGGCCAGCACGATGGCGTGGTACTGGCCTTCGTCGAGTTTGCGCAGGCGCGTGTCCAGGTTGCCGCGCAGGGGCTCGATGCGCACGTCGCGGCGGCCCAGGCGGTCCAGGGCTTCGCGCAGCAGCACCACCCGGCGCAGACTGGAGGTGCCGACCACGGCGTCCGCCGGCAGGTCCGCCAGGTCGGCGCAGTGCGGCGAGACCCAGGCGTCGCGCGGGTCCTCGCGCTCCATCACGCAGGCCAGGTCGAAACCCTCGGGCAACTCCATGGGCACGTCT
>NZ_NWMV01000158.1:0-719 GCF_002837145.1 Macromonas nakdongensis | reverse complement strand
TCCGCCTGCCACAGGGCCAGGCGGCTCTCGCGGGTGGCGATCGTCAGGGACAAAGGCGAAACGGCATCGGACACGGGCAACCCCCTCAACACAAAGACCGGCGATGCTAGCACGCGCCTGTGGCCAGGGCCTCCCTCACCGCAGCCAGCTGCCGGCGCGAGACCGCCACCGGTTCTTCCACCCCGTCCAGGCGCAGCACCCAGCCGTCGCTGGCTTCGCCGGCGTCGTCGAACGGCGAGGCCGGCGCCTGCCCGCGCTCCAACGCCCGGATGCGGTGGCGCGCCACCAGCGCATTGCGGTGCACCCGCAACCAGCGCGGCCCGTGGGCCTGCTCCAGTTCGTGCAAGGAGCCGTCGAACACGTGGCTGCGCTGCGGGGTGCGCACCGTCACGTACTTGAGTTCGGCCTTGAGGTAGACGATGTCATTCAACGGCACGCGCTCGGTCCGGCCACGGTCGTGGATGAGGAGGAAGTCGGCGTCGGCCGGCCCCGGCGCGACGGCTGGGGCCCGGCGGCGCCCGACCTTGTCCAGCGCCTGCTGCAGGCGTTCGAGCCGCACCGGCTTGGTCAGGTAATCGATCGCATCGACTTCGAAGGCCTGCAGGGCGTGCTCGGCGTGGGCGGTGACGAAGACCAGCGCCGGCCCACCCCCAGGCAGGGCGCGCAGGTGGCGCGCGAACGCCAGGCCGTCCAGACCGGGCATGTGGATGTCCAGCAGC
>NZ_NWMV01000157.1:1903-2086 GCF_002837145.1 Macromonas nakdongensis | reverse complement strand
GCAGGGCGTCGTGCAGGGCCTGCGCGGGCGTGTCGGCCGGGGGCTGACCAGGGGCCACGGACACCGGCTCGGACGCCCCGGCGGGATGCTCCACCGCGAGCCGTGGCGGCTCGGCGGTCGCCGCCTCCACGCAGCCCCCTGTCGTCACCAAAGCTTCGGGCAGGTCGTCGGGGGTGATGACGC
>NZ_NWMV01000157.1:0-1658 GCF_002837145.1 Macromonas nakdongensis | reverse complement strand
GTTGAGGCGGTAGTACAGGTCGTCGCGGAAGCGCCCGGCGCGCACCGCGGCAACTAGGTCGCAGTGGGTGGCAGCCACCACCCGCAGGCTCACCGCCACCGGGCGCGTGGCGCCGATGGGCAGCACCTCGTGCTCGGCCAGCACCCGCAGCAGCCGCGCCTGCAGCGCCAGGGGCATGTCGCCGATCTCGTCGAGGAACAGGGTGCCGCCGTCGGCCTCCTGGATCAGGCCGCGTTTGCCGCGCGGGCCGGCGCCGGAGAAGCTGCCAGGCAGGTGGCCGAACAATTCGCTCTCGATCAGCGACTCGGGGATGGCCGCGCAATTGACCGCCACGAAGGGTTGGCGCCGGCGCTCGCTGGCCTCGTGCAGGGCCCGCGCCAGGTATTCCTTGCCGGTGCCGGTTTCGCCGGTCAGCAGCATGTTGACCGGCGAATTGACCAGGCGCCCTGCCCGCTCGATCAGACGGTCCAGCACCGGGTCGCCACCCGACAGGGCCGCCAGCGGCGCGGGCACGCCGGCATCGACCACGCGGGCGGGCCGGGGGGCCGGTGGCGGGGGCGTGGCCCGCAGGAAGCGCACGTGGCCGCTGCCGGCCAGGGTCACCGCGCGGCGGTCGCCGGGCACCCCCTCGGTGTAGCGCGCCAGCGCCGCCAGGGGCAGGTCGAACAGGCGCTCGAAGGCGCAACCCAGCACCGGGCCGCCCACCTCGGCCTCGAGGGCCAACTGGGCCGCCCGGTTGTGGCCGACGACGCGCCCGCCCTCGTCCAGCGCCAGCAACCACTCCGGGTGCACGTCCAGGAACTGCGGTGCCCGGCTCAGGCGCAGCACCCAGTGGCGGCGGAAGCGCTGCAAAAAGCTGGCGTTCTCGATGTGGCCGGCGTAGACCTTGACCAGTTGCAAGGCCAGGTGCTGGCTCTCTTTGCCGGAAGGCGCGCTCAGGGCCGAAATGTCGAGCACGGCGGTGAGCCGACCCTGGTCGTCGTAAACCGGCGCAGCGGTGCAGGTCAGGGGAATGTGGGTGGCGTCGAAGTGGTCGGTGCGGTGCACCGTCAGCGCCTCGCCGGTGGCGATGCAGGTGCCCACGCCACAGGTGCCGGCCAGCGGCTCGCTCCAGTCCGCGCCCAGGTAAAGGCCGGCCTTGCGCAGGCTGGGCTCGCACACCAGGTCGCCCAGGAAGTCGACGGTCACGCCGCGCGCATCGGTCAGCAGCACACAGTAGCCCAGCCCGGCCACCTGGGCGTAGAGCGACTCCAGGCCATGGCGGGCGATCTGCAGAAAGGCATCCAACTGGTCCTGGTGTTCGCGCAGGCGGTGGCCCGGCAGGATCACCGCTTCTTGCATGCGGGTCGGGTCCAGCCGGTGGTCGCTGACGCAGCGCCGCCAGGAATCGTGGATCACCGCGTCGGCGGGGTGGACGTCCCAAGGAGCCAAGCCACCCCCCACCGTCCGCATCACGGTGTCGATGTGCACTTGCTGGGGACTGGGCATGGCGAACCTTTCGCGCCGGCGGCCAGCCCCTGCCGGCCCGGCCAGCGAGCCCAGGCACTGTAGCCCGCCCACGGCCCGGGCGGGGTCAGGGCAGACCCTAGGTGCGGGCGGCGCGGCCCCAGACGGCCAAGCCGGCCAGCACCCCCAGGCACAGCGCCACCAGCGGCCAC
>NZ_NWMV01000156.1 GCF_002837145.1 Macromonas nakdongensis | reverse complement strand
CCCGCGGCCTGGCAGGCCGTGCCCCAGGTGGAGGCCTGGCCCACCGCCGCCGCCCTGCTGAGCCTGCTGCCCCACGCCTGGGCCCAGGGCGAGGCCGTGGCCGCCGCCGGGGCCCAGCCCCTCTACGTGCGCGACAAAGTCGCCCAGACCACCGAAGAACGCGAACGCCTCAAGGCCGAACGGACCGCCGCCGGAGGCACGCCATGACCGCCTGGGTCCTGCCCACCACCGACACCGAGGCGCCAGACCCGTGTCTGATCGGTTTCGCGCCCATGGACGCCACCTGGCTGGACACCGTGGCCGAGGTCGAGAAAACCGCCTACGCCCACCCCTGGAGCCGCCGGCATTTCCACAGCTCGATCGAAGCCGGCCACGCCGTGCAAGCCCTGGTGGCCGCCCCCCGGGCGCAAGACCCGCCCCCCTGGGCGCACGCGCCGCGCGCCCCCGACGGCCGGGTGCTGCTCGGCTACCTGGTGGCCATGCCGGGGGTGGACGAGGTGCACCTGCTCAACATCACCACCGTGCCGCTGCACCAGCGCCAGGGTTGGGCGCGCCTGATGCTCCAGGCCTTGGCGCTGTGGTCGCGGGGCCAGGGCGCGCAGGCGCTCTGGCTGGAGGTGCGCGCCGGCAACCAGCCCGCGCGGGCCTTGTACCAGTCGCTCGGCTTCCGTCAAGTGGGCGTGCGCAAGGGCTACTACCCCGACACCGGCACCCAGCGCGAAGACGCCCTCGTCATGGTGCTGAACCTGAGCACCGCATCGCCCACAGACCCGCAATGACCACGCCCCTGGACTCCAACGCCACGCCCGGCGGCAGCCCCTTGCCGCGGCTGGACGCGCGCCAGTGCGCCATGCTCGAGGCCATGGGCGTGCCCGTGTGGTGGCAAGCCCGGCCGGCATCGGCCGATAGGCCGCCGGCCACGTCAGCCGCCGGGGCTGCAGCATCCGCGCACAGCACGCCCAAGACCGTCTCTGCGGCCTCCGCACACAACGCACCCACGCCTGCGGCGGCTGCTCAGACGCCGAGCCCGGTCCGGCGCGAGCCGACCGCCGCCACCCCTGGAACGCCGGCTGCGGCACCCACCCGTCCCACCAGCGCCCCCCACCCGGCCCCCTCGGCCCCGCTGGCGCCGTTGCACGACCTGCGGCACCTGGACCGCGCGGCGCTGGAACAATCGGTCCGCGCCTGCACCCTGTGCGACCTCGCGCAACGCCGGCAACAGGCGGTGCCCGGCATGGGCGACACGAGCCCCGACTGGCTGATCGTCGGCGAGGCACCGGGTGAGGAAGAGGACCGCCAGGGCCTGCCCTTCGTCGGCCGCGCCGGCCAGTTGCTGGACCGCATGCTGGCCGCCATGGGGCTGGCGCGCGAACAGAAGGTCTACATCGCCAACGTCATCAAATGTCGGCCGCCGCACAACCGCAACCCCAGCCCGGAGGAGGTCGAGCAGTGCGCCCCCTACCTGCTGCGCCAGGTGGAGTTGCTGCGGCCGCGCGTGGTGCTGGCCATGGGCCGGTTTGCCGCACAGACCGTGCTGGGCCAGGGTGGCTGCTTCAGCCCCGAGGCCTTACAGCAGATGCCCCTGGGCCGGCTGCGTGGCCAGGTCCACCAGGCCCGGCTTGGGGGCGTGACGCTGCCGGTGGTGGTGACCTACCACCCCGCCTACCTGCTGCGCAGCCCGGCCGAAAAAGCCAAGGCCTGGGCCGACCTGTGTCTGGCCCTGGACACCCTGGCCGCCTTGCCAGTGCCCGCGCCGCAAGACTGAGTGCCCGGTACACGTTGCCAAAGGTAACAGCGGTAACCAGCCCCGCCCAGGCCGGGCGTTGGCGTTGAAGGCGCCATCCGCCGGTGGTAAGGTAAGCGCACCGGGCCGCAACTCCACTGGGCCCACCACCCGAAAGACCCCACCATGGCTATTTACCCCACCCTGCGCGCCCTGCTGCTGAGCGCGGTCACCGTGCTGGCCGGCAGCGCCTGGGCCCAGACCGCCCCCGTCATCCGCACCTTCACCGTGCAGCCGGTGGCCGAGCTCACGCCCGGCACCGAGCTGGTGTTCAAGCTGACCGGCACCGCCGCCGGCAGCGCCACCGTCACGCTCGAAGGCAGCCCCCACACCCTGGCGCTGAGCGAGACCCGGGCCGGCACCTACGAAGGCAGTTACACCCTCGGCCTGCGCGACCAGGTCAAGTTCAACAGCCCGGTGCGCGCCGCCCTGCGCGTGGCCGGCTTGGACACGCAAGCCGTGCTGGGTCAGCCGCTGTTGACGGCGTCGGCCCAGCAGGCGGCCCTGGCCGCGGCCACGCCGGCACCGGTGATCGAGCGCTTCGGTACCCAGGCCAGCGGCTACAGCGGCGGCCACGACATCGCCTTCGAGGTGCAAGGCACGCCCGGCGCCAAGGTGGCGCTGACCCTGGCCGGCAGCGACGCCCGCATCGCCCTGGCCGAAACCCAGCCGGGCCTCTACAGCGCGCACTACACCGTGCGCAGCCGCGACCGGCTCAGCGCCAGCAGCCTGGCCACCGCCACCCTGACCAGCGGCAGCAAAACGGTCAAACTGCAGAAAACCCTGTCGGCCGCCCCCCTGCAGCCCACCCTGGCCGCGCGCCAGAGCTGCGGCAGCTGCGGTGTGGTGCAGGCGGTGAACGTGGTCGAGGTCAAGGGCGAGCCGGGCTACGTCGGCGCCATCGCCGGCGGCGTGGCCGGTGCGGTGCTGGGCAACCAGGTCGGCAAGGGCGACGGCCGCACCGCGGCGCGCATCCTGGGCGCCGTCGGCGGTGCCTACGCCGGGCGCGAGATCGAGAAACAAGTCGTCAAGGACAAGCGCTACGACGTGACCGTGCGCCTGCAGGACGGCTCGGTGCAGACCGTGCAGCACACCGAAGACCCGGGCTTCCAGGCCGGCCAGCAGGTCAAGATCGTCGACGGCCGCGCCGTGCGCAACGACTGACCCCGGCGGTCAGTCGCCCAGGGCCACCCCGATCTGCCGCGCCGCCTGCAGCAGCGGGTGGTCCAGCGGCACTCGGCGGTTCTGGTGGGCCACGTCGGCCAGGGCGATGCAGCCCAGCTCGCCCCCCTGCATGGTGACCATGCGGTTGAAGCGCCCGTCCATCACCAGTTGCGCCGCGCGGTTGCCGAACTGGGTGGCCAGCACCCGGTCGAAGGGCGTGGGCACGCCGCCGCGCTGCACGTGGCCGAGCACGGTAGCGCGCACCTCGCTGCGCAGCCGGGGCTGCAACTGCTCGCGCAGCACGTGTGCCACCCCGCCCAGGCGGATCGGGTCCGGGCTGTCGGCCAGGCGGCGCTCCACCGTCAGGCTGCCGCCGCGGGGCTTGGCCCCTTCGCCGATACAGACCACCGTGTAGCGCTGGCGCGTTTCGCGCTCGCGGCAAACCGCCGCCACCGCGTCCACATCGAAGTCAATTTCGGGCAGCAACACCACGTCGGCCGCGCCGGCCAGGCCGGCTTCCAGCGCGATCCAGCCGGCGTAGCGGCCCATGGTCTCGACGATCATCACCCGACCGTGGCTCTGGCCGGTGGTCTGCACCCGTTCCAGCGCTTCGGTCACGGTGGCCACGGCGGTGTCGAAACCGAAGCTGCGCTCGCAACCGGCGATGTCGTTGTCGATGGTCTTGGGCACGCCGACGATAGGCAGGCCGCGCTCGGCCAGGCCGTGGGCGATGGCCATGGTGCCGTCGCCACCGATGGCCACCAGCGCGTCCAGCCCCAGCGCCCGGGCGTGGGCCAGGGCCTGTTGCGCCGCGGCCTCGCTGGCCAGGGGGTTGGCGCGGTTGCTGGTGCCCAGGATAGTGCCGCCGCGCATCAGGATGCCGCTGACGCTGTCCCAGTCCAGCGCCCGGGTGTGGGGGCGCTCGCCCATGAGGCCGGCAAAGCCGTCTTCAATGCCGACGACCTCGGCCCCGCACTGGCGCAGCAGCGATTTGGTGACGGCCCGGATGACCGCGTTGAGGCCGGGGCAGTCGCCGCCGCCAGTGAGCACGCCGATGCGCATGGACAGGTCCTTTCGCGGCCTCACTGCACCCGGGGCCACAGCGCCCACAGTTGCAGCGGTTGTTTCAGACCGGCGGCCAGGGCGTAGGCCTCGTCGCCCCAGCCGGTGAAGTAGTCGGCCCGCACCGCGCCGACGATGGCGCCGCCCGTGTCCTGCGCCAACACCAGCCGGCGCAATTGCGCCACCGGGCCGCTGGAGGCCAACCAAACCGGCGTGCCGTAGGGGATGCTGTCCTTGTCCACCGCGATCGATCGGCCGGGGGTGAGCGCCACGCCCTGGGCGCCGCGCGGGCCGAACTGGGCGTCCAGCCCGGTCAGCGGCTCTTCGCGGAAAAACACCACGCGCGGGTTGCTCCAGAGCATTTCGTCGACCTGCTGCGGGTTCTGCGCGGCCCAGGCGCGCAGGGCGTCCCAGGTGCCTTCGCGGACGAGGCGGCGGTCGAGCAGCCAGCGCATCACGCTCTGATAAGGGTGGCCGTTGTGGCCGGCGTAGGCCAGGCGCACGGTGCGCTGGCTGCCATCGGGCTCGGTCACCAGCACCCGGCCGGAGCCCTGGATCTGCAACAGCAGGGCGTCGAGCGGGTCGGCCAGCCAGGCGATGGCCTGGCCGCGCAGTTGCGCCTGGGCCGCGGGGTCGGTGGCCATCTGCTGGCGCGTGTACCAGGGCTGGCCGGGGCGCAGGCCCGGGGGCAGGCGGTACAGCGGGGTCTGGTGCGCGCCGCCGGGGGTGCGGCTGCCTTGCAGCACGGGCTCGTAGTAGCCGGTGAGCAGGCCGCTGCTGTCGCCCTGCACCGGCTGGATGCGGTAGGGTTGCAGCCGGCGCATCAGCCAGTCGTGCTGCTCGGCCGCGGTGGCGATGCTGAGCTGGCGCACCTCGCCACAGAGCGGACCGATGCCGGGCGCCGGGCGTTCGCAGCTGCGCAGCCAGGCGTTCCAGGCCTGGTGCAGGGCGTCGCTGCCCCAGCCGGGCAGTTCGCTCCAGCGCACCGCCTGCCAGGTGCTCTTGCCGCGTTGCAGCGGCGGCGGCAGGGGCTGGCTGTCGGCCCAGCGCCAGACCTCGCTGTCGGGCGTGACCACCGGCTGCCCCACCGCATCGACCAGGGTGGCCTGGCGCGGCGGGGCCACCGCCGGTGCCGGCCGCGTGGCCACCACCGGGCCGTCGGTCGGGGGCAGGGACACGGTCGAGCAGGCCGCGAGCAGGCTTCCTACAATGCAGGCCAGGAAAACGCCGCGGACCCGACCCTGCGGCCAGGACGGACCTTTTGCCATGACCTTGCTGTTGCTGGAAGCGCTGGGCGCGCTGCTGTTGTTGGTGTTCATCGTGTGGTGGACCATGTTCTCGGGCCGCCAGAAAGGCGAGTTGCCCGAAGCCGTCGAGCGCGAAAAATCGGGCACCGCTTCCAGCGACACCGAGCGCCCCTGAACGTTCACAGGCGCCGGTGCTGCAGCGCCGGCAACTGCCGGCGCACGTGCTGCAGGTGGGTCCAGTCCAGGTCGCACAGCACCACGCCCGGGCCCACCGCGTGCTGGCCCAGCACCGTGCCCCAGGGGTCGATCACCATGCTCTGGCCCCAGGTCTGTCGGCCGTTTTCGTGGGTGCCGCCCTGGGCGCTGGCGATCACATAGGCCTGGTTCTCGATAGCACGCGCGCGCAACAGCACCTCCCAGTGCGCCTGGCCGGTGGTGTGGGTGAAGGCGGCGGGCACCAGCAGGATGTCGGCCCCCAGCTGGCGGTACAGCTCGGGAAAGCGCAGGTCGTAGCACACGCTCATGCCGACGCGCCAGGTGTGGCCGTCGCGGTCGGTCAGGCTCCAGGCGGTGGGCGTGTCGCCGGCCACCAGCACCGCGGCCTCGTCGTAGCGTTCGCGCCCGTTGTCGTAGCGGAACAGGTGGATCTTGTCGTAGCGCGCGGCCGGCTTGCCCTTGGGGCTGTAGACCACCGAGGCGTTGGCGGCGTGGCCCGGGTCGTCGGTGGCCATGGGCAGGGTGCCGCCCACGATCCACAGGCCGAGCTCGCGCGCCGTGTCGGCCAGAAAGTCCTGCACCGTGCCCAGGCCGGGGGTTTCCTGCAGCAGCAGCTTGTCGCTGTCCTGGCGCCCCATGAAGCAGAAATACTCGGGCAGCACGGCCAGTTCGGCCCCGGCGCGGCTGGCCTGTTCGAGCAGCTGGTGGGCCTGGGCCAGGTTCTGGTCGAGGCTGATGCCCGACACCATCTGGATGGCGGCGACTTTCATGGGTTTCCTCCTGGGCGCGGGGCCGCACCCTCTTCTGGGGCGATGTTACGACGGTTGGGGCGTTCCAGCTTTTCCACCTGCGGATCGACCCAGGAGCCGTGGATGCGGTACTGCTGCGTGGCGGCCTCCTGCAGCGGCTGGCGCAGCAGATACTGCGCCAGGAAAGTGCCCAGGCCAGTGACCGGGCTGATGACGGTGGCCACCAGCGAGGCGGTGCCGGCGTTGAGTTCGGGGATGACCACGGCGGTGATGTCCTGGGTTTCGCGGGCGATGTCGGCGCTGCCTTCAAGCAGCACGGCCGCGCTCACGCCCTTCATCTGCAGGTTGTTGGTGCTGGCCACGCCCTGCACGATCTGGGCGTTGCCGCGCACGAAATCGAAGGCAAAGCCTTCGCTGAACACATCGCGGAAATCGAGCACCAGACGGCGCGGCAAGGCCTGCAGGCTGAGCACGCCCAGCAGCTTGGCCAGGCCCGGGTCGGCCTTGAGGAACTGGCCACGCTGCAGGTCGAGCTGCAGGTCGCCGCTCAGGCTGGGCACGTCCCAGCCCAGGGGCGAGCCGACCCAGCCCAGGGTGCCGCCCAGGGTGCCCTTGCCACCGCGGATCACGTCGGGCATGCCAAAACGCGCCAGCAGGGCGCCGGCGTCGTCGATGGCCAGGTTCACCTTGAGCGCGGTGCGCCGTTGCGCGGCGTTGCGCCCGGTGCCGCCCAGGGTGGCCCAGTTGCCGCTGGCCTGCAGCCGGGCCTCGGGCACGGTCAGATTGAGGGTGTTGAGCCGCCACTCCCGGCCCGCGTCCTGCGCCGCCAGGTTGGCGCTGCGGTTGACGGCCTGGATGTCCAGACGGCCCAGGCGCCGGCCCTTGAGTTCCAGGTCATCCACCACCACGTCGAGGGCCGGCATGAGCCGCGGCTGGGCCTGGAGCAGGCTGTCAACCTCGCTGACGCTGCTGGGGGGCAGGGTGAGCCGGGCCAGCCGGGCGTAGACCCGGCCGGGCGCAGCGCCCTGGCTGGGGCGGTATTCCAAGTAACCGTTGAGCTCGCGCGCCCCGACCGACATGCGCCAGGTGTCGCCCTCGCGGGAGCCGCCGGCAACGACGTCGTGGAACTGCCGCCCGCCCTGGCGGATGCGCTCGGCCGACAGGCCGAAGGTGGTGGGCCAGTAGTCCTGCGCCAGGGCCGCGGCGGCGGGGGCCGTGGTCGGGGTGCCGGCGGCGGCGGGCGCCAGCCCGTCCCAGGCGTCCAGGTCGACATC
>NZ_NWMV01000155.1 GCF_002837145.1 Macromonas nakdongensis | reverse complement strand
CCGCCGCCTCGGCACCCGGGCCGGCCGCCCCCAGCACAACGGCCAACACGGCAGCCACCGGCCCCGCCACGCCGCCACCGGCGCGCGTGGAACTGCCCTCGGCCAGCGCCGACTACCTGAACAACCCGCGCCCCCCCTACCCCGGTCTGAGCAAACGCCTGGGCGAACAGGGCAAGGTGGTGCTGCGCGTCTTCATCGAAGCCGACGGCAGCGCCTCCAGAGCCGAAATCCGCACGTCCAGCGGCTACGAACGCCTGGACCAGACCGCCTTGCAAACCGTGCTGCGCTGGCGCTACGTGCCCGGCAAGCGCAACGGCGTGGCCGAAGCGATGTGGTTCAACATCCCGATCAATTTTGTCTTGGAGTAAACACCGTATGGAAACGCAATTTGGCTTGAGCCACGTCTGGTCGCAAGGCGACTGGGTGACCCGCACCGTCGCCCTCATCCTCCTGGGCATGTCGGTCGCCAGCTGGGTGGTCATCGCCGTCAAGGCGCTGAACCTGCGCCGCCACCGCGTGCAGGCCCGCGCGGTCGACAATTTCTGGCACAGCAAGGACTTTGCCGAAGGCCTGAACAAGCTCGGCCCCGAGGGCGACAACCCCTTCTACCTGCTGGCCCTGCAGGGCCGCGAAGCCACCAGCCACATCCTGCACCTGGACGGCGAGCCGCCGCGCCAGCTGCACGACAGCCTGGACGTGAGCGAATGGGTGACGCGCTCGCTGCGCAACGCGCTGGACGACTTCACCACCCGCCTGCAGTCGGGCCTGGCCGTCCTGGCTTCGGTCGGTTCGACCGCGCCTTTCGTGGGACTGTTCGGCACGGTGTGGGGCATAT
This sequence comes from Macromonas nakdongensis, assembly GCF_002837145.1. Classification (GTDB taxonomy): domain Bacteria; phylum Pseudomonadota; class Gammaproteobacteria; order Burkholderiales; family Burkholderiaceae_C; genus Macromonas_B; species Macromonas_B nakdongensis. The sequence goes on along the minus strand of NZ_NWMV01000155.1, from coordinate 4,786 downwards.
ACCACGCGCTGCTGGGCATCGGGGCATCGGGCTCGGCCACCATCGACAAGGTCGCCGGCCCCATCGGGGAAGCCTTGATCATGACCGCGCTCGGCCTGGTGGTGGCGATTCCCGCGGTGCTGGGCTACAACGCCTTGGTGCGCAGCAACAAGGGCCTGTTGCACAAGCTCAACCGCTTCGCCCACGACCTGCACGCCTACTTCGTCACCGGCGCCCGCGTCGGCGGCCAGGACGCGGCGGCCGGCGGCAAGGTGCGTCCGATCAAGCAAGGCTGAAGGAGGCAAGCATGGCGTTTTCCCACCCCGAGGCCGACGACGGCGAGGTGCTGAGCGAGATCAACATGATCCCGCTGATCGACGTGATGCTGGTGCTGCTGATCGTTTTCATCATCACCGTGCCGGTGATGAAGCATTCGGTGAATGTGGACCTGCCCCAGGCTTCCACCCAGGCCAACCCGGACAAGCCCGACACCGTGCGCCTGAGCGTGGACGCCCAGGGCCAGTTCCACTGGAACGAGGCCCCGGTGAGCGACGAGGAACTGGACGCGCGCCTGGCCCAGGCCGCGGCGCAGACGCCGCAGCCCGACCTGCACATCCGCGGCGACAAGGCGGTGCGCTACGAGCGCGTGGCCCAGGCCATGGCCAGCGCCCAGCGCGCCGGGGTGCGCAAGCTGGCCTTCGTCACCGAGCCATGAGCCCCGCACCGACGCCCCCGTTCGGCGGCCACCCGGGTGCGCTGGACGCCCCGGCGCCCTGGGCCGAACGGCCCGGCACGCCGGCGCTGGACAGCGCCTGGCTGCTGCAAGGCCAGCGTGAAATCCTGATCCAGCACCAGGGCCAGGTCTACCGCTTGCAGGCCACGCGCCAGGGCAAACTGATCCTGACCAAATGAACACCCCGCACGGGCGGCGGGTCCGGAGCGGGTGCGGCTCAGAGTCCCAAGGCGGCGATGCCAGCCTTGGCGATTTGGGCGTCCTCGCTGGACTTCACCCCACTGACGCCCACGGCCCCGATGCACTGCCCGTCCTTGACGATGGGCACGCCGCCTTCGAGCATGCCGGCCACGGTGGGCGCGCTCAGGAAAGAAGTGCGACCCTGGTTGATCACGTCCTCGTAGACCTTGCTCTCGCGCCGGCCCAGGGCGGCGGTGTGGGCTTTGGCCGGGGCAATGTGCGCGGAAACGGCGGGAGCGCCGTCGAGGCGCTGCAGCCACAGCAGGTGGCCGCCGTCGTCGACGATGGCGATGGTGACGGCCCAGTTGTTCTTCAGGGCCTCGGCCTCCGCGGCAGCGGCGACGGCCTTGATGTCGGACATTTCCAGCACAGCTTTCGATTTCATGAACTTTCCTTGCCCTGCGGGCTCTAAGGGTACAAGGCCAAAAGCTTAAACGCTTTGTGGCCGCTTCTACAATGATCTTTTTTCACGAGGAGTTTCATCCATGACCGACCAGACCCGCAGCTACGGCCGCTTCGGCAGCGCAGTTGCCTCCCAGGAACGCAACAAAGTGCTGCGCAACACCTACTGGTTGCTGGCCCTGAGCATGTTGCCCACGGTCCTGGGTGCCTGGATCGGCGTGGCCACTGGCATCACCGCCGCGCTCACCGGCGTGCTGGGCATGGTCGTCTTCCTCGGCGGGGCCTTCGGCTTCATGTTCGCGATCGAAAAGACCAAGCACTCGGCCGCCGGCGTGCCGGTGTTGCTGGGCTTCACCTTCTTTATGGGGTTGATGCTGTCGCGCCTGCTGGCGACGGTGCTGGGCTTCCAGAACGGGGGCGAACTGATCATGACCGCCTTCGGTGGCACCGCAGGCGTGTTCCTGGTCATGGCCAACCTGTCCACGGTCATCAAACGCGACCTCGACGGCCTGGCCAAGTGGCTGTTCATGGGCGCCGTGGTGCTGATGATCGGCGGCCTCGTCAACGTCTTCGTCGGCAGTCCCATCGGCATGGCGGTGCTGAGCGTGATGGCCATCGGCATTTTCAGCGCCTTCCTGCTGGTCGACCTCAAGCGCATCGTTGACGGCGGCGAGACCAACTACATCAGCGCCACCCTGGGCCTGTACCTGAGCCTGTTCAACATCTTCCAGAGCCTGCTGGCCCTGCTCGGCCTGTTCGGCGGCGAACGCGACTGAGCGTTGCCCAGGCGCCGCAATCCACCCAGGGGCCCACGCGGCCCCTTTTTCGTGGGCGCTGGCGTCAAGTTGTGCCGCAGATGGCCGAAAATCCTCTCATGTCCCGTCCCGCCCCCCTCTTCCGCCGTACACGCCTTCCCCTGCTGGTTCTGGCCTGCGTCTGGGCCTTGAGCGGCTGCGACGCCCTGGGCGTGGAAACCCCGGCCAAAACCGCCCAGAAAAAAGAGGCCGAGGGCCGGGCCATCGGCAGCGCCTGCCGCTACTCGGTGCGCAACATCGAGGACTGCTACAGCTCCAACCCGAAGGCCTCAAAGGCCGCGATCTTCGACGGTTGGCGCGAGATGGACGCCTACATGCGCGAAAACGAGATCGCCGGCATGCCGATCAAAGGGGCCGAGCCCGCCCCGGTGGCCCCCAGCAGCGCACCGGCCGCACCTGTGGAAGAAATCGTGCCCCCGTCGGGCGGCAGCACGGCGACGGCGCCCGCCCCGAACACCGCGGCAGCACCGAGCGGCAAGGCCGGCACAGGCACCGTGGACTTGCCGACCTTGCCGGGCCGGCCCAATATCGCCCCGTCGGGACGCTGACGCGCCCCATCCCGGCTGGACCGGGACGGGAGCGGCACCCGCTCAGTCGGTGACGCGCTCGAACACGGCGATCGATTCGACGTGCGCCGTGTGCGGGAACATGTTGACCACCCCTGCGGCGGTGCAGCGGTAGCCCGCCTGATGCACCAACAGGCCGGCGTCGCGCGCCAGCGTCGCCGGGTTGCAGCTGACGTAGACGATGCGCTTCGGCGGCGTCCAGACCGCCTGCTCGGGCGTCAGCGGGGCAGCGCCCTCGGCGCCGATGCGCGACTGGTGCAGGTCGGCCAGCGCCTTGGACAGGGCAAACGCCCCTTCGCGCGGCGGATCGACCAGCCATTTGTCGGCATAGCCGTCGGCCACCAGCATGTCTGGCGTCATCTCGAACAGGTTGCGCGCGACGAAGCTCGTCGGCGCCAGGCCGCCGCGTTGCGCCTGGTTGCGCTCCAGGTTCTGGCGCGAACGCGCGACCAGCGCTTCGCTGCCTTCGATGCCCAGCACCTCGCGCGCCTGCGTCGCCAGCGGCAGCGTGAAGTTGCCCAGGCCGCAGAACCAGTCGATGACCCGTTCGTCCTGCTGCACCCCGAGCAGGCGCAGCGCACGCGCGACCAGCACGCGGTTGATGTGCGGGTTGACCTGGGTGAAGTCGGTCGGCTTGAACGGCATCTCGATGCCGAAGTCGGGCAGCCCGTAGGCCAGCTGCACCGGGGCGGGCTCGGTGTCGAGCAGGTGCACCGTGTCCGGCCCCTTGGGCTGCAGCCACCACTGGATCACTTGGCCGTTCCCGCTGTGGCGCAACGCAAACTCGCGCAGGCGGTGGAGGTCGGCGGCGGACAACGGCTCCAGGTGCCGCAACACCAGCGCGGTCACCGCGTCGCCGCAGGCCAGCTCGATCTGTGGGCAGGTCTCGCGCGCGTCCATGCCAAACACCAGTTCGCGCAGCGGCACCAGCAGCGCGCTGACGTGCGGCGGCAGCACGTGGCAAACCTTCATGTCGGCCACGTAACGGCTCTTGCGCTCGTGGAAGCCCACCAGCACCTCGCCCTTTTTGGCGACGTAGCGCACCGACAGGCGGGCGCGGTAGCGGTAGCCCCAGGCCGGCCCGGCAATCGGGCGCAGCAGCGTTTCGGCCTTGACCTTGCCCAGGTGCCAGAGGTTGTCCTCCAGCACGCGCTGCTTGACGGCGACCTGGGCCAGCGGGTCGAGGTGCTGCATCTTGCAGCCACCGCAGGCGCCTGCGTGCAGGCCGAAGTTCGGGCAGCGCGGCACCACCCGCAGCGGCGATTCGCGGTGGATATCGGTCAGGCTGGCCTGCTCCCACTGGTTCTTGCGGCGGGTGGTCTGGGCACTCACGCGTTCGGTCGGCAAGGCACCGTCGATGAACACCACCTTGCCGTCGGGCTTGCGGGCCACGCCCTGGGCCTCCAGGTCGAGGGACACGATTTCCAGCCAGCCTTCGGGCAAAGGCGCCGAGGGAGCGGCGGGCACGTCGACAGGCAGGTCCAGGCCGGGCGACGCGGTCGCCGTTGCGTTCAGGGGCGCGTTCATCAGCGGGCCGGCAGGTGCTTGAGGGGATCGACCGGCTTGCCCTGGCGACGCACCTCGAAGTGCAGTTTCACCCGGTCGGCGTCGCTGCTGCCCATTTCGGCGATTTTCTGGCCCTGGCGCACGGTCTGGTCTTCCTTGACCAGCAGTGCCTGGTTGTGGGCGTAGGCGGTCAGGTAGGTGTTGTTGTGCTTGAGGATGATCAGGTTGCCGTAGCCGCGCAGGCCGGCACCGGCGTAGACCACCCGACCATCGGCCGCGGCCAGCACCGGGTCGCCCAGGCGCCCGCCGATGCCGACGCCCTTGTAGCGGGCCTCGTCGAAGGTGTCGAGGAGCTGGCCCTTGGCCGGCCAGGCGAAGCTCACGTCCTCGGCGCTGGCCGCAGGGGCTGCGGCGGCCGACGGGGCGGGCGCGCTGGATGAGGCCGCCGGCGCGTCCAACGCACGGCCCTGCACGGCGGAGGTGCTGACGGCGCTGGTGGCCGGCCCGCCCGCCGTGGCGGCCGGTGCCGGGGGGCCGACCCGCGG
>NZ_NWMV01000154.1 GCF_002837145.1 Macromonas nakdongensis | reverse complement strand
ATGGCTCCCTCAGCTGATGCGGACTTGACAGCGCCCCGACCGTAAACCGCTTAACGTGCCCCTGCTGGGGCACGTTTCGTTTGCACACCACAACAACCACCCGGAGACACGCCATGACCGCCACCCCCCTGAACCGCCAGACCCTGGGCGACCTGCTGCGCCGCACGCGCCAGCGCTTCCCGCACAAACCCGCCATCCGCTGCGGCGACACCGCCTGGAGCTACGCCGAGTTCGACGACACCTGCAACGCCCTGGCCAATGGCTTGGCCGGCCTGGGCGTGGCGGTGGGCGACCGGGTGGCGGTGATCGCCCGCAACTCGCACGCCTTTGCCGCGCTGCGCTTTGCCGTGGCCCGGCTGGGCGCGGTGCTGGTGCCGGTCAACTTCATGCTCAGCGCCGAGGAGGCGAACTACATCCTGAGCCACAGCGGCGCCACCGTGCTCTGCACCGACAGCGGTTTTGCCGAACTGGGCCGGGCCGCCAGCGCGGGCACGGCCGTGCGCCAGCGCGTCTGGCTGCCCAGCGAAGGCCCGACCGAGCCCACCCCCGGCCTGCTGCGCTTCGACGCGCTGCTGCAAGCCGGCCCGGCTCCCGAGCGCGAGCTGGACGGGCGGATGCTGGCGCAGATCATCTACACCAGTGGCACCGAGTCGCGGCCCAAAGGCGCGATGCTGACGCACGAGGCGGTGATCGCCGAGTACGTGACCTGCCTGGTGGACGCCGACATCGCCGAGGGCGACACCGTGCTGCACGCGCTGCCGCTGTACCACTGCGCCCAGCTCGACGTGTTTTTCGGACCGGCGGTGTACGTGGGGGCCAGCAACGTCATCACCGGCACGCCCACACCGGACCACCTGCTGCAGCTGTTGGCGGCGCACCGCATCAGCTCCTTTTTCGCGCCGCCCACGGTGTGGATCGGGCTGCTGCGCTCGCCGCGCTTCGACCAGACCGACCTGAGCGCGCTGCGCAAGGGCTATTACGGCGCGTCCATCATGCCGGTGGCGGTGCTCAAGGAAATGCAGCAGCGCCTGCCCCAGGTGCGGCTGTGGAACCTGTACGGCCAGACCGAGATCGCCCCGGTGGCCACGGTCCTCAAGCCCGAGGACCAGTTGCGCAAGGCCGGCTCGGCCGGGCGCGCCGCGCTGAACGTGGAAACCCGGGTGGTGAACGACGCCATGGAAGACGTGGCCCCGGGCGAGGTGGGCGAGATCGTGCACCGCTCGCCGCAGCTGCTGAGCGGCTACTACCGCGACGAAGAACGCAGCGCCGCCGCCTTCGAAGGCGGCTGGTTCCACAGCGGC
>NZ_NWMV01000153.1 GCF_002837145.1 Macromonas nakdongensis | reverse complement strand
GCTGGCAGGGCCCGACCGAGGCCAGCGAGGCCACCGGGCTGCTGCCCTGGCTCGCCCAGCCGGCCCTGGCCGAACTGGGCACCGCCATGCCCTGCCTGTGGGACCGCGCCCGGCTGCAGGCCTGGCCCGCGGCCCCGACCGAGGCCCTGGGCGCCAGCGGTGGCCAGCTGGTGGACGCCGCCGACGTGCCTGCGGGCCAGCCCGGCAGCACCCCCTGGCCTGCGGGCCCCCGCTGGTTCAGCGGCGACTGGTACCTGGCCCCGCCGGGCAAACCCAACGTCGCCCAGGCGGCCTCGCGCCAGCGCGCCCTGCAACTGCTGCAGATGGTGGGCGAAGACGCCGACACCCACCTGCTGGAAGACGTGTTCCGCCACGACGCCGCCCTGTCCTACCAGCTGCTGCGACTGGTCAATTCGGTGGCCATGGGCAGCCGGCGCGAGATCACCAGCTTCGGCCAGGCCATCCTCCTGCTGGGGCGCCAGCAACTCAAGCGCTGGCTCAACCTGCTGCTGTTCGCCGCCCGCGACGACGACGAACGCAGCGCCATGCTGATGGCCCGCGTCAGCCTGCGCGCGCGTGGCATGGAGCTGCTGGCCCAAGCCGCGGGCCTGGACCGCCACGGCCAGGACCAGGCCTTCATGACTGGCATGTTCTCCATGCTGGGGGTTCTGTTCGGCACCCCGCTGGGCGAGATGCTGCGCACCATCCGCGTGACCGACACGCTGCACGCCGCCTTGATCGACCACCAGGGCGAACTCGGCGCCCTGCTCACCACCTGGGAAACGGTGGAGCGCGCCGACCGGGCCGGCACCGCGGCGCAACTGGCGCGCTGGTCGGTGAGCGCCGACACCTTCAACACCCTGTTGCTGCAAGCCTGCGGCTGGGTGCTGCACCTGACACAGGAGAGCCTGGCCCATGGCCGCCCCGCCTGAAGCGCCCATGCCCGGGGCGCACCTGCCGCAGGTGCGGCTGGACCTGGCCGGCTTCATCACCGGCTGGAACGCCGCGGCCAGCGCCTGTTTCGGCCACAGCGAAACCGAGGCCCTGGGCCAGCACCTGCTGCTGCTGTGCCAACCGGACGATGGCGACTTTGCCGAACTGGCCCCGTGGCCAGCAGAGCGCGGCCCCCTCCAGGGCACCGTGCTGCGACGCACCAAGAACGGCCAGACGGTGAAGCTGCGCCTGACCCTGCAGCGCGAGACCGACGCCGATGGCGACACCTGCGGCCTGTGCGCGGTCTACGAACCGCTGGACACCGAGATCAGCGCGCAAGACCGGCTGCGCCTGTATGTCAGCATCATCGAAAACAGCAGCCAGGGCGTGCTGGTGACCGACGCACAGGGCCGCATCGTCACGGTCAACGCCGCGTTCAGCCGCATCACCGGCTACCCCGCCAGTGAGGCATTGGGCCAAACCCCCGACCTGCTGCGCGCCGGCCGCGACGGCACCGACTTCCACGCCCAGGTGCAGGCCGCCATGCACGGCCCCGGTCTGTGGCTGGGCGAGGTGCTGGGGCGGCGCAAAAGCGGCGAGGTGTTTCCGCTGTCGGCCTGCATCAGCACCGTGCGCGACGAAGACGGCGCGGTGACCCACGCCTTCTGCATTTTTTCCGACATCACCAGCCACCACGACACCGAAACCCGGTTGCAGAAGCTGGCCAACTTCGACACCGTCACCGGCCTGCCCAACCGCCTGCTGCTGGGCCAGTTGCTGGCCCAGGCCTTGAGCCAGGCCAAACGCGGCAAGGGCCTGGGCGCGGTGCTGGTGGTGCAACTGCAGCGCCTGAGCTGGATTTACGACACCCTGGGCCACGAGGTGGGCGACGACCTGCTGGCCCAGGCCGCCCACCGGCTGCAAAAGGCCTTGCGCGAGCAGGACATCCTGGCCCGGCTGGGGCACGACAAACTGGCCATCGCCCTGCCCAACATGCGCCGGCGCGAGCACGCCGGCCTGGTGGCGCACAAGGTGCTGGCCCTGCTGCGCCCGGCCTACGTGCTCCACGGCCTGGAAGTGGACTGCCCGGTGAGCGTGGGCATTGCGCTCTACCCCGACAACGGCATGGACACCGCCCAGTTGCTGCGCTGCGCCGAACTCGCCAACCAGCGGGTGGACGACCACGACACCCCCATCCGCTTCTTCAGCGCCGAGATGAACGAACGCGCCACCGAGCGCTTCCGCATCGAAGGCGAGCTGCGCCACGCTCTGGCCCACGGCCAGCTGCAGCTCTACCACCAGCCCAAGGTCAGCCTGCGCACCGGGCGCATCGTCGGGGCCGAAGCGCTGCTGCGCTGGACGCACCCGACGCGGGGCCTGCTCCACCCGGGCCAGTTCGTGCCGGTGGCGGAAGACTCGGGCCTCATCCTGGAACTGGGCGACTGGGTGCTGCACGAAGCCTGCCGCCAGCTGCGCGACTGGCACACGCGCGGGCTGGACATGCCGCCGCTGGCGGTCAACCTGTCGGCGCGGCAGTTCGACAAATACCTGCCCAAACGCATCGACGCCCTGCTGGCCACCCACGACCTGGCGCCACACCGGCTCAAGCTGGAAATCACCGAAAGCCTGATGGTGCGCAGCGCCGACGAGGTGGTGCCCATCATGAACGAACTGGCCGCCATGGGCCTGGGCATCGCGCTGGACGACTTCGGCACCGGCTACTCCAGCCTGGCCTACCTGAAGAAGTTCCCCATCACCACACTCAAAATCGACCGCTCTTTCGTCATCGGCATTCCGCAGCAAAGCGACGACTGCGCCATTGCCCGCGCCATCGTCACCATGGGGCAGCAGATGCGCCAGGAGATCGTGGCCGAAGGCGTGGAAACGCGCGAGCAGATGGCCTTTTTGCGGGCGCTCGGCTGCGACCAGCTGCAGGGCTACCTGTTCAGCCCGCCGGTACCGGCCGACTCCTACGAGCGCCTGGTGCGGGAGGACATTCGGCTCCCACTGGATTGAGGCGCCTGGGCCACTGAGGCTGGAAACGGCCCCTGCCGATCGGGCCCATCGCCGCAGACGCGGGAAACACCCACCCGGTGCAACCTGCACACAGACAGGTGCTGCGCATTGGCGATGATCCAGCGCCCGACCTCAAAGGTGGCCCCCCAGATCCGTCGGCAGCGCAAACCCGCCCGCCAGCGCCTCGCGCAGGTAGGCCACCAGCACCGTCACCGCGCGCGGCACATAGGGTGTGTAGGGGCGCAGGGCGTACAGGTCCTCGGCGAAGGCGCCCACCGATTTCCATTGCGGCAGCACCCGCACCAGGCGCCCGTTGAGCAGGGCCTCGCGGGCGGTGAAATCGGGCAGCAGTGCAATCCCCAGGCCGCCCAGGGCGGCGTCGCGCAAGGCCTCGCTGTTGTTGGCGGCCAGGGAGCCCGCCACCGGCAGGGTCAGCCGCTCGCCGGCGCGTGCCCCGCCCAGCGCTTCGAAATGCCAGGCCGGGGTTTCGTGGGCGCGGGGGTAGTGCAGGCAGTTGTGTGCCACCAAGTCCTCCGGCTGCTGTGGGGCGGCGTGCCGCTGCAGATACGCACCGGCAGCCACCAGCACGCTCTGGGTGGCGCACAGGCGCCAGGCCACATGGGTGTCTGGCGGGCGGGCGGTGTGGCGGATGGCCAGGTCGAAGCCCTCGGTGGCCAGCGCGCTGAGCCGGTCCGACAGGTCGAGCTGCATGCGGATGCCGGGGTGGCGCTGCAAGAAAGCCGGCAGCAGCGGCACGATCTGCTGGCGCGCCAGCGCCACCGGCGCCGTGACCCGCAACAGGCCGCGGGGCTCGTCGGCCTGGTCGCTGGTTTCGGACCAGGCGTGGGCAATCTGGTCGAACGAAGGCCGGGTGCGGTCCACCAGGCGCTGGCCCGCTTCGGTCAGGCGCACGCTGCGGGTGGTGCGCTGCACCAGGGGCACGCCCGCCACCCGCTCCAGCTCGGCCACGCGCTGGCTCATGGCGGCCTTGCTCACCCCCAGGCGGTCGGCCGCGGCCGTGAAGCTGCCCTGCTGGGCCAGCACCGACAGCCAGTACAGGTGGCCCCAGAGGGCATCGATTTTTTGCGCTTCCATGCAGTCATTGTTCAGTTTGATGAACAATATTTTCAGCGATGGGGGCTATGCACGCCAGGGGGGCTCTTTCTACACTGCCTCCATCTGTTCCGACCCACCGACACCCCCATGCACACCTACACCGACCCCACCGAAATCGCCCAGTACATCGCCGGCCAGCGCAGCGCCGGCACCAGCCAGCGCGTGCAGCCCGTTTACAACCCCGCCACTGGCGCCGTGAGCCGCCAGGTGCGCCTGGGCAACGTGCAAGACGTGAACACCGCCGTCGCCGCCGCGCAAGCCGCCTTCCCGGCCTGGGCCGACACCTCGCCGCTGCGCCGGGCGCGCATCATGTTCAAGTTCCTGGAGCTGCTCAACCAGCACAAGGACGAGCTGGCCGCCATGATCACCGCCGAGCACGGCAAGGTGTTCACCGACGCGCAGGGCGAAGTCACCCGCGGCATCGAGATCGTGGAGTTCGCCACCGGCATCCCGCAACTGCTCAAGGGCGACTACACCGAGCAGGTGTCCACCGGTATCGACAACTGGACCATGCGCCAGTCGCTGGGCGTGGTGGCCGGCATCACGCCGTTCAACTTCCCCGTGATGGTGCCGATGTGGATGTTCCCCGTGGCCATTGCCTGCGGCAACACCTTTGTGCTCAAGCCCAGCCCCATCGACCCGTCGCCCTCGCTGTTCATCGCCGACCTGCTCAAGCAGGCCGGTCTGCCCGACGGCGTGTTCAACGTGGTGCAGGGCGACAAGGAAGCCGTGGACGCGCTGCTGGACCACCCGGATGTGAAGGCGGTGAGCTTCGTCGGCTCCACCCCGATTGCCAACTACATCTACGAAACCGGCGCCCGCCACGGCAAGCGCGTGCAGGCCCTGGGCGGCGCCAAGAACCACATGGTGGTGATGCCCGACGCCGACGTGAACCAGGTGGTGGACGCGCTCATTGGCGCGGCCTACGGCTCGGCCGGCGAGCGCTGCATGGCCATTTCAGTGGCGGTGCTGGTGGGCGACGTGGCCGACAAGGTGATGCCGCTGCTGGTGGAGCGCACGAAGCAGCTCAAGGTGCTCAACGGCACCAACCTGGCCGCCGAAATGGGGCCCATCGTCACCCCCGCCTCTCATGCCCGCATCAGCGGCTACATCGCCGCCGGGCAGGCCGAAGGCGCGAAGCTGCTGGTGGACGGCCGCCAGTTCGACGCGGCGCAGACCGGCGAGGGTTGCGAGCAGGGCTTCTGGATGGGCGGCACGCTGTTTGACCACGTCACGCCCGAGATGAAGATTTACAAGGAAGAGATCTTCGGCCCGGTGCTGGCCTGCGTGCGCGTGCCCGACTTTGCCACCGCGGTGCAGCTCATCAACGACCACGAGTTCGGCAACGGCACCGCCTGCTTCACCCGCGACGGCAACGTCGCACGCGAGTTCGCCCGCCGCATCCAGGTGGGCATGGTCGGCATCAACGTGCCGATCCCAGTGCCCATGGCCTGGCACGGCTTTGGCGGCTGGAAGCGCAGCCTGTTCGGCGACATGCACGCCTACGGCGAAGAAGGCGTGCGCTTCTACACCAAGCAAAAAAGCGTGATGCAGCGCTGGCCCGAAAGCATTGGCAAGGGCGCCGAGTTCGTGATGCCGACGTCAAAATAAGCACACGCCACCGCCCCACGGCCGCCCCGCACGGGGCGGCCCCGCCGAGGAGACCTGTTTGGACAACAACAACACCTACGACTTCATCGTGGTCGGCGCCGGCACCGCCGGCAGCCTGCTCGCCAACCGCCTGAGTGCCAACCCCGCCCACCGCGTGCTGCTGATCGAAGCCGGCCAGAAAGACGATTACCACTGGGTCCACATCCCGGTGGGCTACCTGTACTGCATCGGCAACCCGCGCACCGACTGGCTCTACCAGACCGAACCCGACGCCGGCCTCAACGGCCGCCAGTTGCGCTACCCGCGCGGCAAGGTGCTGGGCGGCTGCAGCAGCATCAACGGCATGATCTACATGCGCGGCCAAAGCCGCGATTACGACCGCTGGGCGCAAATCACCGGCGACGAGGCCTGGACCTGGGCCAACAGCCTGGCCGACTTCAAGGCCCACGAAGACCACTACCGCCTGGACCCGGGCGGCGACGCCGATGCCGCGTTTGCCGCCCTGCACGGCCACGGCAAACGCCCCGAAACCGGCAGCGGCGGCGAATGGCGGGTGGAAAAGCAACGCCTGCGCTGGGACATTCTGGACGCCTTCGCCCAGGCCGCGGTGGAGGCCGGCATCCCGGCCACGCCGGACTTCAACGGCGGCAACAACGAAGGCGTGGGCTACTTCGAGGTGAACCAGAAAAGCGGTTTCCGCTGGAACACGGCCAAGGCGTTTTTGCGCCCCACCTGCTACGGCCGCCCCAACTTTGACCTGTGGAACGGTGCCCAGGTCAGCCGCCTGCTGCTGGAGACCCAGCCCGACGGCAGCCAGCGCTGCGTGGGCGTGCAGGTGTGGACCGGCACAGAGATGGTGACCGCCCACGCCGAACGCGAGGTGGTGCTGAGTGCCGGCGCCATCGGTTCGCCGCAGATCCTGCAGCTCTCGGGCGTTGGCCCGGCGGCCCTGCTGCAAGCGCGTGGCATTCCGGTGCAGGTGGACCTGCCCGGGGTGGGCGGCAATTTGCAGGACCACCTGCAAATCCGCTCGGTGTACAAGGTGCAGGGCGCCAAAACGCTCAACACCACCGCCAATTCGCTCTGGGGCAAGGCGATGATCGGGCTGGAATACGCCCTCAAGCAAAGCGGCCCCATGAGCATGGCGCCCAGCCAGTTGGGCGCCTTCACACGCAGCTCGCCCGAGCACGCCTGGCCCAATGTGCAGTACCACGTGCAACCGCTGAGCCTGGAGGCCTTTGGTGAGCCGCTGCACGCCTTCCCGGCCTTCACCGCCAGCGTGTGCAACCTCAACCCCAGCAGCCGGGGCACGGTGCACGTCAAGAGCAACCGCTTTGAAGACGCCCCGGCCATCGCCCCCAACTACCTGAGCACGCCCGAAGACCGCCAGGTGGCCGCAGACAGCCTGCGCCTGACGCGGCGCATCGTGGCGCAACCCGCACTGGCGCCGTACCAGCCGGAAGAATTCAAGCCCGGCGTCCAATACCAGAGCGACGCCGACCTGGCCCGCCTGGCCGGCGACATCGCCACCACCATCTTCCACCCGGTGGGCACCACCGCCATGGGGGCGGACGGCGACCCGAACGCCGTGCTCGACAGCCACCTGCGCGTGCGCGACGGCCGCGGTGGCCGCATCGCCGGGCTGCGCGTGGTGGACGCCGGCGCCATGCCCACCATCACCAGCGGCAACACCAACAGCCCCACGCTGATGATGGCGGAGAAAGCCGCGCGCTGGATGCTGACCGGGCAGTAAGCGCCCACTGACGGCGAGGGCCCTGGTCCTCAAGGGTCCAGGCGCCGCAGCAGGTGCCGCATACCGCGCACCAGGCCCTGGGGTTGCTCCACCACCTGGAAGCCGCGCCGGCCGAAGATGCGCTGGGCGTAGGCGTCGGCCAGGGGGTCCAGCACCAGGCCGCAGACCTCGACGCCCCGCGCCCGGGCCTCGCGCACCGCCGCGGCCGCATCCTCGATCAGGTGGTCGGCGCGGAACACGTCCACGTCGGACGGCGCGCCGTCGGTGACGACGAAGACCGCGCGCTGGGGCGAGGGCTCCTCGGCCAGCAGGCCGGTGGCATGGCGGATGGCCGTGCCCATGCGGGTGGAGCCGTGTGCCACAGCACCGGCCAGGCGGTGTTCGGCCGGCCCGTTCAATGGCTGGCCAAAGTCCAGCAGCCGTTCGTAGCCAACCCGGTGGCGGGTGTCGGAGCGAAAACCGTGGATGGCCACCCGGTCGGGCGCCGCCTGGAGGGTGCGGGCCAGGGTCAGCGCGCCGTGTTTTTCCAGGTCGAGCACCGTGGCGGGCCCCCCGAACGCCGGGTCGCTGGCGGATTGGGACAGGTCCAGCAAGACCAGCAGCGACAGGGCCTGCGGCGCGAACACCGCTGGGCGGAACACCCGGGGATCGGCCTGGGGCTGCCGGGCCCGCTCCACCCACACGCGCACCAGGGCGTCCATGTCGATGTCGTCGCCCTCGCGCCGTGGCGGCGGGCGCTGGCGGCGGTCCAGCCGCTGGCCGCGCCAGCCCCGCACCGGGGGCGGCAGCGCCATGCTCGAAGCCACCGCGCCTTCCGCCGGGGCCGGGCGGTGCTCGGTGAGGGTGCACCAGTCGGGGCGGTGCCGCCCGAGGGTGGCGTCCCATTCGGGGTAAACGAAGGTCAGGGCCTCCGGCTCGGCCAGC